>PKXI01000389.1 GCA_003133425.1 Acidobacteriaceae bacterium
CAACTACGCGCGGGACATCCTCAACCTTTGGCCAAGCGACAAGATTCAGATTGCTCCGGCTAATTGTTTCAAGCGAGAATCGCGCCATTTCCGTTTCCGACCGAAGGTGAGACGACCTACTCGAATACGAATTGATCGAATACCCTGCCGTGGCAAGATTGTTTGTGCTTTGGCCCGCGCAATGCGTCTCACGTTTAGGCAAGCTCCGCTCCGGCTCAGGTTAAGTCGGTGAACGACGCCTTAAACGTTGTCAATATGAATACAATATCCATATCGATATGTCAATCTTTTCGCACGCCCTCCTCGGCGAGAATTGTGTATTTTTGTACTTGTGAGGTCATTTGGATGCAGAATCAAGTAGTCGAAAACGTCGCGGTGACCAATCTGGGCCGCAAACTGAATTCACTTGAGATTTTGCTCCTGGTATTCGTCAAATACGGGCTGACCTCCACTTATGACCTTATTTCCCACGCGGGAATGTCGGCTGGGCTGACAGGACCAGCTTTAAAACGCATGAAGAGCGCCGGCCTTCTGAAGGCCAAGGCCGGTCGGAGGAGAGTCATCCGATATTGGCTAACTGAAGCCGGTGAAAGGGCACTTCGCCATTCCCTCGCTCGCGCCAAGGCGCAGAATTGGTGGCTGGAACAGAATTCCTTCTTCGAGACGCTGCCGCGCTCCATGTTCCTGAGCTGGTTCCTGCTGGGATTTGAAAAGATGGGAGATTGGATGGAGTTCGCCGAGGATCAACTTCAAGAGCTCCACGACAGGAAAAATGGCGAAGCGGCCGACCAAGCGAGCCGATTCTTGGTTCTGAAGAAGCGCTTCCGGAACGATCCCGAGTCTGTTCCGAGTGGGTTTCTCTTGGCTCAGGCGTACCGTGCAATGAAGGCCCGATCTGAAGCTGCGGTGTTGACACCACCGAGTTCCGAGAGGTTCGGGGGATACGACGGCTTGACATTTGAAATGGAGGATCTCCACATCGTCGTGCACGAGGAGTACCAAGCGGAAGAGTCCGAAGTACCGCATTCTGTTAAGAATGAAGAAGCCAATGATTAAAATGGCGGGCCGTTCGCCGCTTCTTTTACGTCCCTGCCTTGATGACGCGTCGAGACTCATCCTTGGAGGAAAAGTGTCACAGGCGTTTGGAGAAGGGCGAGCTCTGCGAGACAGCCCTGCCTAGATTTGGCTGGTCCATGAGTCCGTCCACTTAGTCAACCTTTTGCTTAAATTGTGTGTCAAGTCAAGCTTTTGTTTGCCGCTTGTAAAAAACAAAAGCTTGACTCTTGGACCAATAATTGTTTCAAATCAACCGCTTACGGTGTGCACAAAGGCAAGGATTTGTTTACACACACGTCTGCCGCTATTCAAGGACTTACGGATGGGCTATTGTGCTCTTCCCCAGGGACATTACATCTTGTAACGGCCTAGGTCCTCGTCGTTGAGTCCTTCGAGCCAGCCACGCAGTTGCTCGGCCGTTGGCCCTTCCGAAGGTCCTGAAGTGTTCAGCTTGGCGCTCTGCATCACGTGCTCGGCTACAAAGATCGGGCAATCCGCACGGAGCGCCAATGCTATGGCATCAGACGGCCTGGCGTCGATCATTACCTGCTCATCTGCCTGGCGCAGGCAGAGGACGGCGTGGAACGTGTCGTTTTTAATCTCTGTTATTACAACGCGTTCCAACTGAGCATTCAAGTGACGGATTACGTTTCTGGCCAGGTCATGCGTCATTGGACGAGGCGCGGCAACCTTTTCGATCTCGATGGCGATTGCGTTCGCCTCAAAGATTCCCACCCAGATCGGAATCACCGTCTCTGAAGCAACGTCTTTTAGAACGACGATGGGCATATTCGTGGCTGGGTCCATCATCAACCCGCGTATTCGGACCTCGATATCCATGGGCTTGCCTCTTTTGACTACCGTACAGGTTCTTAGACGGCCTCGCCGACCAGACTGTTGGGATGCGTGTTGGTAATTTTCACCTGAACATAGCTACCTGGGGCCGGCGCAATCGGATGCGGCCAGGTGAAATTTACCGGCTTATTCTGACTGCTGCGGGCGGAAATCTGGCCTCGTGCTGGATTTTGACCCTCAACCATAACCTCAACTATCTCCCCTAAGTGCCTGGAATAATTGATTCTTTGGATCTCGCGCTGACGGTCAAGCAATACTTGAAGCCGTTGGGCCTTCTCGCCTTCCGGGATCGAGTCGATCATTGTAAGCGCGGGCGTATTGGGTCGCGCCGAGTACTTGAAACCGAAAACGCAATCGTACTGCACTTCGGCGAGGAGGTCCATGGTCTGAATAAAATCGTCTGGGGTTTCACCTGGAAACCCAACAATAATGTCTGTCGAAAGCGAAATTGGCCGCCGCGCGGCCTTAATCCAAGCGATCCGCTCCAGATACCACTCCGGGGTGTACTCGCGCGCCATCATCTTGAGCACCCGAGTCGAGCCGGACTGAATCGGCAGGTGGACGTGGTCGCAGAGCGTTGGCGAGGCGTCGATGGCGTCGACTATGTCGCGGGTAAAGTCCCGGGGGTGGCTGGTGGTGAAGCGAACGCGGCGAATCCCAGCTACCTCGCCGACGGCAGTCAGCAATTCGGCGAAGCTCCGCTTCCCTTCCGGGTCGCGATAGCTGTTGACGTTCTGACCAAGGAGTTGAATCTCGGTGTAGCCGAGGTCGGCGATGCGGCGCGCTTCCTGGAGGACCGAGGATGAAGTGCGGCTGCGCTCCTTGCCGCGGGTGTACGGCACCACGCAGTAGGCGCAGAACTTGTCGCAGCCTTCAATGATGGTGATGTAACCGCGGTAGGGATTTTGGCGGGCGGTGAACTCGGTTTCAAAGGTTTGATCGGTCTGACGATCATCGAGGCCGGTAATCCGGCTCTCTCCGGCTTCAAGGCGGACCAGCATCTCAGGCAGTTTGCGATAGGAGGCAGAACCCGAGACCAGCGAGACATAGGGGGCCCGGTCGAAGATCTTCTCGCCCTCCTGCTGGGCTACGCACCCCAGCACGCCAAAGCGCTTACCGGCTTTATACAGCTTTTTGTAGTCGTTGAGACGGTTAAAGACCTTCTGCTCCGCCTTGTCGCGGATGGAGCAGGTGTTGTAGAGGATCAGGCCGGCTTCTTCTTCGGTGGGGACTTGCCGGTAGCCTTGTTGCTGCAATGTGCCAATGACCTTCTCGGAGTCATGAGCATTCATCTGGCAGCCGAAGGTCTCAAGGTAGAAGGTTTTTTCGGTTGCCATAGCAATCCTAAGTATACCGTGATTGTGGCTTTGTCTGGCTTAAGGCTGATCGGTGGGTATTCCGGTTAGCGCAAACCGGTATGCAGGTAGGCAATCAGGGCGGCCAGCTGCTGGTCGGTAAACCGGCCGGCAAAAGCCGGCATCATCCCCTTGCCCGCGAGCACCACGCGCTGAAGCTCCCTATCGCTGGCCGGCGCGCCGCTGGGAAAGGTACTCTGCGCGAAAACTCCATGCAGATTCGGCGGAATTTGCTTGAGGTGCAGGTCGTTGTCCTCGTGGCAATGGGCACAGCGAACTTGGTAGAGGTGCTTACCTTCCGCCTGCTGTGGAGTGAGTGACGGCGTTGAGTGGCAGCCAGCCGGGCCGACAAAAAGGCTGGCCACCATCCCAACGCACAAAGCACTCCATGCGCCTGACCCGGGCGATCGACGGCGCAATGTCCGCCTACGCCTTGTGAACGAACTGGCCGCTCACATAATCCCAGTTGAGCACCTGGAAGAATGCCTTCACGTAGTCGACACGCCGGTTCTGGTACTTCAAATAGTAGGCATGCTCCCAAACGTCGATGGCAAGAATCGGCTTGTGGCCCGTGGTCAGCGGACTGTCCTGGTTGGGAGTGGTTTCGATGTTCACTGTCCCATCCGGCAACTTGACCAGCCAAGCCCAGCCACTGCCAAAAACACTCATGGCGGCGGCAGTCAATTTGTCCTCAAAGGTGGAAAGCGAACCGAATTTGGCATCGATGGCCTTGGCTAGCTCGCCGGTTGGAGCTGCGCCGCCTTTGCCAAGCGTGGGCCACCAGAAGGAGTGATTGGCGTGTCCTCCGCCATTGTTGCGTACCACTGTGCGGACGGCCTCGGGCAAGCTGGTGAGGTTCGCGACGAGCTCGTCGACGCTCTTCCCTGCCAGCTCGGGATGAGCTGCCGCGGCTGCGTTGAGATTGTTTACATAGGTCTGATGGTGCTTGTCGTGGTGCAGGTGCATGGTAGCGGCGTCGAAGCTGGGCTCGAGAGCATCGTAGGCATACGGCAGAGCCGGCAGTGTAAAGGGCCCGGTGGGAGGCGCAACGGCAGGAGTTGCGGGTGTTTGGCCGGCTGGCGAACCCTCGGCGGATATGTTGCGCGTGAGAAGTGCGGCGCCGGCGAGTGTCCCTATCTGCAGCATAGCTGTTCTGCGGTCAATGAATGACGTTGGGAACGACGTTGGGAATGACGTTGGCAATGACTCAGGCGATGACGTAGTTGATGACATAAGGAAAATCCTCCGGGAAATCTTTGTTCAGTCTGAGCGGGCTGGGCGGGAAGGTCAAGTGCTCTTCTGACCATCCCTTAGACTTGCTTGCACTTGCGCTTATCAAAACGGCGCAGGTGCGGGTATTCTGGGTTTATGCGGCTTCCCACATTAGCCCAGATTCACGACGCCCGGTCGGTGGTGTATCGCTACATGCCGCCCACTCCGCAATACTCGTGGCCACTTATTAATGGCCGAATGGGAACCGAGACGTGGATCAAGCACGAGAACCATACGCCAGTTGGGGCGTTCAAGCTGCGCGGAGCTCTGGTATATCTTGACTGGCTGAAACAGACCGAGCCTGACTTGAGAGGTGTGGTGGCGGCCACGCGCGGTAATCATGGACAGGGAGTGGGCATGGCTGCGCAGCTTCTTGGCCTGAAGGCAGTGGTCGTCGTTCCATACGGCAACAGCAGGGAGAAGAACTGCGCCATGCTGGCTCAGGGAGTTGAACTGGTGGAGCAGGGCCAGGACTTTCAGGAGTCGCTCGAGTTTGCGCGGCATCTGGCTGCGGACAGGGGATTTCATTTCGCAGACTCTTTCCATGAGCGGCTGGTGATGGGTACAGCCACGTTTGCGCTTGAGCTTTTTGAAGGGACGCCAGCGCTGGATGCAGTTTATGTTCCCATCGGAATGGGATCGTCAATCTGCGGAATGGCCGCGGTGCGCAACGCCCTTGGGTTGCAGACCGAGATCGTGGGCGTGGGAGCGTGCGAATGCCCTGCCTATGCACTGAGCTTCAAACAAAGAAAACTGGTGGAAGCCCCGGCCCTTAGCAAGGTCGCCGATGGTCTGGCGTGCCGCACTCCGAATATCGAGGCGCTGGAAATTATCTGGAAAGAAGTTGCCCGCATCGTCGAAGTCTCCGACGCGGAGATTGCGGCAGCAATGCTTGCCTACTATCAGGACACGCACAATCTGGCCGAGGGCGCAGGAGCCGCAGCTTTGGCGGCAGCTCTGACGGAGAAGAACTCCGTGCAGGGCAAACGCATTGGCGTTCTCCTCACTGGCGGCAATGTTGACTGGGCAACCTACGCGGCCGCGCTTGCCGGGGCGCTGCAGCAATCGAGGAATGAATGACAGGAACTACTGAAAATCTGACCCCGTTGCCTCATACAGCCCAGAACCGCTGCTTTGGATGCGGAGATGCCAATTCTGTAGGGTTGCACCTTGAGTTTTATTTGGCAGAGGACGGTTCGGTCGTCTCACTTCCGACAGTTCCGGACAACTTCGAAGGCCCAATCGGCTCTTTGCACGGCGGCATCATTGCTACGCTGCTGGACGAGGCGATGAGCAAGGCTGTCCGCGCACGCGGCGTGACTGCAATGACGCGGCAAATGGAGATTGATTACCAGCGCCCGGTTCCCTCCGGTGAGCCCATTCGCATTGAAGGACGGGTCGTCCGCAACGAAGGCCGCAAGCATTGGACCGAGGCAAGGATTCTGAATGCGAGAGCAATCACGCTGGCTTCGAGCAAGGGATTGTTCGTAGAGGTTCGTGCTCACCGATTGACAACAGGGCGGCCTGAAGACCGCCCTGCAGCACCTTAGTGAATTTGGACCTTAATCAACTGGGCATTAGTGGACCATATTGATTGTGTCCTGGGTTACGGTGTCGAAGGTGGTGATCGCCTTGGAGTTTGCCTCAAAGGCGCGCTGCGCGATGATCAGATTTGAGAACTCCGCCGAGATGTTGACGTTGGATTGCTCGAGCGAAGAGCCTTGAATTGTGGCCAGTCCATTTGTTCCTGAAATGCCGATGGATGCCGCACCGCTGGCCAACGTGGTTGCGTAGTTGCCATTGCCCTGGAGCGCGAGTCCTTGAAGGTTGGTTACATTGGCCAGCGCCAGTTGGCCAATGGCCTGTGTTTGCCCATTCGAATAGGAAGCGGTTACGGTGCCGTCAGAGCCGATGGCGAAGCCCTGGTACGCGCCGCTGGCATAGCCGTTCTGCGTGGATGCCGAGGTCGAGGAAGTTGCAGCAACCTGGCTGATGGTTGGGGTATTGCCCGAGCCGAGGATATCCCAGGTCAGGTTCATTACTGCTGCGCCATCGGAGAGTCCGGCGAAGGAGATGCCGCTGACATTGGCAGCGGGGCTCACCAAATTCCCGCTCGAATCGAAGCTAAGAGATCCATTCGCACTGGCCGATGCCACCGGATCCTGGATTACGCTTCCTGAGGTCGAAATGTTTGCACCAACGATCGAGAGCTGGCCTCCCACTGACGAGACATTCACGCCGACGATCTGTGCTGCCGTTAATGCGGCCTGGAGGTCTGTTACGTACTGGGCTACGGTTTCGGGGGGATTCGCGATCACCGTCGGCGCCGTGATCGTCGCCGTGCCGGTCGCGGTTGGCCCGGTAATCGTCAGGTTCGTCCCGGGGTCCACAGTGGCCGTTGTGCCGCCGCTTGATCCGAAGGTGTAGTTGATGGTGGTCGTCCCCAAAGCAGTGCTTGAATTGGCGCTCAGGGTGTCCGGCAGCGAGACGTTATACGACCATGCGTTGGTTCCTGTCTTGGTGTAAGTTACTGTGGCCTCGTAGCTGTTGCCCAGCGAGTCGAAGACCTGAACCTGGCCGGGCACGCTTGTGCCCACCTTGGCTGATGAATCGAGAGTGGCGTTCATCCCGAAGGTCGTCGTCGCCCGTGGCTGCTGGACCTGCCCGATAACCGGGATGCTGATTGGAGACAACGCGGCGACGGTGTTCACAACGCCGTTCACTGCCGGGTATCCCATTACGTCCAGACCGTCGTCAGTGACCAGATTCCCGCTTTTGCTCTGCGTGAATGCCCCGTTGCGCGTGAGAAGGTTAATACCGCCGCCGTCGACGACAAAGAATCCGCTTCCGTTCAGCGCCACATCCGAGGATGAGGTGCCGTTGGTGTTGAAAGACCCCTGCGAAAAATCGGTGACATTCGAGGCCACCCTCACGCCCCCGCCCACTTGGATGGCGTTGCCCGAACCTGTGGTGCCGATCTGCTGGTAGAAGAGATCGGAGAAGTTGGTGTTCTGTGCCTTGAAGGCCGTTGTATTCATGTTGGAAAGATTATTAGCGATCGTGTTCAGGGCCTTTGAATCTGCGTTGAGTCCGGAAAGCGGAATGTAGAAACTTGCCATCTTGAATCTCCTTTTGGTGCTAATTACGGTTGGTGCAGGCCATTCCGGCCGGCTGGTAAACGAAGCTTTATTCCGCGACCGTCAGTCCACCGGCGATTGAGTGCGCTCGGGATTGCCCGCCCAGAGCTTGAGCCACGCTATGCGCCGCCGGGTTGGAATTTGGAACGCTGAGATTGCCGTGAGCGCGCTTGGCAGCGGAAGCGAAGGCCGCGAGATTGCCGGACACGTCCGCATTGGATGCGGCGGATTTGACTGCTGGGAGTGGACCTCCATTTTGTGCGCCTGCGCTGGCCTGCGCAGCTGTGCTGGTGGGGCTTGCTCCGTTCAAAGCTGACGTTGCTGCGGCGGTTTGGGCGGAACTGCCAGGCGTGCTTGGGCTCCCAAGCGACGTAGAAAGAGTCTGGTTGATGTTGATCAACTGCTCAAGGCTGTTCACGTTCACCAGTTGGTTGATGTATTCGTTGGGGTCGGTATTCGCCGTCGGGTCCTGATTCTGCATCTCGGTCACCAGCAAGGTAAGAAAGTCGTTGGCGGAGATCGTGGACGAAGAGCTGTCTGAACTGGTGCTATTGCTGCTTGACCCTGCCGCCTCCGCAGCCGGGCTGGCCAAACGAGTTGCGGATGTGCCCGTCATTGCTTGCGCCGCCGTCATCGCGTGATTGAAGATTCCTGAAACTGCTGCCGCCATTTCTCCTCCTGCGTTGTTTTTCTTCGTGACTTTTGAGCCCCTTGCTCTCCAGGTCATTGTTCGGTAAGGCTGCTTCTGTGCACCATTTTTGGACTTCATGCCATGACTGAGATGTGTGAGCCCTCGTTCCCTGTAAATCCGACAGCACGGCCCGAATTGCCAGTAAGGCCGAGTATCTCCCGAGCCGCTGCGGTGGCGATCGCCGGAACAACAGGATGCGGGTTCGACTGGGATTCTGACGGGCTATTTTGCCCGCCGCCCTGGGTCATGCCCTGGTTCGTATCCTGATTCGCGTCCTGACCAGCACCTAGTCCCGATTCCCTGCCCTCAGGCGCTGCCAATGTCAACGTCGCGACCGACGAGTGCTCTTCGGCAAGATATGCATTCAATCCAGCCATGTGCCCGCCCAGAGTTTGAGCAGCCTCAGCCGATCCTGGCATCAAGGTTGCGTGAACTATGCCTCCGCTCGCTTCCGCGCGCACACCAACCCAGCCCAGAGTCGGGTCCTGAAAGCCTGCCTCTGCGCGCCGGGCCTCGGCATGAATCCAGCTTGGCGTCCCGGTAAGAGTGTCCGCATCGAGGGCTGCGAAAGTATCGTGTGCACTCGATCTGGTTGGAGCACTCGCCGGGCCGCCGACATCTCCGTCTGTCGCGCTCATTGCTCGATGTGTGCCGGCCGAATCACGGACCAGAGCGGATGCGTCCTGCAACAGGCCGTTGTTTTCAACCTTCAGGGAATGATTTCCAGACTCGGCCTGGCTGCCCGTTATTGCAAGGGGGGAACTCCGCGACACAACTTGTGATACCTTGCCTTCGCCAGTTGCTCCAGGCTTTACTGCTCCGGCGAGCGCTGCATAGGAGTGAGAGGCATCAGCAATATCCGGATGGGACGATCTATCCGCTTGGTCGCTTGCAGTTGGTGGAGCGACGCGTTCCGATACCTGACCATCGGGTTGCGCCTGAGTCCGGTTCTGTTCCTGGGTGATTGCTTGTTGCGGCTGTGCCTCCTCAACACGTGCTCTGCCGGAGGATGAAACTTGCTCGCCGGCAGCAGTCGAATTGGCTGCAGCAGAATTCGGAACTCCGGCCTCATCGGGATTCAAATCCATGGCTCTCGTCCCTGGATGTGCCAGCAGGGTTCCTTCATGAGTGCGGCCCAATGGAGCAACTGCGTCCACATTGCGCGCTGCGATGGTCTGATGTGATGGATTGGATGAATTGGAGTTGGCCGAGCCACCAACCAATCCAACGGGCGCATTCATCTCCCCTTTTGCAGCTGTGAACTGGCTCAGCAACGGCGCGGAATCACCGGCTAAGCCGGCCGACCTTATTTCAGGCGCTTGTTGCGCCATGCGAACCGCAACCGGCCCTGGCGTCGGGTTGTTATCGGCCAAACCGGTCATCTCGACTTTGTTTGGCGCCGCCTGGGGTGGAAAGGAATTGGTATCGCCGGTTTCGGGGGTTCGATTTGCCTGATCGCCTGAAGCTGGCGCCAGGACACTTTTCACGGTGTTGCTTCCTGGTTGATTCTCAATCTGGTCCTGCACCTGACTGGGCGCCTGTTGAGGCGCAGAGGCTTGATCATCGATTCGGCCGGGCAATGCGGCTCGAGCGACCGCGTCGGCAACTGCACCAAGCGCCGTTGCCCCGGCAGCAACGGAAGTGATCGTCTCCGCGATGCCGGGACTCCGGTTTTGGGCGGCACTGCCTTCAGGCGCCGACAGGTTTCCGGGTGGGTTAGGAGTAAATGAATCCCAACTGTTGAATGGGCTTTGAGGAGTGGTGCCTGGGTGCGGAGCAGGCTGAACGGGCTCCTGAGGCTCGATGTGAGTTGCTGGAGTTCTGTTTGAGGCTGAATTTGCGCTTCCCTGTGGCGACAATATCAGCAGGCTGCTATCGAGCGACGCCACTGGCAACTCAGGTAAAGAACGGGTAGAAGCGGATTCTTTTCGGATGCTCTTGGAGTGAGCTACCGGGTGCGCGCTGCCTAAATTCAGCGGATGAGGATTGCGTGGGCTCTTCACATCGCCCACTGTGTTCGCCGTCAGCAGTGGTTCGAGACTTGGGTGATTTTCCGCTGTCGCTGTACGGATCGACGGCGCAGCCGTATCGACCCGTTTTGCATCGATTGCTGATGGATTCTTTTCCGTTGCATTCGCGTCGGCAGAATCCGCGGCAGCAACAAGGGAAGCGAATTGCGATTGCAAACTGGAACGAAAACTCTCTTCCGGGGGCCGGGAAGATGAGGGAACCTGCGCAAAAGCGGCGCGGGGCCAGTTTGCTCCGTCAGCCTCTCGATGCGCTTCTCCAAGGACCTGACTCGGACCCGCTTCTGCACGCCCTGGCGCCTCGATCCCGATTCCTATGGCAACGTTCATGGGCTGAGTGACTGCAGATCCCGTGCCAAAGAAGTTGAGCGTGGGTTAAAGCATTGTCAGAAACGGGACCGTGTCTCCCGAATCAGAACAGGCTCACCTCATTCGCGCGGATTCTCGCTCAAGTTTTGTTGGCCGCCCGGTGAGTTTCATCAGGAAGATCACTTGAGCACGCAGGCTTTGCGTAGTTCTGAGTATTTTTTGTGCCTTGCAGGCGGTTGAGGTACCAGTCGTCGAGTGCCTGCTGGCTGCGCCGGCCTGCGATGACGGCATCCTGAGCTTCGGTCTCATGGATGAGGGTCTCCGCCTGGCGGCGCTCGACCCGCTTGGCGAGAAACACCTCACGAGACGTGGTTACCTCCACTTCCGCGTCCGCAATTCTGGGCGCCAGGGCATCAGCGCGCCGCCTGGCCGCGCGAGTCTCTTCAAGGCCGGCCAATCGATCCGGCAATTCTCCACTTTGAGCGCTGGAGATGACAAGCCTCCGTCCGCTCCGCTCCCTTGTTCTTGTCGCTGTCAACGAATGTTCCAGGATTCCGAGTTCACCCACTGCCGACTCAAGCGCGAGGCGGCTCTGTTCTTCTTCAATTTCCAGGACGCGAAGGAGCCTGCGCAGAGCTCGCGAGACGGCCATGGACTATACCTCGGCAGCAAGGGCTTTGAGCCGGTGAAGACAGTCGGCAAAACGTATCTGCTCGTGTGCGTCCTGGGTCATGAACGCGCGCATCGCTCCCCGAGCTTGTAATGCGCGATCGAGATCCGAATCAGAACCGGGCTTATAGGCGCCGATTCGGACCAGGTCCTCGGAACGGGCATAGACGGCCATCAACCGGCGCAGGAGTGCTGCCTGTTCGCGGTGCTCAGGCCCAGCTACAGCCGGCATCAACCGGCTTATTGAATCCAGCACTTCGATCGGCGGATACCAGCCCTCGGCAGCCAACGAGCGGGACAGAACCACGTGGCCATCGAGGAGCGAGCGAACTGCGTCCACGAGCGGGTCCTGCTGATCGTCGCCTTCCATCAGCACCGTGTAAAAGGCGGTGATGGAGCCGGTGCGGAACTGCCCGGTGCGCTCCACCAGGCGGGCCAGCCGGGCAAAAACCGACGGGGTATACCCTTTGGCTGTTGGCGGTTCGCCGGCTGCCAGGCCGATTTCACGAGCAGCCATGGCAAAGCGTGTGAGCGAGTCGAGCACCAAAAGCACATGTTTTCCCTGGGCCGCAAAGTACTCCGCTACCGTGGTGGCGGCCAGTGCCGCCCTCATCCGCAGCAGCGGCGATTGGTCGGAGGTGGAAACTACCACGACAGAGCGCGCGCGGCCCTCTACACCTAGCGCATCTTCAAGAAACTCGCCGACCTCGCGACCGCGCTCTCCCACCAGCCCGACTACTGTTATGTCGGCCTCGGTGTTTCGAGTCATCATGCCGATCAAAGTACTCTTCCCCACTCCCGATCCGCCGAAGATGCCTACCCGCTGGCCCCGGCCGACGGTGAGAAGCGCGTCCAGAGCGCGGATGCCGGTTCCCAATGGCACCCGGATTGGCGCACGGTCCAACGGTGAACGCACTCGGCCATCCAGCGGCATTGGCAGTGAGACTGCCGGAGGTCCGCCTTCATCGATTGGCTCACCCAGCGCATTCAGAACCCTCCCTATCAGCGCCGGTCCAACCTCAATTTCGGGATGAACTCCCTGTGCATCCACCGGATCGCCAAAGCGAATCCCCTCCGTCGTCTCTACCGGCATTGAAAGTACATTCGAGCCCCTGAATCCGATAACCTCGGCCAGGTGAAGGTGCCCGAACTGGTCTTTGATCTCGCAGCATTCTCCGACCGAGGCCAACGGTCCCAACGACTCGATTGTCTGGCCAACCGACTCGAGGACCTGTCCCCGCCAGCGCCAGGGCTGGCCGCGATCCAGGCGTGCGAAGTAACGGCCCAGTCGCGGCGTCATGTGCGGCTCTCTCTGCCGGCTCTCGCACCCAAATCCGAATCGATGGGCGGCCCTGGTTTCGCGGCGCCGGCGCGGTCAAAGAATCCGCGTTCAATTTCGCCCAGCTGCGAGCGGATTCCCAGATCGACGGAGCCTAGGGAGGTCTCGATTACGCAGTCTCCCAAACGCATCCCTTCTCCGGCAATCACGGCGGGCTTCACGGCCAGGTTGGGCAGCAAGGCCATGGCATCCGCCCACAGGTCGAGCTCTCCAGCCGGCACACGAAGGCGCACTTCGGTGGATCCGGAAAGCTGGCCCAGGGCCACACGTACAGCTCCAGTCAGCAGCAGCGGGTCCATCTGCGCCTCGCGGCGCAGGATGCGGGCCGCAACCGCAAGCGCCAGCTTGACGACCTCATGCTCGACCTCGTGCATGTACCGGTCGCGCTCCAGGGTGAAGCTTTCGACCCACTCCGCCACCTGACGCAGACGCTGCTCTTCGGAGGCTTTCTGCGCCGGAGCCAGGGCCTCGCGTTCCGTCTGGCGGCCTTCCTGCCGCCCGCGCTCGCGGCCGGCTTCGAAAGACCGGCGCGTCTCTTCGGCCAAGTGTTTTTCAAACTCAGCGTTCGCCGCTGTCGCTTTGAGTGCACCCGTGTGTTCGTGGCCGCGCTCTTCGCCCGGGTCGAATTCGGCTGCCTCCGCCCAGTTTAGAAATTCGTGCGTCGGAGGCGCGTCAGGGCTCGCCGGATACTCGAACAACTGAATCCGCCCCGATCCGCAAGTTCTTTGCACCGCTCCTGCCAGTTCCAACGAATCCCTTTCCAGCTGCTGCGGATCCTTTTCTCGCAGCCAGCCTTCAGCGGCCCGTAATCGGTTTTGACTTATCTATCTGAGCGCCAACATTCAATGACCAGAAAACTCGGAAGCCGCTCACGCAAGCATTTCGTCTCCGGTCTCCAACTTCAGAATCACTTTGCCTTCGGCCTCCAATCTCCGCGCCAGGTTGAGGATCTCCTGCTGTGCCTGCGCTACTTCACGCGAACGGACCGGACCCAGAACCTCCATATCTTCTTTCAGCATCTCTACCGCACGTGAGCTCATTGCTTTGAATATTTGCGCCCGCAACTCATCGTTTGCGCCTCGCAAGGCCAGCGCCAACTGACGCTTGTCCACGCCCGAAACGATCTCCCGAATGGTCGCGGCCGGCACCGTCACCAGGTCTTCAAAGGTGAACATCAGATTGCGAATGCTCAAGGCCAACTCTGGCTGGCCTTCCTCAATGGTTTCCAGAATCTTCTTCGACTCCTCGGCATTCAACCGGTTCAACAGGTCGGCCACAGCTTTGAAGCCCGAGTAGCTCTTGCGCGCCGTATCGCCTACGCTTTCCAGTCTGCGGTGGAGAATGTGGGCCACTTTCTGAGCCATCTCCGGAGAGAATTGGCGCATCTCGGCAAGGCGCTGGACAGAGACCACTTTGTGCTCTTCGCTCAGGTTGTCGAGCACCAACGATGCCCGGCGCGGGTCAAGGTGTGCCAGGACCAGGGCGATGGTCTGCGGGTGCTCGGTGTCGAGCAGCTTTCCCAACTGCTGGGGATCGGTGCGCTGCAGCTTGGCCAGATTGCCCTGGGCTGCCTCCTGTGAACGGCGCACCAGAGTCAGCAGATCGTCGGCGCGTTGCTTGCCAAATGTATCGACGAGCAGCCGGCTTGCGTAGTCGAGGCCACCATGGACCATGAAGTTCTGTGTCTCGAGCAGTCCCCAGAACTCCTCCATGATTTCCGACGACATCTCGGGCGTGATGCCGCGCAGGTCGGCCAACTCTTCGGTGAGCCGTTGTACGTCCGCTTCGGGCAGGGCGCGCAGAATCTCCTTGGCTAGTTCCTCGCCCACGGCCACCAGCAAGACCGCGGCCTTGCGCAGGCCAGACATGTTCGCCGACTGGTGGCGCCGCCCTGCCCCGTTCGTGTTTCCCTGCTCATCCAAGGTGCAGGCCCTTTCCTCGAGCGCTAATCGGAGTGAATCCAGCTTTGCAGCAGCCGCGAGCTCTGCGTGGGCTCGCGTTTCAAGTGCGATGTCACCTGTTCGAAGATCTCCTGATTGCGGATTCGCTCCGGATCAAGCTCTGCAGGTTCTGCAGGCTTCGACGCAATCTGCGCAACAGCCGCCGTCCCCGCGCTCAGCTCTTTTGTGCCTGGCTTGACTGCAAGTTTTCCTGAACGTGCCGATCCCGCAAGCCGGAGGGCAGGACGCACTCCAAAGGCCAAAATTACGACCAGGCCGGCAAGCAGAGCCAAGTACTTTACCAGTACAGGCGAACTCTCTGCCGTATTCACCCACTTCTCAACGGCGGGGACCGACGACTGCGCGCGGTTCTGGTCGAAGGCCAGATCTTCAACCGTCAGCATGTCGCCACGCGCGGCATCAAAGCCAACCGCGGCCTGTGCCAGAGCCGTCAGATTGCGCAGCTCATCGGCAGAACGGGGCTGCCACACTGCGGCTTTTCCCGAAGATGCGGGCTGCGCCAACCGGTCATTGACCACGATGGCCGCGGTCAACCTCCGCACCCGTCCCGGACCATTGACTTCGTGCCTTTCAGTCTTCGATGCGCCGTAGGTACCGGACTCGGTCTTCGCGGATTGCGGCGGCGTCGTCTGTTGCGGATAGACCGGCAGCGCCTGGGAATTGGGGGCGTTGGAGGCCGTACCGGGAACCCCGGCGGCCACGGCCTGAGGACCGGAAGTTTGCTCAGTGCGCTGCATCGAAAGTGTGACTGTCTTGTCCGGGTCGTAGATTTCCTGAGTGACATCAGTGGCCGCACGATCGTAGTCCAGGGTCACCGAGGCGCGCACGTTGCCCGCACCGGTCACCGGCTCGAGGGTTGAGAGCAGCTTTTCCTCCAGAGCCTGTTCCGCGGTCAACTGCATCGCTTCAGCGGTCTTGGGTCCCAGCGGCAAGTGGCCGCTCGCATCGACCAGCGCCACGTTATCCGGGGACAATCCGTCTACGGCCGACGCCACCAGATTGCGAATCACATCGGGCTCGCCCTCGGCCAGCGACCGACGGCGCAGCTTGATCACCACCGAAGCCTTGGCTGCTCTCTCCTGTTCGCGAAACAGCGAATCGTGGGGCAGAACCAGGTGAACCCGGGCCGACTCGATGTCAGAAAGCGTGCCTACGGTGTGTTCGAGTTCGCCCTCGAGAGCGCGCTGATAATTCACCTGCTCGTCAAACTCTGAACCCACCCAGTTTGGCTTGTCGAATATCTCAAATCCGAGACGACCGCTCTTCGCGCCGCCTTTGGCTGCTGTCGCCAACCGGGCCTTGTCCAACTGTGCCGCCGGAACGCGGATGCCAGTTCCATCCGGGGTCGGCTCGAAGGGGATCTGAGCCTGGGCAAGGATCTGTCCGGTCTGGCGGGCGTCCTCCGGATCCATGCCCACGTACAAAGTGCGCCAGTCGGGGCTGAAGGCGTACCAAAGCAATCCTCCGGCGACGACAACGAGCAGCAACGTGGCAACCAGCGCCCAGTTGCGCTGACCGGACGACATCTCTGCCCAGCGAATCCGCGCCCGCCCCCACAGGCCGGCGAGCTGGTCAGCCAGTTGCGGTTGTCCGGGCCTTGCCGCTGCGCTCTTCTCAAGTTGTGTTCCCGTGGCCATGGTTCCTGCGTTCCGCTTTCCTGTCCTTTTAGAAACCCGACCGTTGCTGTTTGCCGGTCACTCGCCGGTCTGAATGTTTCGCCGACTTCCCGCGCCCGACGGGCCGGGGTGCATATTAGAATTGCATTCCAATCACCTGCTGGTATGCCTGAACCGCCTTGTTGCGCACTGCAAGCGCCAGTTCAAAGGCCATGCTTGCTTTCTGGGTGGCAATCATTGCCTGATGCACGTCCACGCCGGAGCCCGTCATCAGACCGTCGACGGAAACGCGGGCCTGGTCTTCGAGTTGGTTCACCTGACCGACTGCGTCGGTCAGCAGGTCGGCAAACGGCGCCGGCGCCGGCCCATTTAATCCCGCGGAGGATGAGCCCGGCGTCGCACTACTTCCGGACAGGTTTGGCAATGCCGCTGACGCGGCCGCAAGGGGATTCATGGCGAAATGCATCGGTCCTCCGTGTTGGTTCATGACAACAACCGTCAATCATGGCTGGTGTCGCAACTCATTGGCTGCACGCTTACGACTTGGCGATCTCAAGTGCCGCGGTAATCATGCCCTTCTCGGCCTGTACAGCTGAACCATTCAGGCCATATGCACGTGTCGCCCCCATCAGGTCCACCATCTCTGTGAGGGGATTAATGTCTGGATACGAGACATACCCATCGGGGCCAGCGTCCGGATGCCCCGGATCGTAGCGCTTGAGAGGAGCGGAAGTATCCTCGACTACCTGCACAATGTGCACGCCCGGCGCCGCGGTGCCCATTCCCGGCAGGCTGAGCGTGGGCAGAGCAGCGCGGTCCAAGGAACTCGACAGTCCGGTACCAGAATCTGCGGACGATGCAGCGGCCATGGAATTGAGAAATCCCGCGTCGCCGCGATCTGCGGCAAAGACGACGTGCTGGCGATGATAAGGGCCACCCGAAGCGGTTCGAGTTGTTTCCGCGTTGGCCATGTTGGCCGCGACCACTTCTGCGCGCATGCGTTCGGCCTGCATGGCCTCGCCCGACGTTTCCATCACTCCAAAAAGATTCATATTGTCGTCTCCTTCCACATGGAATTCCAGGATCGTGAAGGGCGCCCACCGGAACTACTTGTCGGAATGGATGGCGTCCATCACTCGCTGATATTCCTCGCGCCACAGGGCCACGCCGGTCTTGAACTTCAATTGTGCCTCGGCCAGATTCAGGCCTTCGCGGTCCATCGAAACGTTGTTTCCGTCGGGCCGCGCGATCAGCCCGTCAACAGCACGGACTTGCACCTGGTGCGGCGCCAGTCCCTGATCCACTCCAACCATGGCGTCGCGCATTTCGGACTCGAAATCCATCCCCACTGCTCGGTAGCCCGGGGTATCGATATTGGCCATGTTTGCAGCAGTCAACTTCGCCTCACCGGCAGCCAAGTCCAGATAGCGGGTGATCTGGTCGCTTAACCGTGTTTCGACGTTGATGCCCATTGCAGCCTCCCTGCCTAGTTCACCGTGAACCCGAAATCGATCTCACGGGTGGTCAAAACTGGCTCCTCGCCGGCCAGAATTACGGCCCGCTCCAGCACGTGTTCGAGCTCGCGGACGTTGCCCGGCCAGTCATGGGAGGCGAGTTTGGCAAGAGCGCCATCGTCGACGCGCTTCATGGGCGTTTCGCGGCCCAGCCGCTGCATGAAATGGTCTATCAGGGGAGGAAGATCCTGACAGTGTTCGGCAAGCGACGGAGTGCGGATAAGGAAGACAGCTAGCCGATAATAAAGATCGGAACGGAAGGTCCCGTTCTGCGCGTGGTGCGCCAGAGGCTGGTGAGTGGCGGCCAGGATGCGGACATCGACTTTAACGGTCTCGTTATCNNCCCACCCGCTGCAGTTCTCCGCACTCGACAAAGCGGAGCAGCTTGGATTGCAGCGCCAGTGGCATCTCCCCAATCTCATCCAGAAAGAGAGTACCTCCGTCCGCGGCTTCGATGCGGCCGGTTCGGCCCTGCACCGCTCCGGTGAATGCTCCGCGGGTGTGCCCGAAAAGCTCCGCTTCGAGCAGCGCTTCCGGAATCGCCGCACAGTTGATTGCGACAAACGGCTTACGACTCCTTGGGGAGAGCCGGTGCAAGGCTTCGGCCACAATCTCCTTGCCCGAGCCGGTCGGTCCTTCGATAAGCACGGGAGTGAGGCGGGGCGCGACTAGACGGACGCGGCGGCTGACCTCAAGCATGCAGGGCGCATTGCCGATAAGCTCCGGCAGACGGTCGCTGGAAACTGGATCGATTCCATGTGCCCGTTGATCCACCGCGGGCGCTATTGCCTTTGATGCGCCGGGCAGGAGCTGGGCTGGGATTGTGACGCCCGTCCCAATGGTCGCGGCTGCGGCCCGGCGGGAAATCAGGGATTCGGCAACATCTGCAGGCACCGCAGGCGTCGGCGGCCATGGGGCAATATGAGTGCCGTCCTCGTTTATCTGATTCTGTTTGTTGAGAGAGGGCGCCATATTCCATGCCGCCGTGTCGGTATCCTGGCAGCGCCGCAAGGCATAGAGCAGTTCCTGGCGATAGGGGCCGCGCGGGCTTTCCTGTGCCGTATTGCCTCCAGCGGTCACCAGATCTGCATGCGGGAAGCGGTCTTTGAAGTCTTTGAGAAACTCGGCCATGTCGAGATCGGGCAGCCATGAATCGACAATCAGCGCTTCAGGCGCGGCAGATTCGGCCTCGGCCCAGGCCTGGGCGCCGCCCTCGGCCTCGCGCACCTGCCAGCGAAGGCCGGTAAGAATCTGCGCGAGACGCTGGCGAAAGCTGCAATCGGCGCTGGCGACCAACGCGGTACGAACCCGAGCGCGTACGTTGGCAGGGGGAACGGAAACTTGAACGGTCTGCATGAATTTCTCCTCACCGCCAGGCGGCTTTAGGTAAATAAGAGCTAGTTCGCTTCAACGGCCGGTCCTGCTGCACGAAGCCCGGCCAGGGGAACGGAGATGACTAATGGCAGAGGGAGCGCCAGTTCGGCCTCGGAAGGCACAATGTAGCCTTGACCGCGCACGGTGCGGATCAATTGGCCTGGAGGCGGGTCCTTGAGCTTTCGGCGCAGATAGTTGATATATACGTCCACGATGTTGGTGGTCTGAGCAGGTTCCAGATTCCAGACCGACTCCAGCAGTTCCACGCGCGAGACACACTGGCCGCGATTGAGCATCAGGTGCTCCAACAGAGCAAATTCTTTGTTGGTCAACACAATTGACAGCGCTCCCCGACGGGCGGTGTGATCCAGACGATCCAGTTCCAGATCTCCAGCGCGCAATTGCAGGCGTGCCTCCCGCTTGCGCCGCAACAGTGCCCTGCAGCGGGCGCGAAGCTCATGAAGGCTGAAGGGTTTGATCATCAGATCGTCCGCACCGAGGTCAAGGCACCGAACGCGCGTATCCACCTCCTGCCGGGCAGTCAGAACCAATACCGGCAAGTCAGCGTTTAGACATCGAACCTCTTCGAGGACCTGTTCCCCATCCTTGACCGGCATGTTGAGATCCAGAATGGTCAGATCGGGCAGGTCTTGACGAAAGGCCTCTACGGCGCTTCCTCCATCATGGGCCAGGCGAACGCGATGTCCGTCAGCCTCCAAACCCCGGCTCAGAAACAATCCCAGCGCCTTGTCGTCTTCGGCGATCAATAATCTCATGGCTGCCTTTCTCATTGGCGGCATCCTGAACCAGCGATGCCTGCTTGTATCAAACAATTCCGGTTCCAGCGGGTCTCTTAGTGCGGGCTAAGCGATGCCCCACATCAACCTTCACGCGAGAAGGAAAGAAACTCAAGATTAGAAACAGGAAAGAAGGCGCGGAGATTCCTGCAGTGGATTGAACTTGAAGGCGTGTCCCATTATCAGCAGCGGAGAGCTGCCATGTGATGGCCGGCACAGCAAATGAGATTTGCTTCTATTTTGAGCCGCGACCGTGCTCTTGCACTGTGCGGAAATGTCGGTCTATTGCTTTGAGTCGCTCCTGTGATTCTTCGAAGCCGCTTTCTGCTCATACATTGCGGCGTCGGCCCAGGCTAGAAGTTCCTTCATCGTCTCGCCTGGCAAGTGGTTCGCCAGACCGATCGAGGCTTCCACTCTTAGCTGTTGGGCGCCGGATTTGCCAGGGATTGTGTAGTTTCCGCAAACCCACTTTCTCAGCCGGTCGGTCTTAGCAACTGCATCAGGTAAACTGCATTCGAAGACAATGATGAATTCGTCCCCACCCCAGCGCCCGATTACGTCGGTAGAACGACAGGCCGAAACGAGCTCGGCCACAAACTGTTTCAACAATTCATCGCCAGTCAGATGTCCATGCTCGTCGTTCACCTTCTTGAATCCATCGATATCCACTATCGCTACGCAAAAGGCAACTCCCGTTGCGATATGCCGTTCGATCAGGGTCTCCACGTGCAGGCGGTTGCGAAGTCCGGTGAGCGTATCGCGGGACGCGATCTTCTCGGCTTCTTCCAGCTTTGCCTGGAAGGTTGAGACCTGCTCTCGAAGTTGATCGTTGGCAACCTTGCCCTCCGCGGTCATTCTCTCGATAGAAGTTTTCAGTTCGGCAGCACTCTTCTTAATTGAGGAACGAATCTCGGTCAGATTGTCCAAGCTCGCGATTGCGGTGAGGCGAGCAGTAACCTCGTTGATCTGTCCAGCGCAGCGTTGGTCTCGGGCACCGACCGATTCGGCTATCCGTGCCATCACGATCAACAACTCCTTCACCTCGTCGCTCGTTCGCTGGTAGTGCGTGGCCGTTCGTCTTCCCCACGCCTGTAGCTGCTCTTGCACCTGTCCGTCAGTAAGCTCCAATGATTCGCAATTCATGCTACTGGAGAGGTTACGGTTCAGCTCGCCAAGTCGCTGTTTCAGCTCGCTACCAAGACCGGGACACGCATCAAGGCTGCAATTTCCCATCGCTTCCAGAGCGGAGCCATATGCGGCGATCGCCACAGAGGCAATTTCGTCCTTTTGTTGCCCGCAATCGGCGTCGGTGCCGGACGGCACGGAATCCAGATATTTCTTAAGCGAGATCATTCGTCCCCGAATCAATACAGTTGCGTAAGAAATCCAGCGCACGCAGCTTCTCTCTCCGTATCGGCCAGCCTTGGCCTCTGCTTTAGCATCTCCCCGAATCAAAGACAACCTTCAGATTGGTGAAGGGTCCTTTTATTGGCCAGGATGGGTTCATAGAGCCGGCGCTTTCCCTTTGGGCGAGCTTTGCAGGCGTCAACTACGGAATCCATAGGTGCTTTATTATTGGCTCAAATAGGTTTGCGGGCCGGTGGGCGTATTTCAGATTTGGGAGGGTATATCGGCTTTCGCAGAATGCATGGCCGTGGGTAGAACAGGCACTCCTTCGGCTCTTTGAAGTTGCAAGTTACCGAAGTATACCCTTCGGTTTCGCCGGTGGTACAAAAGCGCTATGGAAATCTCTCTGGAATAGAGGATTCTATTGATTGATGAACGAACGAGCGAAGACAGTCGATTTTGGTTTCTGATTGCCGTACAAGATTGAGGTATTTGCCTTGGACTGGAGTAAACTGCCTGACTTAGCCGCGGTCATGTTGCTGGCCTGTGCCTTCGCGGCAGTGGCTCGGCGTAACCAGGCTCCTGTCTCGACCTTCTGGCTCACCGGCTGGCTGATGATTGCGTTGAACTTTGCGGCTTTCATCTTTGCACCAGTTCCCGGGCAGATCGGGATCCTTGCGGTCTTCATCGGGGTCACAGCACTCGCCTGGGCAGGCATACTTTTCAATTGGGCCTCAGTTCCCTTTCGCAAACAGCAATCCAGCCTTTGGATGCTCGGCATGGCGATTGGGACAAATACGCTCTACATTGGCCTTGTTGTATTCAGCCCAGCCGCTTCCTGGGCTCTGACACCGGCAGCGGTTCTGTTTGGAGTGCTGCCTTTTGCGGTTGCTCTGATTCATGTTCGCAAAGAGAACTACCCGCTCTGTTGGGTGACGGTCGGTTGCTACTGCGCACTGTCTGCCTTTCTCCTGGCCTTTCAACATCGACCGGGCAACGGCATGACACTTGCTTTGAATGGTGTGCTCTTTACCGTCTACTTCGGTTGCTGTGTTCATTTCTGGTTTGCTTACAGGCGGGCAACGACAGGCGCGTTCATCACCATCGCCGGGTTTCTTACCTGGGCGGCGGTGTTTGTGATGGCTCCGGGAATGAACGCGTTTTTACCCAATGTGCGACTGGAAAGCGAAGTGTGGGACCTACCCAAGTATGTGGTCGCTGTCGGGATGATTCTGCTGCTTCTTGAGGACCAGATCGAGCACAACAAGTATCTGGCACTGCACGACGAATTGACTGGTCTGCCCAATCGCCGACTCTTCCAGGACCGGTTGGCGAGCGCTCTGGAACGGGGCCGCCGAAACGGAACACAGACGGCGTTGCTCTTGATTGACCTGGACCAGTTCAAGCAGGTGAACGACGCACTGGGCCATCACGTTGGGGATCGGTTGCTGGAGCGGGTGGGTCGGGTCTTTTCTGGACGCGTTCGACGATCTGACACCGTAGCGCGAACGGGAGGCGACGAGTTTTCCGTCATTCTGGATGACCCTACGAGCCGCGAAGATGCTGACCGTGTCGGCGACTCGCTTATTGAACTGCTGAAAGAACCATTCGAACTGGGCAATCAGACAATACGGATTGGCGCCAGCGTGGGAATTGCGGTCTTCCCGGAAGATGCAGCCGATGCGGAGGGTCTGTGCATTTTGGCTGACCTGCGGATGTACGCTCACAAGCATAGAGCAGGGCTTCTTGCCCAAGCTGCTCGCCCCCCCATGTNNCTCTTGCCCAGGCTACTCGCCCCCCCGTGTCGGCCCCATTCCCTCCGCTCGAAGTACAGGCCCGCCCACGGCAAGCTGGGTAGAAGGCTGGGAAGGTCATTCTATTGCGTTGCGCTATGCCGGGTGCATGTTAAACAGTGAACGAGAATGCCAGGGCTTTACTGCGCCGCCGTCACTACAACAACAAGTTCTTCTGCACCGCTGAGCGAAAACTGAATAGGCGATATGCGCGCTGACGGCGCGGCCGCATCGATTTCGCGCTCGATCTTTCCTCCCGCAGCGCCAAGAATTACCAGATGCATTTTTGATGAAACCGTTGTGGCCGCTTTGTTGTTGGCACTTTGCGCACGGCTTGCAGATTGGACGCTGGCGCTGGATGAAGCACTTGGAGCGAATCCCAGCGTGTAGTTCCCTTTCGGCCAGATGCCAAAGTTCGCCTGCCCTGCGTCGTTCGTTGTCCGTGCCGCGCATCCTCCACCGGGGTTCTTCCCTAGTTTTACATCGATTCCCTTCAACGGTGCACCAGCCAGGGCGCTCTGTACACTTACAAAGCAAAGTGCTGCTACCAGAATCATTCGAAGGCTTGTCTTCATGCGACTCTCCTCGACTTTCTCAGGACCTGCTTCAGGGTATGGGAGGAGACACTCCAAAGCAAACAGAAAAGAGCAAGGCCCGGACTCATCGTCCAGGCCTTGCTCTTACGTGCTCTTGAGGCTGTCGACTAAGCGGGACCGCTCGGTCCACGACCGCCGCCTGGACCACCGGGCCGGCGGCGACGACGACGGCGATTATTGTTATTCGCCGGAGGCCGTCCGGAGCCGGCTGTTTGTTCAACCGGCACTGGCGCACCTTCAGCGCGGTTGAAGTTCGGCTCGGTCTCCTCGTCGAATTCCTCACCGCCTTCCTCGTCGAAGTCATCTCCGCCTTCAATGAGGATTGTGCTCTGGTTGGATTTCGGCTGGCGCTCGTCGAATTCATTTCGCGGCTTGGCCGGGACGACGGGTGAGGCCGGAGCTTCGTAAACGGAACTCCCACCTTCTTCGGTTTCGGCAGGAGACGATGGGACGAGCTTGGCCTTCTGCTCCTTGATGAGCGCCTTGCGGCTAAGCTTGATGCGATTGCCCTCGATGGCCAGAACCTTGACCATCACCTGATCGCCTTCGCGCAGTTCGTCCTTCACTTCCTTCACGCGATGCTCTGCGATCTCGGAGATGTGAAGCAGGCCGTCGGTGCCGGGGAAGAGTTCGACGAACGCGCCGAACTCCGCCAGCCGGACAACTTTGCCCAAGTAGGTCTTCCCGATCTCAGGAACTGCGGTGATGTCGCTGATCATTGCGAGCGCCTTCTTCAGACCATCTGCGTCGCAAGAAGCAACGTTGACCCTACCGGTGTCATCCACATCGATCTTGGCGCCAGTCTGCTCGATGATGCCGCGAATGGTAGCGCCGCCCTTGCCGATGAGGTCCCGAATCTTGTCGGTGGGAATCATCACGGTTTCGATGCGGGGCGCATAAGCGGAGCGCTCCGTGCGCGGTCCGTCCAGCACTGCGTCCATCTTGTCCAGAAGGAACAACCGGCCGCGACGTGCCTGCTCCATTGCCTGCTGCAGGATCTCGCGTGTAAGGCCGCCGATCTTGATATCCATTTGCAGAGCGGTGATGCCCTTGCGGGTGCCGGCAACCTTGAAGTCCATGTCGCCGTAGTGGTCT
This sequence comes from Acidobacteriaceae bacterium, assembly GCA_003133425.1. The sequence goes on from PKXI01000389.1 coordinate 24,804, forward strand.
TCCGCGCCTGCGATATCGGTAAGGATCGCGTAGTCGTCACCTTCCTTCACCAATCCCATCGCTACGCCGGCCACGGAACCCTTGAGCTGGATTCCGGAGTCGTAAAGCGCCAGACTCGCACCGCAGACCGAGGCCATCGACGACGAGCCGTTGGATTCGAGGATGTCGGAGACGATGCGGATGGAGTAGGGAGATTCTTCTGCGCTGGGCAGAACGGCCGAAATGGCTCGCTCGGCGAGTGCTCCATGGCCAATTTCGCGGCGGCCTGTACCGCCCATACGTCCCGTCTCTCCAACGCTGAAGGGAGGAAAGTTGTAGTGAAGCATGAAGTTCTTGCGTTGCTCGCCCTCGTAGCTCTCGAGGCGCTGGCCGTCGTCAGTGGTTCCCAGTGTGGCGGTAACCAATGCTTGGGTTTCGCCGCGGGTAAACAGGGCTGAACCGTGTGTACGGGGCAGCACGCTGGTTTCGATGGTGATGGGACGAATTTCGTCGAATGCGCGGCGATCGGGGCGGATGCGATCCTTGGTCACCTGTTCGCGGAACGAACGCTCACGGAGATGCTCGTAATAGGTACTGAGCTTCTTCTTCATTGCCGGATCGTCGGCGGCCAGCGCGGCGGCAAGCTCGTCCTTGATCTGCTTGATCAGCGCGTAGCTTTCCGTCTTGCCGTGAGTCTTGGTGTCGAGCGCATCTTTCAGGCGATCGCCGACCTTGGACTTGAGCTCAGCGTAGTAGGTCTCGTCGAACTCTGGTGCGGTGAATGCCCGCTTTGGCTTGCCGGCCTTTGAAACGAGTTCATCGATTGCGGCGACGATCTTCTTGATTTCCGTATGGGCAAATTCGATGGCGGCGAGGATCACCTCTTCGGTTTCTTCCTTGGCGCCGGACTCGATCATCACGATTCCGTCTTTATGCCCTACGACCATGATGTTGACGGTGGTGGCTGCGCGCTCCGCATAGGTGGGATTGATGACAAACTCGCCATTCACGCGGCCAACCCGCACTGCGCCTACTGTGGCGCTGAAGGGAATGTCGGAGAGAGCCAGAGCTGCCGCGGCTGCATTAATGCCGACCACATCGGGGTCGTTTTCCTTGTCGGCGGAGAAGACCAATGCGATTACCTGGGTCTCGTTGCGGAAACCATCAGGAAACAACGGACGAATGGGGCGATCAATCTGGCGGCAGGTGAGCACTTCCTTTTCGCTCGGCCGGCCCTCGCGCTTAATGAATCCGCCGGGAATGCGGCCACCGGCGTAGGTGTACTCGCGGTAATCCACGGTAAGGGGGAAGAAGTCGATTCCTTCTCTGGGATCGGGAGAAGCCACGGCGGTGGCCAGGACGACGGTTTCACCAGTGGTCACCAGTGCGGCGCCAGAGGCTTGCTTGGCCATGCGGCCGGTCTCAAAGACCAGACGCTTGCCGCCGGCAAGCTCGACAGCTACTTCATGCTTGGTAGACATAGATTCCTCTTTTCATTTGGTTCGCTTGAGAAACTTGTGTGGGGAACGCGCAGGCAGTTATGGAAATACTGGCGATGAATCTGGCGGCCGAAAGGTCACGCGCAGACGAGCGCACAAAGCGCGGGAGATCAGGCCCTCCCGGCATCTGCGATCTGCGCAGCGCAGGAACGGCGCACAGCCGATAGCTGTGCGCCGTCCCTGGCAGCGGGTTGAGTTCGCCAGGTACACCATGGCCCCAGGTTCTGGGTGGAACAGGGGCCGTGACCAATTTCCGGTCTGGGCGCTTCCGGGTCAATGTCAGCTTTCTGATTACTTGCGGATACCGAGTTTGCCGATTACGTCGCGATAGCGATCGGAATCATGCGTCTTCAGGTAATCCAGCAGACGGCGGCGTTTGCTGACCAATTGCAAAAGGCCGCGCCGCGAGGCGTGATCCTTCTTGTGGGTTTTGAAGTGCTCGGTCAGTTCACCAATCCGCTCACTCAGAATCGCGATCTGGACTTCCGGCGAACCGGTGTCTGTATCGTGGGTGCGGAAGCGTTCGATCAGGGTGGTTTTCTTAGCAGTCGCCAGCACGGCGTCAGTTACTCCTCTTGTCTTCTCAGGTCCACTTCTTAAGTGTCTATTGTGAGATTAACATGAACGCGCCGCCCTGCGCTATTTGCCGGGCGGGCGGAACCTGGAAGCAAACCCTCCGCGTCCAGAACTCGCTGCTTCCCATAAACTGGCGGCTAATCCCCGCACAATCAACGCCTGGGGTTCGCCATGCCAGCCGCAACGCGCTACGGCTGCGCTGCCGACCAATAATTGGCCCGTGCCACGATCCTGGCACTGTAATCCTGTGCAGTGCGCACCCGGATGGTGTGCAGGCCGGGCGAGGGGTCTGATGGGCTGAAGGTAATCAGATAACGGTTGCGCATATGTCTGGCCGCATCGACCACCTGTTGCTCGAATCGCTTGTCGCCGGTGAACGTGGTGTACTCACCGCCGCTCATCCCGGCCACCTCTTTAGTCACGTTCTTCTTGAAAGCCTTGACGGCCATAATCAGCGCCGAAACCATGTTCATTGTGGGCTGGTCGCCATTGCCGACAACGTCGTCTTTCACGTCATGGAGCAGTTCGGCGCGCGCAGGCGAAAACGACACGCTCAGCACCAGCACATCGGAACCGCCGATCTTCTGGATCAGCTGCGGAATTTTGGTGTGTTTGCTCCCGTGGTCGCGCTGCTCGCTTATCAAAAGCAGAACTCGGCGATACTCCTTCGGCTGGGTCTCAAGCAGATCGACGGCGGAACTTACGGTATCCAGAATCGCAGCGCCACCATCGCCTGGCTCCAGATGATTGAGAGCGTCGTTGATCGCCTCGCCAGCGTGGGTGTAATCGCGAATGAGATGGGGTTTGGAGTCGAATCCCATCAGGGCCGCCTGACTGCGCGAGTCGCTGAGAAACAGGTCGAGGAGCGGACCGAGCTTGGCCAGCTTGTCGAATTCGAGAACGCTCACTCCGCCCTGTTCCACTGCAACCACCAGTGCAACCGGAGCGGTGTCCATTTCCTCTTGTACCCGGATCTTTTGCGGCACACCGTTGTCTTCGAGAACAAAGTCGCCCTGCTTCAGGCCGTAGACAATTCCGCCACCACGTTTCTCAACCAGTGTCGGCACCAGCACCTCGGTGGCCGTCACGCGAAGAGTGGTAGTGTCAGATTGTGGTGTGGGCATCGGCCTGGGAGGTTCAATTGGGGGCAATTGCTGCGACCGTGCAGCCGCGGCCGCCAGCAGCCAGAGGGCAACGACGCAGGGCGCAAGGCGGGATAATCCGAATCTCATGCAGATAGAACTCCTGAAAAACAGTTGTCAGTTGTCAGTTCTCAATTGTCAATTCATAGTGATCGGCTTTGAGCTTTTAAGCAAAAATGTTTGCGTTTCTGGCAACCTCTTAAATGTTCTTGAACAATGAGACTGCGCAGGTAACCGGAGAAAGCTGACAACTGAGCACCGACAACTGCTTTCAAGCCCGCTTGCGCGCCTCACGCTGCATGCGTCCTGTCCAGGCGAGAAAACTCAACAGCTCCCAGCGCGAGGCCCAGACAAAACTCATCACGCTCCTGGCCGTCAAAGTCTCGGCCCACATACCGGAATAAGTCTCGACCCGCCAGCGCAAGTATTCACTTCGCCAGGGAGCGAACCGATGACCGCGAGTCGCATTCCAGATAAAACGGAGAGGAGCCAGCAAGGCTTGTCCTTTTCGCTAGAGTATAGACGGACTGGACGCCATTGTGCTCACAGGCTGGGTTTGGAAAACAGGAACGGGAAGGCATATCCGGCGCAAAGCCGCGCCTCTGGGCAATGACGAGGTCAGTGGGTGTGGGCGAATTACAGTTTGCTGAACAGGCTGTTTGAAGCTGAGCCAAGCTGTGCGATGACGGCTTCGAGCGCCGTCTGCTGTGCCGTGGACAAAGACAGTTGCGTTGCGACCTGAGCTACGTCGGCCTGCATCAGGTTAGTCTGTGCCGCGATCAGTTGAGTTTTCTCATTGGTCACGGCGTCTGAAGCAGTTGTTAGTTGGGTAATGGAGTTGTCGATGACAACGCGCTGCTGGGATACGTAGTTCAGAGCCGAGCTCAAGGCCTGCGTGTCGCTTGCTGCCTTTGCGGTGTCCACTGTGCCGCCGGAATAGTCGGCCACCAGGTTGTTGAGGACTGCAAAGACGTTGTTCGAGCCAGTGCCCGAGAATATCTGATCGCCGGGCACATTCAACTGTATCTTTTGGCCATTGGGCATCTGGAGATAGTTGACTGCGCCGTCGCCTGTGTAGGAGGTTACGGCGGGCGAGGTGGCATTCGATGTGGTGAAAGGCGCAGCCGATGTTTGACCACCCGCGAAGATGAACTGCCCCTGGTAGCTAGTGTTTGCCAGCGTAGTCACCTCGCCAAGGATGCCTGCTATCTGATTGGAAATCGATTCGACGTTGCTCGCATTCATCGTGCCGTTATTGGCGGCCGTCGCGAGCGAAATGGCCTGCGTGAGCTGCGAAACAACGCTCCCAAGAGCCGAGTCGGCCACCTGGAGCTTTCCCGTAACCATGCTGGAGCTTAAGGTGAATGAGTCATCCTGTTGAATCTGATTCAGCAACAGTACATTCTCCCCCGCAGAAACCGCATCCTGGCTCAGGGAGTTTACGCGCACACCACTGGAGAGCTGAGACGTCAACTCCTGCTGGGCCGCCTGGGACTGATCGAGAGAAGTCGCTAGATTCGTCAGATAATTCGGGTTCACCCGCATTGATTGCCTCCACCAGGCTGAGCGCTTTTTCTACCGCGCGGCATCAGCATGTGTTTCTGAGAGCTTACTGCCGGTTTAAGTGACAGTTGTCTGTACTCCCAAGTTCAATGCCGAGGCCATAATTGTGTTCAGCATGGCAAACACCTGCGATGCCGCCTGATAACTGCGCTCAAGGGTGCTCATCGAGACGGCTTCGTCGTTCAGATTCACGCTCGATAGCGCATCGTTCTGGGCCTGCAATTGCGTCACCGACGCATTCTGAGCTGTATTTTCGGTCTGCACACTTGAAACGGTCGAGCCCAGCGTAGTAACAAAAGTCGCGTAAAAATTGGACGGCGTTTGTCCGTTCACGATTGCCTGGCCTCCGAGATTGGCCATTGCCACGGCGTTTGTGTTGTCGCCATTTCCCTGGCCCAGACCGCTGGCTGAGATGTGACTCGGATCTGTCATCACTACGCTCATCGACCAGGCGCTGCCTGGAATCGCTGTCGGCTCAGAGAAGATATTGCCTGCATTCCCGTTGTCTCCCGCCATATCCGTTCCCGCATTGTTCAGCGCATTCACTTGTGTCGAGACGCTGTAGGCGAGTTGATCGAGCGAGGCCAGAACGTTGGGAATGTCCTGATCGCGCGCTGTCAAATCGCCGCCCAGTGAGCCCCCTCCTGAAGTGAGCTGCGCAGTCACATCGGTCGTCCCCAGGAAGAAATGCGTGACCCCATCCGATGTGCCGCTGGTCAGCTGGAAGCTTGAATCACCCGAGACCAGCAATTGGCCTGATGTGGTGGTGATCGAGAGGCCGTTGTTTTCCGTCGTTACCTGGTTGATTCCGATCACCTGGGAGAGCTGGCTCAGGTCATTTTGCCGCTGATCCTCGAGCGTCCCAGCGTCGGTATTCGGCGAGGTGGACTGTATCTGCTGGTTCAGTTGGGCAATGGTTCCCGTCAGCGCATTCACCTGGCTTATCTCGCCGGTTGTTTGCTGGTTCAACGCCGACTGTTGCGAATTGAGGCTGGCTGCGGCGTTGGATACGTCACCGGCCAGGGTTGACGCCGACGAAAGCACCTGCTCGCGCAGTGAATTATCGGTGGGATTGGCTTCAAGAGATGAGAAAGAGTTAAAGAGGCCGGTGATGTCGCTCCCGATGTCTCCTGCCGTCGAACTGGTGGAACCGGAATCGGGGGTGAACAGAGCCTGCAGCGTATTCAATGCCGACAACCGTGCGCCGGAGGCCGAGGCCAGTTGCTGCTGCTGATCGAGCCGCTGCGTAAGCACTCGATCGCGCACTGATGTGGCGCCGGTCTCTGTGACACCTGAGCCATAGGAGACTCCGTTGACTACAAACGGATCTTTCTCCTGCCAATTTGGAACCTCTCTTGTGTAGCCGGACGTGTTCGCATTGGCCACATTGTTGGCCACGATATTCAGAGCCGACTGATCGGCGTCGAGAGCCTGCGACATCACGCTGAACGCTGCGTTAATTGTCCCCATTTATGCTCTCAATCCCTGCCGGGCCCTGAATCTGCCGTTGGCAGTACTCTAGCCTGCCGGCACGTAGCTCCCGCAGCCGGTTCATCACGTTCAGGTTGGCTCGTGTCGCCTCCAGAACCCTGGCAAACGTCGCCATATCCCCTGCCGCCTCGCGAGCTTGACGGGCGAGGACCTTGCGATTCCCGGCGCTCACCGCAGTCAGGTCCCGGTTCAGCGCCTGGCAGGAAAGTGAAAGCTCCTCCAACCGGTCCGCATCGAGCCGGGCGAGTGCGCGCGACGCCTCAGCAATCATTTCTTTCAGTTCCGGATGCTTCCGAGGCATCCCAATTCCCTGCATCGCCCGCTATCCTTCCCTTGCTCCTGGGCCGCCGCCCATGAACTGTCCGGGGACCAACCTATCGCTGCGATACGGGAGGTTTAGCCTCGTATCGTCTGCGTCAGAGACAAACTATTTCTGTCTTGACTCAGTTCCACCCAACTGCCTCCGGTCGAAGCCAATGTCGCCAAACGCGGGCATTGGCTATTGTCCGCCGCCAAGCATCGCGTCCACCATTTTGGATGCCACCGCCGATGTCGGCACGTTGTAGGTTCCTGCCGCGATCGCCGCCTGCACGCCAGCCACCTTATCCGTCCGCACGCCATCCTCGCCCGCCGTCAGCAATACCTCGCTTGCAGCACTGCTCAGGGTTGCCCGGTCGCTGCTCAGCGCGCTCGCGCTGGTTGTTGCACTACTCCTTGCGGCGGTCGTTTGCTGAGGCGCCGGATTCACTCCCAAAAGAGATTTCAATCCGTCAAGACTGCTACGAATATCCATACGCGTTGCTCCTTATTTGGCCTATCGGCATCTTTGCTAATCACTCTAGTCATTTAAAGGTTCTTATCGCGGAATTCCCGTGCAGATTTCCGGTTACCTTCCCGCTTTCGGCCTTGTTACCAGAATGGGAGAGGTCGCGCAAAATGCTTTTGGCGATCCCAAAGCCTCCCTGCTGGCTCAGCGCCTGCCCGAGGGCTTGCGACGCGAATTCTCCCAAAGCCCCGTTCGAGCCGGCGTCCGAAGCCGTGTCTTCATCCTCGCCCGTCAGCCCATCTTTTCCGGTCATGGGTTTCAGCAGTTCCTTCATCATCTGCGCCTCGAACTCATGCGCCGCGCGCACCAGACGGGGCTGTGGCGCCTCGGCGCTTGCCGCACTGATTGCCACCGCCGCTGCGATTGCCTGCATCAGAGCACCTCCAGGTCGGCCTCGAGAGCGCCGACCTCCTTCATCGCCTGCAAAATCGAGATCACGTCGCGCGCCCCCGCTCCTGTCCGTTGCAATTCCTGCACCAGATCCTCCACCGTCGCGCCTTCTTTCAGATCAATGCGGTTCACCGGCCGGTCCTGGGCCTGCACACTGGTCTGTTGCACGACCTGGGTTGTCCCCGCAGACATGGGGCCGGGCTGCGAGACCTCGGTCGTCGAGATGACGTTGACCGAAAGGCCGCCATGCAGAATTGAGACTGGCTGAAGCCGCACTGTTCCGCCGATCACGACCGTTCCGGTGCGCTCATTCACCACCACGCGGGCCCTCGGGTAGACCTCCACTTCGACCGACTCCACCTTGTCGAGCAAGGCCGCGATGTCCTCATCCGGCTTGGCGGAAATGACCACCCGGCGACTATCGACCGTCTGGGCGCGAGTTGAACCCAGTGTTTTATCGATGGCCAGCGCCATCCGCTCGGCAGTATGGAAGTCGGCATCGTTCAGCACGACCGTGACCTCGTGCATCTGCTTCAGGTCAAAGGGAACCGGCCGCTCCACCAGCCCGCCACCCGGAATCCGCGCGGTGGTGGGATGATTCATCTGCCGGCTATTGCCGCCCGAGGCAGCCATGTAGCCGCCCAGCACGAGTGCTCCCTGGGCCTCGGCAAATATCTGTCCGTCCGGACCATAAAGCGGCGTCATCAGAAGGATGCCTCCTTCAAGAGACCGCGCGTCGCCGGCCGATGAGACGGTAATGTCGATCTTGTAACCCGGCTGGCTGAAGGGCGGCAGCGTTGCCACCACAAAGACTCCGGCCATGTTTTTTACCTGCATGTTGCTGGCGCTGTTGGAGCCGGTCCGGGGAACCGTGATGCCCATCCGCTCCAGCACCGAAAGGAGGGTTTGCGCGGGGAACACGGTCTGCGAGCTGTCTCCGGTGCCGCGCAGCCCGACAACCAGACCGTAACCGATCAATTGGTTGTCACGAATCCCCTCAATCGTGGCGACGTCCTTGATTCGCGCTAGTTGCCCCGCGGTTTCAGCGTGGGATATGACACCAGGAAGGACCAGCGCCATGGTCAGTGCTATCCACCAGCAGAAGGAGCCGGCCATTCGATCCTGCAAGATACTTCGAGCGGTCATTTGCATCCGAGACCCCAGCTCATTTCGCTATTTACAGTTGCTTGCCTTTGGACTCTCAACGGCATCTCAGGTTCCGCGCTTTGGCTCGGGTTCGCTATTTCTAAAAGATCAGCAATCTCTCGAGCAGGCGCACCAATGGGTTCGGCCGGTAGGTTGAGTCGTTGACGATGCCTTTGCCGGTCACTTCGAGTTCCAAGTCGGTCATGGCCGTTGACTGCACTTCGTTCTGCGCGCTGACATCCTCCGGGCGAACCAGTCCGCGCAGCCTGATCAGCTGGGTTTGCTGAGAAAAGGTCAATTGCCGTGTGGCCTGCACGACAAGCATCCCGTTGGGCAACACGTCGACGACTTCGGCGCCAAAGGTGGTTGCGAGACTCGAATTTGTGGTGCTCTGCCCCTGCGCCGTCAGCCCCGAGGATGCAGTCATGCCGATCAGGTTCTGCAGTGCGTTCCCAGCCTTCAGCTTCCCAATCAGTCCGGTGAGTCCCGAGTTGGCATTCGAGGCCCGCGAGTTCTTCACCTGGCCATCGGTTGATGCGGCCAGACTCTCGGTTACCACGATTGAGACAACGTCGTGCAGGCGAACCGCCTTGGCATCGGTGCCTAGCCTCACCAGCCGGCCCTCAGTGCTCCATATCGACCCCGGCGATCGCACTTCTGCAGCCTGCTGTGCGCGCACCCGCTGGATATAGGCGGTGAGAGCCGTTTCCGGAGGAGTTGCTTTAATCGCTTCTTGCGGCTTGGGCGCTTTCGACGTCGCAGGCAGCGGCCCGGCAAGCACGGCACATACGCAGGAGACGACCGCAATGTTGATTCCGCACTTCATGGCCGAGCCGCCGTCTCCGGCGCGAAGGCCACGCGTCCCGGCCCGAGGGCCACTGTCCGCACCACGCTGCCGCCAATGGTCAGGCGCACATTGAGCGACGATCCGCTCACCGCGGGACCCAGCGCCACCGCTTCCAGGCGCACCTCAACCCGAGCGGTATTCTCTTCGACGACAACTCGATCCCCGCTGTGAATCACTGGCATGGGCTGTGTCCGGATCGCCAGAGGGTGCCCCGCAGTGGTTGCACCATCCGGCCCCGGCTTTACGGCGTCTGCCGGGACAGTGCTGCTCAAAATCATCCGCCCAGGTCCGCCCGGGCTGTTGGGGTCGTCGATCAGCAGCCAATGATTGCCGCTGTGGGGATCGTCGATCTCGCGTACAACCCTGCCGGAACCTGGTTGCCCGGCCTGTCCGGACACCGGCGATGATAGAAGAGTTCGAGGCGCGGTCTGCGCTCCTCCCGCCACCTGGACGAGGACCGCCAACGCCCAGGCAGTCGCCAGAACCGCAAGCCAAAGTCTCCATCCAACCCTGATCCTCATCCCGCCTCCAGGTCCGATCCGCATCCGGCTAATTGTTCATTTAAAAGTTCAACATTACCGTGTCATATTATTGACTTGAGAATACATATCGTCCGCCGCCTTGATCACCTTGGAGTTCGATTCGTAGGCCCTCTGCGCAAGGACCATCTGCACAAACTCGGTCACCACGTCCACATTCGAGTTCTCGAGATAGCCCTGCTGCAGCGTTCCCATGCCCTCTGTCCCCCCGGGGTTGCCCAGGACCGCGTCGCCCGAGGTGAGAGTAGCCTGAAGCAGGTTCCCGCCCATGCTCGCCAGGCCGCCTGGATTGGGAAATGTGGCCAGTTGCAGCTGACCGAGTTGGGAGGGGTTCTGCTGCCCGGCGAGGGTCGCGTTTACCACTCCATACTGAGTGATCGTGACAGCCGTAGCATTTGAGGGGATGGTGATGGTCGGAATGATTGGATCGCCGTCGGTGGTTACGATGGTTCCCTGATTATTGAGATGAAACTGGCCGGCGCGGGTGTAGGCGATGGTGCCATCCGGCCGCTGCACCTGGAAAAAGCCGGTACCCTCGATGGCCACGTCCAGCGGGTTATCTGTCTCGTTGAGCGCGCCCTGAGTTGTAATGACCTCGGTGGCCGCCGATTTCGTGCCCAGACCAATCTGCAGGCCGGCTGAAACGGTGTTCTGACTTTGAGCTGCTCCCGGCGTTACCAGGTTCTGGTAAACCATGTCCTGAAACTGCAGGCGCAACTGGCGAAAACCGGTGGTCGAAGAGTTGGCCAGGTTGTTGGCGATGGTGTCCAGGTTCATCTGCTGCGCGCTCATGCCGCTGGCTGCTGTGTACAAGGCTCGAATCATCGTTTTCCTCGTCTTGGACTAGACCCTTGGGAGATCTTCAGTCGCGATCTTGTTGAATTCGGTATGGAAGACGGTCAGCGCCTTCTGCATCATCTCCGCCTGCCGCTGCATGACGATCAGATCGAGCGAACCCTGAATTACGTCCTGGTTCGCGTTCTCGATGGCGCCCTGGTGAACGGAGGCATTTTTTTGAAGAACCGGAACGGCACCGGCCGGCGCGACATAGCGGTTGGCGCCTTCGGGGGTCAGCTCCGTACCGGCGGGAAAGGTGAGGACCCCGACGGTGGCGACCGCTCCACCTGCCACCGAGAGCACCCCGTCTGCCCCCACGGACACCTCGCCGGGCGGAACGGCAATTGTCTTACCCGCAGAGGACAGCACGGGCTCCCCAGCCGAGGTGACCAGTTGCCCGTTCTGCGCGCGCTGGAAGCTGCCATCGCGGGTGTAGCGGAGACCGTTGGCTGTCTGAACCTGAAAGAATCCCTCGCCTTCGATGGCCAGATCGAGGGGATTGCCGGTGGTCTGCAAAGAACCTTGGGCCATGCTCAGCCGGTCGCCGCCCAGCAGGCCGTAGTTGTTCACCGTCCGGCCCAGTTGCGAGTTCGCCGCGTCCGAACCCAATAGCGTGGAGCGGAAATACTCCCGCTCAGCCCTGTACCCAGGAGTCTGAGCGTTGGCAAGATTGCCGGCTGCCGTATCCAAGGCCTGGGTCCGTGCCACCAGCCCAGTCATTGCCGCGTAATATCCGCTGTCCATCGCATGCTCTCCCGACAATCGGGAGAACATGCAGATGGCGTGCCGCAGGAGACGGGGAGGGATTAGAGCAAATTATGAATGTGTGGAGGGGAAAGAAATTCGAGAAAACGCGTGACTCTGGCGCATCTTCTCCTGATCTGCGGCCTGGCCTGGCAGCCGGCCAATTGCTCGGGCGGAATTCGTCAAAGATTCCGTTCCGATCCTGGTTCGCCGACGATGTAGCGAAGGACTATTGCAGGCCATCGCAGACGATGGTCACGGCAAAGCTCGATTCCGCGAATCGGTAGATGTGATGCAATTGGAACTCGGGGGCCTGGACGTGGAGCCTGTAGTCGCAGCCGGTAATGACGGCTGGAACCGAGAGTCCGCAATTGGCCGCCAGCTCCGGAACTTTGCCTTTCCATGCTCCGGCCAGCATGTTGCATATCTCGCCGATCCCATCCTTCACGGTATCGTCGATCTCTTGAAACTCCATGCCGGTCATGTGCCCGGCGATCTTTAATGCAGCCTCGCGGCCGGAAGTAAAGACGCAGGCCCCGCTCAGTAACCCGCCAAATCCCACCACCGCAGTTACCGACTCCTGCTCCTGCTTGACTGGTGCAGAGTCGCGCCGGCAATTCACGCCCAGCATGAGTTGAAAGACCTCTTCCACGGTCGCATCCAGGTTCCGCGGATCAGAAACCTGCTGCAGAGATTCACGCAACGACACCGCCATACTTGGCTCCATTTCTATTCCGCCGCCTCTCCCCGCTGTCGCGATCGCGGCCTTGCGTACACCGTTCAACAGCATCGGCGCTCTTTCCGGTCAGGCCGCATGCACCAACGGCAGAACCCGTTCCTTGACCTGCTCAGCCGTAAAGGGCTTGCGGATGTATCCCTGCGCTCCGGCCAGAATGGCCTGCTTCACATGCTCCTCGCTCGACTCGGTGGTGATCATCACCACCGGTACGCCGGGGGCCAGGTTCTGCGCGCGAATCTGGCGCAGAAACTCCAGCCCGTCCATCGAGGGCATATTAATATCGGAGAGAATCAGGTCCACCTGCTTGACCTTTAAAATTTCCAATCCCTCGGTGCCGCTGCCTGCCTCGTGCACCACCAGCGGGTCAAGACCCGCCTGGCGCAAAGAACGCTCGACAATCTTTCGCATTACCGAGGAATCGTCGACGATCAGGGTGCGAACTTCACTCATGCCCAGGCTCCTCCGCTCGAGCCCGCTATAAACAATCAGGTGAGCAGCAGGCTCAAGGGCCTTATCGGCATCTTCCGCAAATCCATGAAGAGCGCCCTACCGCTTCCGTCCCCTCAGTTTGAGCGCAGGGAACAGATCAGGTCCTGAACAGACTCGGCCTCCGGCAACGGGCCGCGTTGGGGGCGCGTCCACATCCTCAGCCACAGGCAATCGTGCATTCTTACGAGGCGGGATTCGACCGGCCTTGCAAGCTCGACTCGCTTGGCGAGCGCCTGCACCAGCGCCGGCTCCGTAGCCGCCTCGATCAGTTCCACGGGAGGAAACTTTGCATTCAATATGCGCGTATGCGCGGCGCGGAAGAGCGACTCCTGCACCAGTCCGCTTTCGACGCGCAGACTCGTCATTCGCTCCACGGCCAAAGCCAGGACCGGATCGAGGCCGGCTTCGAATCCCAGGTAGAGGATCCTTCCCGCGGCCACCCGTAGTGGCAGTGCGCCAAAGGCATCCACGAAAAGTCGAGGCAAAAGCGCGGTGAGACTCGCGGCGTCGTGAAGTTCCAGTCCCAGAACCGGGCAGTTCCATTGCAGGCCCAGCGCCCTGGTCACCATTTGCTCACTGACGCCCTGTTGGCGCACCAGCCACTGGCCAAGCCGGCCACCTCCGGCCGCCTTCTGCGCCTCCAGCGCCAGGCGCAGTTGGGAACTCGTGATCCAACCCTGTTCGAGCATGGTCAGGCCAAGCGGGATGCGATGACGATGAACCTCCTGGGCGTTTCCCAGCGTCTCGCTTTCGCGCCGCAACGCCGCTTCCACCAGGTAAGCCGTGCATGCGTCCGAACAGCTCCACCCGCCCTCGAAGACAGGCGCTGAGCGGCTCCGCCAGAGCTTGATCCAACCAGAACCGCAGCCAGGATTCGCACAGGCTGCAAACATCCCCCGCGATGCCATGCCCTGGGCGCGCCTTTGCCACTCCAGCCCGTCCTGGTCCCGGACGCTGGCCGGGCCGGCTTCATAGGCTGCAACGGACTGGCGAAAAACCTGTGCTTCACGGTCTCGATTTCGGCTCAGAAGAGGCATCGTATGGTCTCCAACCGCTTCCTGGGCGCGGATACTTCGGTCACTCTCAGGCCAAAATTGCCGTTTACCAGCACCACTTCTCCACGGGCTACGATCTTGTCGCCAACAATCAGATCCACAGGGTCGGAGACGTGCCGATCGAGCTGCACCACATCTCCCGGTCCCAGGTCGAGGATTTCGCCCAGAGGCATCTCCCGGCATCCAAAACGCAGTGAGGCTTCCAGCTCGACATCGAGCAGTAGTTCAAGTCCCGGGCTAAGGACTGCCGGGGGCGCGGGAGCAGGTGCGGAGGTTGACTCGGATGCGACCGGCTGGCCGGCTTCGGCAGCAAACGGTGGCCTGGGCGCGCGCACTTCATCGCGGACCAACAGGGTCCAGGACCGCTCGCCGGACTTCAACTGGAAGGTGCGGGTGACCTTGCTCTCACCGGAGCACTCCTCGAATTTTCCCACCCGGGACTTCTTGCCGGTTTTGGCAAGTAACTCCCCTGCTGCCGCGTCGAACGTCTCGCGCAGCAACTCTCCCCAACCTGCCTTCTGGTCAGTCCCCTCACCCAAGAGCGGTGAATCCAAAATCGAAGCGTCGAGAAGTACAGCGAATCGCCCTTCCTCTTCCCCGATGAGGCTGGCGGCGAATCCAAACAAGCCTGCCTGAAGCGGTTTGGGCAGGGACTCAACCAACTCAGGCTCCCCAGCCAGCGCCTGCGCAAAAAGGTCCGCGGCCACCTTGGCCCAGCAATCCAGGTAAGTCATCATCCGCCCACCCCCGTGACCGGACGCTCGGAGATGGGCCGCTCGATGCGGGCAGCGCGATGCGGGCCCTGGCGGACGGCCTGTGCCTCAGAAAGCGATTGGCCACCGACCCGCCACACCGGGAGCGTGTTGGATGCCAGGTCCAGGCGCAGAATGCTGCCCGGCTCCAGATTCTCGATGGTGCTTGCCGGCAGGCGAACCGCAGGCAACTGCAGCGAGCAGCCAAAGCGTATCCGTCGCGCGGCGGCACTCATACGCGCCTCGGCATCACCCGCGTGGCGGCGGCGGCGTCCCCAGTCCGAGGTAAGCCGCCGCAAAATGGTGTTGGCCACGACCGCGGGAAAGGCTATGTTGAGGAGACCAGAGCTGTGCGGCATACGAATCTCGAAGCTAAGACAGAGGGTCTTCTCGTTGACCGATATGATGCGAGCAACCTGGGTCTGCATCTGGCGGCGCTCGAAGTTGAAGCTCAACCCCACCGGCTGCCAGGCAGCGGTCAGTTCGCGGCAGATGATTTCGACCACGCTGCCCAGGATTGATTCTTCGATGTCGGTCAGTTCGCGCAAAGGCCCGTCCTTGCCTTCGCCGCCCAGCAGCAGATCGATCACCGGAGGAGCAAGACCTAGATCGAGTTGCAGCACCGAGAGCGCTCCCAACGGCTCCAGCCGCACCGAGGCAACATAACTGATCTCGGGAATGCGCAGCAGAAACTCATTGAACTGAATCTGCTCGGCAGAAACCAGGTTGACCTGGAATCGGGTACGCAGCCAGGCAGCCAGGTTGTGCGTCAGGTTGCGGGCAAACAGATCGTTCAGCATGCTGATGGCGCGCAACTGCTCGTTCGATATCTGCCCTGCGGAGGAAAAATTGTAAGGCGCAATACGAGCGCGCACCTCTGTCCGCGAAGCCTCCGGCGTCGAGTTGCGCGCCGCCTCGAAAAGGGCATCGATCTCGTTCTGCTTGAGCGTCTTTTCGATCACCTGTCACTTCCTCCGCATCTTCCGTAGTGTGGTTTTGCTCGTTTTCCGGCGGCTTCGGTTCAAGCCATTCCGCGCCGCTGATGGTCACTCAGGCGACAGGTCCCGGTCTTTTCAAAAGCTCCCCGCGCGGCCAGATCCTTGAGTGCGCTGCGGAGATGCACCACTGCCGATGCATGCACCTGGGAAACCCGCGACTCCACAACGCCCAGCGCCAGGCCAATCTCGCGCATGGTCATCTCTTCGTAGTAGTAGAGAGTCATCACCAGCCGTTCCCGGTCAGGCAGATTAGCGATGGCCTCTGCCAGTCGCTCTTCAAGCTCGCCCCGCAGGCAGCGAAAGAGAGGATCTTCCTCCGGCTTTCCCGGAATGTAGGCCAGTTCCTCTTCGCCTGAGTCCTCATTGCGCTCCATATGGAGAGTGCCGATTTCGAGGCCCTTCAGATCGCCAAGCAACTGCTGATACTCTTCCAGAGGAAGCCCCATCTCGGCAGCTACCTCGCCTTCGCCCGGCGCATAACCGGCGCGTGCCGTAAGTGTCCGTATTGCCTCTTCCACCGCTCGGCCTTTACGGCGCAACTCGCGCGGACTCCAGTCCAGCGTTCTCAGGCTGTCAAGGATCGCTCCTCGGATGCGGAACTGCGCGTAGCTTCGAAACTGCACCTTTTTGGTTGGATCGAACTTGGCGAACGCGTCCATCAGTCCAACCACTCCTGCCGAGACCAGGTCTTCAATGTCCACATGCTGAGGAAGCCTTTCGTGAATGCGGCGGGCAAGAAAACGCACGATCGGCAGGTGCTCGAGAAGCACCCGCTCCTGCTCGCTGTTGAGTAACCCGGTCGCCATCGGGACAGGCGGATAACCGCCCGCAGCTCCACCCCGGCGCGCTGTCTTCTGGTTTCCCACTGTGGCACCCGCTTCGATTGGCATTGCCGCCCCCTCAGTCTCTTTTTCCCACTCGATCGATTTGTCTCGTCCGTCTCCGCGCACGCCGCCCGCACTCATCGCACCGTTCCCACCGGGCGCAGCCGGATCTCGGGAGGTATCTCCCCGGCAGCCACGACAGCCAGACGGGGCAACATCGGCTCCAGCCAGCGCTTGACGTGATAGCGCGCCGGACTAGGGCAAAGAAGCACGGGAAGAGCCGCGGCGGAGGCCGAGCCGATGAGTTGTCTCACAGAATCGGCGAGGCGGCGCAGAACCGGGACCCCGGGAGCCACTCCGGCTGTCAGTAATCGATTTCCGGACTCGGGCGACAGGGTGGCCATAATCTCCTCTTCGAGTGCGGGGTCCAGCAGCAGGACCGGCAATTGACCGTCCCCATCCAATAGCGGGCGAATCAAACGCCTTCCCAGAGCCTGGCGGGATGCCTCGACCAATGCGACGACGTTCTTGTTGATCGGAGCGGTCTCAAGCAGGGCCTCAAGGATTGCGCCCAGATCGCGGATCGAGACTCGCTCGCGCAGAAGTTGTTCGAGGACCCGCCCTACCTCGCCCAGTGTCAGCAGTTTGGGCACCAGTTCCTCAAGGAGCTTGGGGTGGCTTTCGTTCAAGGAATCCATCAGGCGCTTGGTTTCAGCGCGGCCCAGCAACTCCCATGCGTGCTGGCGGACCAGTTCACCCAGATGTGTGGTGATGACCGTGACCGCGTCCACCACTGAATAGCCGGCGGCAATCGCCTGATCCTCAAGAGCCGGGGTGATCCAGATTGCGGGAACCCCGAAGGCAGGCTCCCGTGCTTCCTTTCCAGCCAGCGGCCGCCGGCCGGGGTCGCCCGATACGGCCAGCAGGTGCGTGCCTTCTGTCTGCCAGCGGCCAATCTCCATTCCGCGCAGAGAGAACAGGTACTCGCGCGGCTTCAGACGCAGATTGTCCGAAATATGCACCGGCGGCACCAGAAAACCCAACTCCGAGGAGAGATGGCGGCGCAGCGAGCGGACCCGGCTCAAAAGCTGCCCGCCCTGCTTTTCGTCCACCAGCGGAATCAACTGGAACCCAATCTCGAGGGTCAGGTCTTCCAGGCGAAGCAGCGCAGCGAGATCAGAGGCCTGTCCCGGTTCCGCTTTCTTCTTCTCACCGGGAGCCAGGTCGGTCGCGGGCGCAGCAGGGGGATTGGATGACACACGCCGTCCGCCCCAGTAGAGTGCCGCGGCCACTGAGAGGAACGCCAGCTTGGGCAGTCCAGGAATCAGGCACATGGCTCCCGAAACCAGGCTTGCCAGATAGAGCGTCGCGGGCCGGGCCAACAGTTGTTGGCGGATTTCGCCCCCCAGCATTCCAGCCGAGTTGGCGCGGGTCAGGGTAATGCCTCCAGCCACGGAAACCAGGAGCGAAGGAATCAGCGTGACCAGTCCATCGCCCACCGTCAGCACCGTGTAGGTACGTGCCGCCTCGCCCAGTTCCACTCCCTGTTGCAGGGTGCCAATCAGTAAGCCGGCGACAATATTGATGCCGGTAATCAGGATTGTGGCCATCGAGTCCCGCTGGTTAAAGCGCGCCGCTCCATCCATGGCGCCGTAGAACTCGGCCTCGCGTGCGATCGCCTGACGGCGCCGCCGGGCCTCGACCTCGTCGATCAGTCCGGCATTCATATCGGCGTCAATGGCCATCTGCTTGCCGGGCAGCGCATCGAGCGTGAACCTCGCCGTTACCTCGGCAGTGCGCACCGCTCCGTGCGAGACCACCAGGAATTGAATTGCAACCAGCGCCAGGAAGAGCACGAAGCCAACAACATAGTTGCCGCCTACCACGAACTGGCCGAAGGCTTCGATTACCTGTCCGGCGGCAGCCGTGCCCTCGGAGCCATGCAGCAGGATGCGGCGGCTGGAAGCGATATTCAACGACAACCGGAAGAGCGTCAGAAGCAAGAGCAGGGTGGGAAAGACGGAAAGCTCAACAGCCCGGCGAATCTGCATCGCCGACAGGAAGACGATGATTGAGGCAGCTATCGAGAGCGCCAGCAGGAAGTCAAGGGCCCAGGCGGGCAGCGGTACAAGCATGACGAAAATCACGCTGATGGCGGCCAGGGGCAGAGCGTATTCGCGCAGCCGTTGCCAGATCGACTGCGATGGAAGCGCGTTTGCGGGTAATGCAGCAGTGCTCATCGAGGATCTCCTCCGGCTGGTGGAGCGACGGAACCGCCCTGCCGCTGCCGGGCGGCTGCCTGTGCCTGCGCGGTGGCACGTGCAGAGGTTTCACGGGCACGACGCTCTCTTAACTCGGCCTCAACGCGCTGGCGGTAGAGGTAAGCCAGAATCGCGGCCACCGCGGCGTAAAGATCCGCCGGAATCGACTGGCCGACCTCGACCGAGCGGTAGAGCGAACGCGCAAGCGGAGGGTTCTCGATGATAGGCACGCCTGCCCAGCGGGCCTCGGCCTTGATCTCTTCAGCCAGCAGGTTTCTTCCCTTGGCCAACACCTTCGGCGCTTCCATGGTGGTGAAGTCGAAACCCAGGGCCACGGCATAATGGGTGGGATTGATGAGCACCACGGCGGCCTTCGAGACGTCTTCCTTCACGCGCCGGCGGCGTGCCTGGCGCTGCAGGTTGCGGATGCGGTTTCGAATCTGCGGACTGCCTTCGGTCTCTTTGAACTCGTCGCGCATCTCCTGCTTGCTCATCTTCAGGCGCGATTCGCGGCTCTGCCATTCGACCAGGTAGTCAATGGCCGACCAGCCGAAGAGCAGCCACGCTGCCGCCAGCAACAGGCCGTAGACATCCGAGCCCAACTGTTCCAGCCGCGTGATTGAGAACGGAGGGATGGTCAACTGCCGGGCGATGCGCTGCACGGCAAAAACTGCAAGCACGCCGGCCGGAATCAGCGACTTGGCCAACCGGGCCGCGGCCCGCAGCGAAAACAGGTTCTTTATATTCGAGACCGGATTGATGCGGTCGAGCTTGAAACCGACTGCCTCGACATTGAAGTTGATGCCGCCTGTTTGCAGCACTCCGACGCCGAGAGCCGCCATGACTACCGCCGCCATTACCAGGACAGGGGGGCCGAAGACGGCCAGAGACAACCGCCGTATCGCCGTCAACGTGGGCGCCAGTTGGGCCGGCTCCCAGTTGGTCGAGACTCCGAGGTCGAGAAAGGCAGCGAAGGTCCCCCGCCACGCCACCAGCGTACTCTCACCAAGGGCACCCAGCGCGATCACTCCCGCCAGGGTTCCTGCCGCTGCCGACAGTTCGCGGCTGTGCAGAATGTCGCCTTCGCGGCGTGCCTTGTCGCGGCGATGCTGCGTGGCCTGTTCGGTGCGCTCTCCGGGCATGGGCTATCCTCCCAGGCTCGAGACCTGGCCCGGTGCGGAGATCAGCCGCTCGGCCAAGTCAAGCAGGCCCGCAAAGCGTGCCTCGATAAAGCGCGGCCACAAGGCCAGAGAGCCGGCAAGGATGAGAAATCCGGTCATGGTCTTGAGCGGCACCGTCAGGTTCATCACCGGCAGTTGCGGGCTGAGCTTGCCGATCAGAGACACAGCGATTTCGACCAGCATGGTAGCGGCAAGCACTGGCGCGGCCAGCTCAACTGCCGCCAGGAAGATTCCTCCCGCTGCGCGCACAATGGCCAGAGCGCTCGACGGCGCTACAGCAAAGGTACCCAGCGGAGCCACGTGAAAGCTGCGCACCATCGAAGCAAGGAGTATGCGGTCAAGCCCAGCTCCGATCACCACCAGCGTTCCCATCAATTGAAAGAGCTCTCCCAACAGCGGCGTCTGGATACTCGAAGCCGGGTCAAGAAGATTGACCAGTGAGAAGCTGAACTGCACTCCGGCAATCTGGCCCGCAAAGAGCAGCATCTCGTTCAGCAGCGTGAGCGTGAGTCCATAAACCAGCCCGACGGCAAGTTCGCCCAACAACGCCGAAAAGCCGATTGATACCCGGGTCCCGGGCAGCGTTGCCACTAGTGGCCCCAACAGATAGGCAACCGCTCCAACAAGGACGGCTTTGACGCGAATGGGCAGCGCTGTCGAGGAGAAGAATGGCGCGAAGGCGACCATCCCGCTCACGCGAACCAGGGCCAGCGTCATTGCGCTCAGAAATGTCGTCCAATCGGTCATTGTTGATTAGCTCTCAGCCTTCAGCTTTCAGCTTTCAGCTCTCAGCCCGTTCCTTCCCATGTCAAGTTCGGCGAATCATCGTGATACCTCTTTGCTACAACTGAAAGCTGAAGGCTGAGAGCTGCTCTTCTCATCCCAGAAAGCGGTGCAGATCAGTGAACAAGAGCCGCGTATAGGCGGCTAGTCTCCCCAGAAACCATGGCATTCCAACCAGCAGAATCATGGCGATTGCCGCCAGGCGCGGAACCGAAGTCAGCGACTGCTCCTGAAGGCTGGTAAGTGTCTGCACCAGGCTCAACACAAAGCTCAGCAGCACTGCGGCGATCAGCAACGGCGCGGATAAAATCATGGCTTCCTTCATGAGTTGGCGCAGCAGTTCGGCAACCAGGTCGGGCGTCATCGGCGCATCCTTCAAAAGCTCTTCAGCAACGAACCTGCCAGCAGGTTCCAGCCGTCCACCATCACAAACAAAAGAATTTTCAACGGCGTCGAAACGACGACCGGGGGCAACTGGAACATGCCGATCGAGGTAGTAATGGCTGCGGTAACCATGTCGATCAGCAGAAAGGGGAGATACAGCACCGCACCAATTGCAAAGCCCGCCTTGAGCTCTGACAGGATGTAGGCCGGAATCACGACTCGCATGGGCAGATCGTCAGGCGTGTTGGGGCGCGGAATTTGTCCGGCCGCCGTGAAAAGCCCGAGATCCTTTTCCCGGGCATACCGCAACAGGAAATGTTTGACCGGCTGGGCTCCGTGGTCGATGGCTTCCATGCCGGTAATCTGCCCCTGGCGGTAGGGCTCCACTGCCTGCTGGTCCACCTGCGTGAGGACCGGGGTCATCAAAAACCAAGTCATCATCAGAGCCAGACCCATAAGCGTGGGGTTCGACGGCGCAGTCTGTGTTCCCAATGCCTGACGCAGAAAGTGAAATACCACCAGCAGGCGCACCAGCGGCGTCATGCACATCAGGATTGCGGGCAGCAGGGTTATCAGCGTCAGAACAAGAAGAATAGTCCAGGGCGTCGAATCGGAAGGGTGCAGGCGCGCGTTGAGATCGGGCAGCAGAGGCGCCGAGGCCACGGAGGCCGAGCGCGCCAAAACCAGAAGGGCTACCATGAGACCCTCGGTACCCTGCGCAACGCTGGGCGCGTCTCCCCGTTAAGTGGATAGAATGCCGGTCCGCCCTCGGGCGATGTGGCCACCAGAAACCGCCGTCCCTCGGCCTCGACCAGGGCCAGCGACTGCTTCGGAGCCAGCGTGATGCGCTCCAGAAGCTCAAGCCGCGGTTGTGGGCGCCGCGCGCTGCGCAGTTTTTTAATGAACGGTTTCAGCAGCCTCTCGAGCAACCACTCTGTATGCCCAGTAGTGGACGAGTTCAGCGGCACCGCTACAGTGCTTGTTTCATGCTTCATTCCTGACCTTTTCCATATCTCGACTCGCAAGAGAAACTGATTTGGCCTCTCTGTTCTGCAAAGAGACTCAGCGACTGCTCAGGCCAGCCGGGTGATCCGCACCGCGAGCTGCGTGTCTATGACTTCAAACTCGCTCCAGGCCAACTGCACCTCGCCGGAGGCTAGCGGCACGTCCTCTCCGTTTCCCCATTGCGACTCGATCACCTGGCCGGCTTCCAAAGCCAGCAGATTGCGAACCCTGAACTCGCGCACTGGAACCGTGACGTCCAGTTCAACCGGCAGCCGCGCCACTGGCGCATTGAGCGCAATCGCATTTCCCTCTTCCGGTTGCTGCGGCGGCATTGTGACCAGCGCATGATTGCTGGCCGGCTCGTTGCCGCTGTTTGCCGAGTTCGGATGCGGTTGCACGACTGGCGGCGCAGGTAATGGATGCACAGTTGCCATTTGGTTGGGAAACATGCAGAAAGATGACCAGAAGCCGTACATGGAGATTGGCGAAATCTAATGAAGACTCCCTAAACATCTCCATTGCTTGCCTCCAGCTAAACCGCACATCCTTATCGCTGCTACACTGAAAGGGACAGCAATATGCGGTTTCCTGAGCTCACAGCCGGCTCGGAATCCGTCTTGAATCGAGGTCGAAGACATGCCAGAACAGAATGAAAACAAGACTTTTACCGGGACCAGCCTGCGTCTGAAGGTCGGCTTGGCCGAGATGCTCAAAGGCGGCGTCATCATGGACGTGATGAACGTAGAGCAGGCGCGCATTGCCGAGGAGGCGGGCGCCACGTCAGTCATGGCATTGGAGCGGGTTCCGGCCATGATTCGCGCCGAAGGCGGCGTGGCCCGCATGGCCAAGCCGAGCTTGATCCGGCAAATCATTCAGGCCGTCTCCATTCCGGTGATGGCCAAGGCTCGCATCGGCCACTTTGCCGAGGCGCAGATTCTGCAGGAGCTTGGGGTGGACTTCATCGATGAGAGCGAGGTTCTTACCCCCGCCGACGAAGCTCATCACATCGACAAGCACGCCTTCACGACGCCATTCGTTTGCGGGGCGCGCAATCTGGGCGAAGCGCTGCGGCGGATTGCGGAAGGTGCTGCCATGATTCGGACCAAGGGTGAAGCGGGAACGGGCGATGTGGTCTTCGCCGTCCGGCACATGCGCCAGATTACGCGCGAGATGCGCGCACTCACCGTCCTCAGCCAGCAGGAGCTTTTCGCTGCTGCCAAGGAGCATCAGGCCCCTTACGAGCTGGTTCGTATGGTGGCTCAGACCGGCAAGCTGCCGGTGCCTAACTTCTCCGCCGGCGGCATTGCTACCCCCGCCGACGCAGCGCTCATGATGCAGCTGGGCGCTGAGGCTATCTTTGTCGGCTCCGGAATCTTCATGAAGGAACGCGCTACTCCGCTGGACGTTGAAAACAACCCCAAGGAGCGCGAAGAGGCGGTCTCGCGCGCCAAAGCCATCGTGATTGCGACCACGCACTACAACGATCCGAAAGTCCTAGCCGAAGTCAGCGAGCAGGTCACGGGCACGATGAAGGGCCTTGCCGCCGCGGGCCTCGAAGAGTCGCAACTGCTACAAACGCGCGGCTGGTGAACTTGCCGTTCTGGCGGACGCTCGCTCTTCGCTCGCACAGACCTCCTTGCATCCCACCCTTGCGCTAGAAATAAGCGCAAGGAGGGGGCATGCAACGGCCCTCAAATGCCTGCTGTATCTCCGTACAGATCGATCAGCACCTTTCTTGTGTCACGTCTGCTGCTCCGCAGGCGCAGGTAGGTGCTGGACATAGTCATATGACTAGTTATATGATTATCCAGAGGAGAGCTTCCAATGACATGGCAAGTCTATGACGCAAAGGCTCGTTTCAGCGAGTTCCTCGACGCCACCCTCAGGGACGGACCGCAGGTCGTGACCCGGCGCGGAGTAGAAACAGCGGTTTTGGTTCCGATTGACGAATGGAAGCGGCTCAAAGCCCAAGCGAAGCCGTCGATCAAGGACGTGCTGCTTGACCCCAATGGACCGCACGACATTTATATCCCCCCACGCAGACGATTTCGGTTGCGCCCATTCATTTTTGAGGATGAGGAATAGGCCGAATGTATCTGCTCGATACAAATATTATTTCCGAGCTCCGGAAGCGGAAACCCCATGGCGGCATTTCTGCGTGGTTCGCACAGGTTCGCGATGAGGATCTTCAGATTCCCGCGGTCGTAATTGCCGAGTTACAAGACGGAGTCGAAATCACTCGGGTTCAGGATCCAGGCAAAGCTAGAGAGATCGAGTTGTGGATTGATCGGATTATGCAAACATTCGTCGTTGTTCCGATGGACGGCGCTACGTTCAGGGAGTGGTCCAGACTGATGGTAGGTAAGTCCGGGGATTTGGCCGGGGACGGCATGATCGCGGCCACCGCGCATGTGCTGCGGCTGACTGTAGTCACTCGAAATGTAAAAGACTTCAAACCGTTTAACGTGGAAGTCTTCAATCCATTTGCATATTCCCCAGAGGAAAGAAATTGACACAACGCTCGGAACCTCGCATAGGCGTACTTGCTATTCAAGGCGACTACGCCGCCCACGCCACTGCTCTCTCTGAGACGGGCGCAGGGCCCTGCGAGATTCGCAAGCCGGATCAACTCAAGGAGCTTGATGGGCTGATCCTGCCCGGCGGCGAATCGACCACCATGCTGAAGTTTCTTGAGAAGCACCGTTTTCTTGAGGCCTTGCTCGAGTTCTGCAACAACAAGCCGGTTTTTGGCACCTGTGCTGGCGCCATCCTGCTGGCGCGCGACGTCCGCAATCCGGCCCAGCGCAGCCTGGGCGTCCTAGATGCCGTGGTGGAACGCAACGCCTATGGCCGCCAGATCGATTCAACCATTCTGACCGCAGAGACCGCGCTCCCTGGCGGTCCGCTCGAGATGGTCTTCATTCGCGCTCCGCGCATTGTGGCCACCGGCGCCGGTGTTCAGACTCTGGCAGAGCGCGACGGTGCTCCGGTTCTGGTGCGACAAGGAAACATTATGGCAGCGACGTTTCATCCTGAGCTTTCGACCGACCGGCGGGTCCATCAGCTTTTCGTCCAAATTGTTACCGAAGCGCAACCCCATTAAAACAATATGTCGGATTCCAATTTACGTTTCCGTCCTCGCTCTATTTCGGCGGGTCTCGCACATTGATACATCCTAATTCGATTCTGGATGCGTCCAATCCAAAGTGAGAGTAACCTCAATCTCACAGGGGCCTCCCATGCCTTCCATCTTTACGCCGTCCCCAGCGGAGACTGAACGGAAAGAGCCCGGATTTGGCGGCAAACCGCCCGTCGACAGACGGCCGACCGGTGGTGGGGGCGGCGGAGGCGATGACGACTGGAAATCGCCGCGCCGTGGCCCGCGCGAACTTCTATACCGCATGCGAGCCTTTGTGTTCTGCGCTCTTGCCGGCGACATGATGTTCTTCGTCGTATTGGCGGCTCTGTTTTATGCGCGTCAGGCGGGCACGCACATGGACGCGCGGACGCTGCGCCAGGTCGGCGATTGGCATCCGGTGCAGCTGCCCCCCATCCTTTACCTCAATACCGCGGTACTCGTTCTTAGCGGACTGACGATGGAATTTGCGCGAAAACATATCTTTCGCGAAATCGATGTACTGGAGGAATGGCTCGGGCTGGGCCAGCCGGCGCTCAGGCGCGCCAAGCCGTGGTTGGCCGCAACGCTGGCGTTGGGCCTGCTCTTTCTTGCCGGTCAGGCCCTGGCGTGGAAGCAGTTGACTGCACAAGGTTTTGCATTCGATCGCTTTGCTACTCCGGCAAGCTACTTCTTCTACCTCGTTACGGGCCTGCATGCCGCCCATCTGGCCCTCGGCATACTGGCACTGATCCTGTGCCTCAGTGCCCTGGGCAGATTCAAGCGAGTCGAATCGCGGCAGATCGCCGTGGATGCAACCGCGTGGTTCTGGCACACAATGGGCGTGGCCTGGCTATTGCTGTTTGCGATGCTGATCTTTGGACAGTAGGCGCATTCTCAGTGGGCGCATCTAAACCCTGAATCCATGTAAATTGCTCTTCCGAGGGGACTGCCGCGTCCGCAAATGGCGCCGAGGAGTTGTTCGAAGCCAACCGCACTTCGAAACCAACGATCCAAGGAAGAAAGGATCAGGCCTTGTGAAGATGCAGGAACGAGAGGAGGCGCTTGCCGAAAGGAGGCACCTCAGGGCACTCGAAGTAGATATGGCGATTGAGCGCCATCAGCAACTGCACGGCCTGCAGTTGCCCGTTGTCCGCAGAAAAAGAACCGCCCTCGTGAACAAACTCGTCGGCAAGGTATTCGATAGCGTGCCCAAGAATTTCCAGCGCATGACCGGCCTGCGGGTCGATGCGCCGCCGCCGATTTGCACCCGCGCGGATGGTTTCAGCGGTTGGCGCAGACATTGCTATAGAGAAGCCGGTCGTCGTGGAAGTTGCCATGGTGTTTATCCTCACCTAGTTTGTCGGCCCGGTTGGCACTTTTTTCAGATGACGAACGTACCGTTTCCCGTAAAGATACGATGAAGTATCTCGTATCAAAACGGGACATCCAGTGACGGCGCGCACGCCAGTTACAACAAATACCTGACTACGTTACCCCAGGGGAGAGGAGCGCGGGCAGATGCCCGGCAATCTGCGGAGAGACAAGGAAATCACAAAACCCTGCCGGTGATCAAGATAATTTTTACTCGGCTGGTCCGCCTTGACGGGATGAGGCTGAAAACCTAAGCTCAATCCAGCACTCTAATTGAGCGGAGATGAGCATTGTCCGCGTGAAGAGGGTGCCATCTTACATGGACTTTTTCCGGACTGGGCGGCAATGACCCCCTATTACTGGCAGTATCTCCCGCTGTTGATGCAGATCTCTGCTGCGTTTCTGCTTGGGCTCGGGATGGTCACGGCCTCCTGGTTCATTGGCCGTCACCGCAATACCGTCGTCAAGTTGGACGCTTACGAATGCGGCATCAAGGCCGTCGGAGACGCCCGGGGACGGTTGAGCGTGCGCTTTTACCTTGTAGCCGTGCTCTTCATTCTGTTCGACGTGGAAGCGGTCTTCATGATGCCCTGGGCGGTCATCTACCGCAAATTGCCTCAAATCACCGGTTCCCGCCTGTTCGGTTTCTGGGAGATGCTTGTCTACCTGGGCTTTGTGGCGGTGGGCCTCTACTACATCGTGCGCAAAGGTGTCCTTAACTGGAGCCAGGACAAGGCGGATCTCTGACATGGGCGAGGCTCTCAGACCAACATTGGTGGATAAGGGTGCGGTCCTTGGCGGACTCCCGGAACACCCGGCACTGAAGGCCATCCTTGCCTGGAAGCCTGAAGCGCTAACCGACGCAAGATTCGACTTCAACGAGTTGACTCTGACCATAGCTTCCGAGGATATTTGCGCTGCCGCAGGCGCCTTGCAAGCCGCCGGCTACAACTTCTTCGATGACATGACCGCGGTAGACTGGTACCCTGCATCGCCTCGGTTCCAGTTGAGCTACCACCTCCTGTCTCACTCCTATAAGGAGCGTATCCGCCTGCGAGTGTTGCTTGACGAGGCTGATCCCTCTGTCGAGTCCATCAGCTCTCTCTGGCCCGCCGCCAACTTCTACGAGCGTGAAGTCTTCGACCTGTTCGGCATTCGCTTTGAGGGCCATCCGAACCTACGCCGCATCCTGCTGCCAGATGATTGGAAAGGCCACCCCTTGCGCAAGGACTACCCGGTAGAGGGGTATCGCTGATGGCCAATCTAGCAGGTATGCCCACCCTCGAAACGGCAAACGCCGCCAACGGCCAGCACATGGTCATCAATATGGGCCCGCAGCACCCCGCAACCCATGGCGTTCTGCGCTTGGTGCTGGAGATTGACGGGGAAATCGTTGTCCGTGTCTACCCGGAGATCGGCTATTTGCACACGGGCATTGAAAAGACCTGCGAGGCCAAGTTCTACCAGCAGGTTGTGCCTCTTACCGACCGCATCAACTATCTTGACCCGCTGTCGAATAACCTGTGCTATGCCCTGGCGGTTGAAAAGCTGCTTGGTTTGGAAATCCCTGCAAAAGCACAATGGCTTCGTGTTCTGCTTGCCGAGTTGAGCCGCCTCAATTCTCACCTGATCTGGCTGGGCACGCACGCGATGGACATCGGTGCGCTGACCGTCTTCCTCTACACCTTTAGGGAACGTGAAGACATTCTCCGTCTCTTCGAGGCTGTGGCCGGTCAGCGGATGATGACCAGCTACATCCGGATCGGCGGCCTTGCCATGGAGCCGCCGCTGGATTTCCTCCACCGCGTTCAGGACTTCATACAGACTTTCCCTGAAAAGATCGACGAGTACGCCAACCTTCTGACCGGCAACCCGATCTTCAGGAACCGTCTCAAGGGAGTTGGTTATCTATCCGCCGCGGACGCAGTTGCACTGGGCGTTACTGGGCCTCCGATGCGCGCTTCAGGCGTTGACTTCGACCTTCGCCGTGACATGCCTTACTGCGGCTACGAGAAATTTCAGTTCAAAGTGCCCGTCTCAACGGACGGCGATTGCTGGGCGCGGTATGAAGTCAGGCTCGTGGAGATGCGCGAGAGTGTCAAGATTATTCAGCAAGCGTTGGACGGCATGCCGGAGGGACCGGTCAAAGCCGACGCACCCAAGATTGTGCTGCCTGACCGCGAAAAGATGAAGACGCAGATGGAGGCCCTGATCCATCACTTTAAGATCGTTACCGAAGGGTTCGAGGTGCCTGCCGGCGAGGTGTATCAGGGTATTGAAGCGGGCCATGGCCAGACGGGCTACTATGTGGTTTCCGACGGCACGGCCAAACCTTATCGGGTTCACATGCGGTATCCGTCGTTTGCTACATTGCAGGCTCTTGAAACCATGTGCAAAGGGCGGATGTTGGCCGACCTGGTAGCTGTAATCGGGTCGATCGATATTGTGCTTGGGGAGATCGACCGTTGAAGAAAGGGCCCCATGGTTGATTACGAGAAGATAGCAGAAAAAGCAAGGATGAGGCAGGATGCTGCGACGTTGCCTCAGGTACGGCGGAATCAATTGGAAGCGAACGCGAAGGCTTTTTTCCAGCGCGTCTCGGCGCATATGGAAGAGGAGATGAAAAAAGCAAATGTCGCGCTTTGTAAGAGGAAGGCTGACACCATTGCTCGAAATCGACTGCCCAACTTCGAGGATGCCGTTTTTCTTACAATCGGGACCGAAGCGCTTTGCCGGGTGGAACTTGACCTTAAGACACGAATACCTCGAATCGCAGCTGTTATTATCGGTCCTCCTCATCGAGCCGAGATTGCTCGCAGGGTGTACATGCTTGCCATGGATGCATCGGGCAAAGAGATGCCGAATACGGGGAGAGCGGGATGGCCAACCCTGGGAGCCAGCCCAGAGGAGATTGCACAGCAGATCATTGCAGGTGTTGTCAGTGGCAGATTTGAATGAACCCGGCGCCGATGTCTGCTTTGAATTGTGGATCTCACTTGCGTCGTTGCTTCGCAGCTACACCGCACTCCACGGGTTGAACGGCAACCGGCAGGCAACGGTTGAACTGAGTGATGAGAGGATTGTTGTAAGCCACGGCTCTAAGCAGCTGCATTTGGAACGCATGGGTGCATCGATAATCTGGAAGCGCGAAGATGGAAGCCGGGGGACGCTGAAGTTGACGGAGACGGGACAATTGCGCAGTAACTCGGACGAGGAAGAGATGGACCTGGCAGCAGAAGCATGGGCGCGGGGGTTGATGCAATGAGTCCTGAAACTATGACGCTCTTTTCGGCCAAGCTGGCGGCGCGCTTCGACGCAATGGTCGAGAAGTATCCAGTGAAGCGCTCTGCGCTGATTCCCATGCTGCTCTATGCGCAGGATGAGGTGGGCTATCTCTCGGACGCGGTAATTGCTGAAGTTGCTGTGCGCATCGGGATCACAGAGCTCGACGTCCGCAATGTGGCCACGTACTACTCCATGCTCCGCTTCAAGCCGGCAGGCATATTCAACATCCAGGTCTGCACCAACATCAGTTGCATGCTGCGCGGAGCCTACGATGTCTACGAGCGGTTCCAGGAAGAGCTTCACATCGGGCATAAAGGCGTGACACCTGACGGAATTTTTTCTCTTGAGGAAGTGGAGTGCATTGGAGCCTGCTGCTGGGCGCCTGCCATCCAGATCAACTACGACTTTCTTGACGAGCTGACACCCGAGTTGGTGACCGGAATCCTTGACGGCTATCGTGGCCGGGTCCAGGAAACAGCGGAGGCGCACGATGTCTAGGCTCGTCTCTCACCCCGATGAGGTCAAGATCGTCTCTCGCCGTTTTGGGCTCGGCGCAGCAAACATCAACCGCTATATCGAGCTGGGCGGCTACGCTTCCGCAAAGAAATGCCTCGAACAGGGGCCGGACTGGATCATCAATGAGATGAAAGCCAGCAACCTTCGTGGCCGCGGCGGCGCGGGATTCCCCGCTGGTATGAAGTGGTCGTTCGTGCCCAAGCAGTCGGCCAAGCCAAAATACGTCCTGGTCAACGGCGACGAAAGCGAACCTGGGACATGCAAAGACCACTTGATTTTCCTGCACGATCCTCATGCAGTGATTGAGGGTACGATTATCGCCGGCCTGGCTATCGGCGCCAAGGTAGGATTCATTTACCTGCGCGGAGAGTATCGCTATCTTCTCAGAATCATGACGAAGGCAGTATCCGATGCGTACTCAAAGGGATTTCTGGGCAAGAACATCTTCGGCTCCGAGACCGAGTTTCAGGTGATCACCCATACCGGCGCAGGCGCCTATGAAGTAGGCGAAGAGTCGGCGCTGATGGAGTCGCTGGAAGGCAAGCGAGGAGTGCCGCGCATCAAGCCTCCGTTCCCGGCAGTCGTCGGCCTTTACGGCGGCCCAACGGTGATCAACAATGCGGAGACCATTGCCTCAGTTCCGCACGTGATTGAGATGGGTGCGGCAGCCTATGCCGCGGTGGGGTCATCGCGAAATGGTGGAACGCGATTGTTCAGTGTCAGCGGCCACGTCGAGCGGCCCGGCGTCTACGAACTGCCCATGGGCTACAACCTCAAGAAGATCGTTTACGACGTGGCCGGCGGCGTTCGCGGCGGGCGCAAGCTCAAGGCCGTGGTTCCCGGCGGTTCTTCGACCCCCGTGCTTCTCCCCGAGGAGATTGAAAATCTCGGCATGGACTTCGACCAGGTCGGCAAAGCCGGCTCCATGCTCGGCTCAGCAGGTGTCGTAGTCATCGACGATCAGACCTGCATGGTCGAATTCGCGCTGCGGACTATTAGTTTTTACCAACACGAAAGCTGCGGCTGGTGTATTCCCTGCCGCGAAGGTACTGACTGGCTGAAGAAGTCGCTGACGCGTTTCCACGCCGGATTTGGCGAGGCCAAGGATATCGACAACATCCAATACCTGGCGGAAAACATGTTGGGCCGTACCTTCTGCCCGCTGGGTGATGCCGCGGCAATGCCGACGATTGCCTTTGTGAAGAAATTCCGCAAGGAGTTCGAGGATCACCTGAACGGCAAGCCTTGCCCGTTCGCAAAACATGTTGAACTGGCCGTAATTTAACGGGCGCTGGAGACGAATGGCAGACGTAACTTTCACAGTCGATGGAAAGATCCTTACCGCTCCGGCCGGGACGTTGCTGATTGATGCCTGCCGCAAAGCGGGCATCGAGAT
This sequence comes from Acidobacteriaceae bacterium, assembly GCA_003133425.1. Next base: position 56,540 of record PKXI01000389.1, read on the forward strand.
TCCAGCCTTCTGCTACTACCCAGGGCTCAGCTTGCAAGCGGCCTGCCGCATGTGCGTAGTGCGTCAGGACAAGGTGGGCAAACTGCAGACGGCTTGTACCACTACCGTCGCAGAGGGACAGGTCTTCATCACCGAGTCCGCTGAAATCGCGCAGGCTCGCAAGGCTACCATCCAACTTCTACTCGGCAACCACCCGCTTGATTGTCCGGTGTGCGACGCCGGCGGCGAGTGCGAACTCCAGGACATGACCTTCAAGTACGGCGCAGGCGAGAGCCTCTACGCCGAGGCCAAGCAGCATCGCGAAGAACAGCAGTGGTCTCCGGCTGTTTACTTTGATCGTCCGCGCTGCATTCTCTGCTACCGCTGCGTTCGCATGTGCGGCGAAGGCATGGACGTATGGGCGCTTGGTGTGCAGAATCGCGGCGTCAGTTCGGTGATTGCTCCCAATGGAGGCGACCAACTGGACTGCGAACAGTGCGGCATGTGCATCGATGTCTGCCCCGTGGGTGCACTCACCAGCGGCAGTTATCGTTACAAGACGCGGCCCTGGGAGATGAATCACGTCTCCACCGTTTGCACGCACTGCGCCGACGGCTGCAAGGTCACGCTGGGTGTCCGGCAATCCAACGATGGCTCTCAGATTGTCCGGGCGGACAATCGCGACAAGAGCGGAATTAACGGCGACTTCCTCTGCGCGAAGGGCCGTTTCGGTTTTGATTTTGTAGATAGCCCCAAACGGCTGACGACCCCGCTTGTACGAAATGCTCAGGGCAAGCTTGAGCCGGCTACCTGGGAACACGCCCTGCGTACCGCGGGAAACAAGCTGAAGGAGATTCGCGACAGCCGTGGTGGCGCTGCCATCGGCGTCATCGGCTCCAATCGCACGACGAACGAAGAGAACTATCTGCTGCAGAAGTTCGCGCGGACGATTCTAACCACCAACAACATCGATCACGAGCGCACCACTGCATACGCGGAGTTTGCTCGCGCCCTCGCTGGACACCCCGGAAGAACAGCTGGTCTTAGCGACATCGCTGGCGCTTGCGCCATTCTGCTTGTAGGCGGTAACCCCACTGAAGAGCATCCGCTTCTGGCCTGGACGCTGCGCACGAATGTCCGACTAAATCGCGCACGGCTCTATATCGCGAACTCCGAACCCATCAAGCTTGAGCGCCAGGCCAAAGCCACCCAGTTGCTTCCTCTCGACGGCTACACCGAACTGGCTGCGCTTCTTGGGAAGGGCGAGACTGACCTTAGCAAGACGGTGCAGGCTGAGGAATCGCTGGTCGTCATTTTCGGCCAGGAGTGCGGAGGCCAAGCCACTGCCGATCTGGTTGCGTGGGGGCTGAAACGTGCCAATGTCCGTTTCGCTTTCCTCGGCGACCACTCCAATTCACGTGGCGCGGCCGACATGGGCCTCTTCCCTGACCTGTTGCCCGGTTATGTGCCGGTGACGGCTCCCGGGGCGTTTGCAGAATACCCAGGGCTGCCTGCATCTCCCGGCAAGTCGCTTCCAGAGATTGTTGCCGCAGGCGCCAGCGGCGAACTGGGTGCGCTGCTTGTAGTTGGAGCCAATCCTGTTCCCAGGCTGGCTGCAAACTCCCCGGCGCTGAGAAACACATTTCTCATTGTGCAGGACCTCTTTCTCACAGAGACCGCGGCTCTCGCCGATGTTGTGTTGCCTGCCGCCAGTCTTTACGAAAAGTCCGGCACTGTTACCAATACCTACGGCGATGTGCAGCTGGTGAAGAAGGCTGCCGACCGCGCTGGCGTGAAGCCGGATTTCGAGATTCTGGTGCGGCTCGCGGATGCAATGGGCGCCGATGTTAAGACTCTTGTCCCCTTTGGCAAGGGCGGCGTGACGGGCGATCTCGGACAATCTCGCGGCGCGCAAGCTGGCGAAGCCGATCAGCACTCTGTCTGGCTGGCTGCCAACAATCTCGAACCACGGCTTAGCCCCTTCGATCCACTTGCACTATTAGACGAGATTGCCAGGTTGGTTCCAGGCTATGTGCTGGATCGGGTCAATCTCTTCGGCGGCAACGCTGTCAAGACTGAGCCCGGAGAAGGACCAGGCTTTGTGCCGATCTCGGCACTGAATGGTTCCGATCTTGTGGTTCCCACACACGACACTTTATTCACTTCCGGAACGCTGGGACAATACAGCCCCGCGCTCCGCCAACTCAAAGAGCATCAGGTGCATGAAGTGGCGGGGGCTGCGGCAGATTGAACGAGTCGAAATGGATTTGCATTGAAATGAACGAAGAACAACCGCGGGTCCTTTGACTTCGCTACGCTTCGCTCAGGATGACAACTTGGAATGTAAAGGTTGAAGGCAAGTGACAATTTTAGAATTTTTCCTGTGGAGCCTGCTCAAGGTGGCCGTGATCACGGTGGTGATGCTGCTTGGCGTCGCCTATACCGTGCTTCTGGAGCGCAAGCTCGTCGGCCGCATCCAGAACCGCTGGGGACCCAGCCGCGTCGGGCCCTTCGGTCTATTGCAGCCGCTGGTTGATGGAGCCAAGTCCTTTCTTAAAGAGGACCTGATTCCCACAGGAGTTTACAAGCCGCTCTATCTGCTTGCTCCTATCATTGCGCTGGGCTGCGCGCTTATCTCTATTGCCGTAATTCCCTTTGGCGAGCCGAAGATTGGGCCACACGGCTTCGACCTGTTTGAAATCGCCAACGTCAACATCGGCCTGCTGGTCATCCTCGGTATCACTTCAATCGGCGTCTACGGTATCGCGCTCGCCGGCTGGGCGTCGAACAACAAGTATTCGCTGCTCGGCGCGCTCCGCTCTTCCGCTCAGTTGATCAGTTACGAGCTGGCCCTTGGCCTCTCGCTGGTCGGGGTCGTTCTCCGCGCCGGGTCGCTCAATCTTCGCACCATCGTCGAGCAACAAGCCACGCTCGGCGTGGCTACCTGGAACATCTTTGGCGGAGGCCAGTTCCTTGCCTTCTTTATCTACCTCATGGCCGCCTATGCCGAGACCAATCGCTCGCCCTTCGATCTACCCGAAGCCGAAAGCGAACTCACCGGCGGCTATCACACCGAATACAGTTCCATGAAGTTCGCCATGTTTTTCATGGCCGAGTACGCCAACATGATCAACGTGGGGTGCGTGGCGACGCTGCTCTTTTTCGGCGGTTGGACCAGCCCCTTCGGCAACCTCATTGAGCCGCCGCAGAACATCTTTGTCCATGCCCTGATGCCTATTTTCTGGTTCGTATTCAAGGTCTTCTGCTTTCTGTTTCTCTATGTGTGGGTACGTGGCACGCTGCCGCGTTTCCGCTATGACCAACTGATGAACTACGGATGGCGAATTCTGATGCCGCTCGCCATCCTCAACATTGTGGGGACGAGCCTCTGGCTTGCCTACCGTTGATTTACAATCGGGAAGGATTTCAGCGATTTGAATCGCTTGCTCTATTGTCCTTCCCCTAACCGGCCGGCTTTTTTTACCGGATCGAGGTCGAACGCCAAGGCCCGTACGCTAGGAAACGATGCACCTTATTCTATTTCTTCTCTTTGCCGGATTCTGCGTGGCCGGGGCCATCAACCTCCTGCTCCAGAGCCATCCCATAAGCAGTGCCCTCTCGCTGGTTGTGGTGATGACCTCGCTGGCCGTGCTTTATCTGCTACTGGGCGCGGAGTTTCTGGCCGCTGCGCAGGTGATCGTCTACTCTGGCGCCATCATGGTGCTGTTCACATTCGTCGTCATGCTGCTCAATGCAGGCCGCGAGGAGCGCACTCTTGGCAGCCGTGCGGCTCGCGCAGTAGGGTTTCCCGCCGTCGTAGCCATTCTTGCCGTACTTGCAACGCTTATTCTTCGCGCGCAGGGCCTTGGTGTCGCCGCACTGAGTGACGGCATCACCTCCACTGAGGACCTTAGCCGCGTACTCTTCCACGAGCTACTGTTGCCGTTTGAAGTCACTTCCATACTCATCCTCATCGCAATTCTGGGTGCGGTTGCGCTGGCACGTCAGGGCGACGGAGAATCCCATGGAAGCGGAGAAAGGACGGCCGGCAAATGAATCTTTTTTATCAGGAAGTCCCGCTAGCCTGGTACCTGCTGCTCAGCGCGGTGTTGTTTTCGCTCGGCGTCCTTGGGTTCCTCATCAAGCGCAACCTGATCACCGTTTTCATGTCGATTGAGCTGATGCTCAACGCTGTCAATCTTTCCTTTGTGACCTTCGCTCACCAGTGGCATGCGGTGAAAGGTCAGATCTTCGTCTTCTTTGTCATGATGGTTGCCGCCGCTGAAGCTGCTGTCGGCCTGGCCATCATTATTGCCGTTTTTCGCGCCCGTGCAACCCTGGCCGTCGACCGTATCGACCTGATGAAACTATGAACGGAACCTTCAATATCTGGCTGATTCCGCTGCTGCCCTTTGCCGGGTTTCTGCTGAACGGAGTCCTCGGCTCGCGGATGCCAAAGTGGTTGGTGACCACCGTGGCGCTGCTTGCCCCGCTCGCTGCGTTCGGCGTGGTGGTGAATGCAGCTCGGAGCGTCTTCGGGATTGGCGTACCAACAAGTTCCCTGCCCTACATCGAAACCTGCCCGATGGGTTGGATCAACATCGGTGCGCTGCACATCGATTTCAGCTTCGTGCTCGATCAGCTTTCGCTGGTCATGCTTCTCGTCATCACCGGCGTGGGTTTCCTCATCCATATCTACTCCGTCGGATACATGAGTCATGAAGAGGGATACGCGCGCTATTTCTCCTTCCTCAATCTCTTCCTCTTCTTCATGACGGTGCTGGTACTGGCCGGCAATGCACTGCTGATGTTTGTAGGCTGGGAAGGCGTCGGCCTTGCGTCTTATCTGCTCATCGGCTTCTATTTCCAGAAGGACTCGGCCGCAAATGCCGGCAAAAAAGCTTTCATCGTCAACCGCATCGGCGACTTCGGCTTTCTCATCGGAATCTTTCTTCTGCTCGCGAACTTCGGCACCCTGACCTTCAGCGAGATCGCGGCGAAGCTGACCGCAAGCCCTGCCTGGCAAGGCGGNNCCCGACGCCATGGAAGGTCCCACGCCAGTCTCGGCACTCATTCATGCTGCCACAATGGTCACAGCCGGCGTTTACATGATCGCGCGTACGCATGTGTTGTTTGACCACTCGCCCTTTGCACTCGGCGTGGTGGCGATTGTGGGCGCGGCCACGGCGTTGTTTGCGGCCACGATTGCGCTGGTCCAGAACGACATCAAGCGCGTGCTCGCCTACTCCACTATTTCGCAGCTCGGCTACATGTTCCTCGGCTGCGGTGTCGCGGCCTACTCGGCTGCCATCTTCCACCTCGTAACGCATGCCTTCTTCAAGGCTCTTCTCTTCCTTGCCGCTGGCTCCATCATCCACGCCATCGGCGGCGAGCAGGATCTGCGCAAGATGGGCGGCCTGCGTAAGCACCTTCCGGTCACATTCTGGACCATGACTGCGGCCGTTTTCGCCATCGCGGGATTCTTCCCATTCGCGGGATTCTTTTCAAAGGACGCGATCCTCTACGCGGCCTATTTGCAGGGACCAGGTGGCATGGCGCTCTGGTTTGTGGGTCTGGTCACAGCACTGCTTACTGCGTTCTACATGTTCCGCCTCTGGTACATGACTTTTTTCGGCGAGTCCCGCAGCCCGGAGATTCATCCGCATGAAAGCCCGTGGTCCATGCTGGGCCCGCTGGTGATTCTCGCGCTCCTTTCCATCGGCGGTGGGTGGATCGGAATTGAACGTTTCGCCGCTTACCTATCGCCATCCGTCGGCGAGAGAGTTGCTGACTCTACCATTCCGCACCTCGAACTCAATCTCAGCATCGCGGCCGTGGTAGTGGCACTCATCGGATGGTTCATCGCCGACCGGCTCTACCGGCGAGCGCCTGCCCAGTCGACGCAGATGGCAGAGGCTCTTCCAGGCGCATACAAGCTCCTGGCCAACAAATATTACGTCGACGAGATTTACGGCGCGACCGTGGTGAAGCCGCTACTCGGTTTCTCAAAGTACGCGCTGGGGTGGGTGGTAGACGTTGGCCTGCTCGGTGGCTTTGCCTGGCTTCTCGGAGGCATTGCCCTGTTCTCCGGCGCCATCCTGCAACGCTGGCAATCCGGAAACCTGCGTTCCTATGCGGCATGGCTGGCCGCAGGCGCAGCCGCTGTGCTCCTGTTTGTGCTGGTGCCATGGACCACGGTCTGGCCGGATTCAATGCAATTGATTTTGAAAGTGACGGGACGCTGAGAATATGAACGAAATCGACCAATCCATTCTCACGCTGATCCTTCTGGTCCCGTTAGCGGGAGCAGTGCTGGTGGCGCTGGTGCCCGATCGCTTCAAGCTGCCCAACTGGATCGCACTGCTCACGACACTGGCCAGCCTCGTCCTCACGTTGCATCTGCCGGCGCATTTTGTTCTTGGTCAGAGTGGCTTTCAGTTTGAGATCAATTACCCATGGATCGAGAGTCCCGCGATCTTTTACCACGTGGGCGTGGACGGCCTCAGCCTCTGGCTCGTCGTTCTTACCGGCCTTCTTGCACCCGTCGGCGTCATCGTCAGCTGGAGAGCAATCAAGGAGCGCCGCAAGGTCTTCTATGCGCTTTTCCTGGTCCAGCAGACCGCCATGGTCGGCGTATTCATCTCGCTCGACCTGATGCTCTACTACGGATTCTGGGAGCTGTCGCTGGTGCCCATGGCCATCCTGATCGCCATGTATGGCCGCAAGGATGGACCAAAGGCCGCTCTCAAATTCTTCCTGTATACGTTCATTCCTTCCGCTCCGCTACTGGTTGCGATTCTGTGGCTTTACGCGCGCACAGGGAGCTTCGACTTCGTTACGCTTCAGCTTTTGCTTGCGCACGGAAATTTCCCAGCCGCGGCAATGTGCTGGGTGGCACTCGCATTTCTGTTTGCTTTCGCGGTTAAGGTTCCCATCTTCCCGCTGCACGGCTGGCTGGCTGACACCTTCAACGAGGCACCGGTTGCCCTGGCCATGGTCGTCGCAGGAAAACTTGGCCTCTATTCCATGCTCCGCTTTCACGTCGGGCTCTTCCCTGCCCAGGCGCGTGCGGCGGCCCCATACCTGATCGCACTCGCCGTCATTGGCATCCTCTACGGCGCATGCCTGGCCTTGGTGCAGCGCGACTTCTGGCGTCTTATGGCCTTCGCGGCTCTCAGCCATCTCAGCCTGATTACCCTGGCCATCTACGGCCTTACTTTCACGGGCTGGACCGGCGGCGTCTACCAGATACTTAATCACGGTGTTGTCGATGCCGCGTTGTTCCTGCTGCTTGGCGCGCTCGAGGTTCGCTATGGCACGAGCGAGATCAGCGCCTATGGCGGTCTGGCAGCCAAGCTGCCGCGAACAGCCACCTTCTTCGTTATTGCCGCGCTCGCCATGATTGGGCTGCCCATGCTCAACGGCTTTGTTGGCGAGTTCCTCATCCTCTCCAGCACCTTCATCGGAGTCAGCCGCGGCTGGGCCATTGCGGGAACATTAGGTGTGATTCTGGGCGCGGCGTACATGCTCTGGCTCGTTCAGCGGCTCTTCTATGGACCAGAAAGCGCAATGGCAGCGTCGAAGCCTGCTGACGATGTGCACTTCGGCGAGCTGGCCATGCTCGCGCCGCTGGCCGTTCTGATGCTCGTCATGGGCCTGGCACCATCGATCTGGCTCACCTCGATTCAAACCGGGGTGCATCCCCCGCAGTTGAAGGATTCAACCGCCTTGCCTGCATCGGTCCTGCAGATCTCGTCCCAAGCGGAGGCACAGCGGTGAATCCTGTTCCCGATATCTACCGCATCCTTCCCGAGGTCGTCCTCACCGTCACTGGCGTAGTCGTCATGCTGATTGAGGCCACGATCCCTCCCAGCTGGTCACGGCGTCCCCTGGGCTGGGTCGCCGCCATTGGAACTACGCTGGCTCTCTGGGCCAGCCTCTGGCAGCTCTCGCTACCGGTTGGAACCGGCTTCTTCTCCACTGTCGAAACAAGCCCCTTCACTGTCTTCTTCCATGTCCTTATCTGCGGCATCGTCCTGGTGTCTCTGCTGCTCTCACTAGACACTCTGCCCGAGGATAGCCACCATCAGGGTGAGTTTTATGTGCTCATCGTCTTCGGCGCGGTCGGCATGTGCCTGCTCACCGGGGCGGTCGAACTGCTTGTTGTTTTCATCGCCCTGGAAATTTCTTCGATCTCGACCTACATTCTTGCCGGCTATCGCAAAGAGACAGGCCGTGGTCCTGAAGCCGCCATCAAGTATTTCCTGCTAGGCTCATTCGCCACCGGTTTCCTTCTTTACGGCATCGCACTGATCTTTGGCGCGACGGGAACCACGCAGATCTATGAGATCGCCCACCTCGCGCCCTCCGCTCAGAATCATTCCCTGGTTCTGGCCGCGCTGGCGCTCATGCTTGTCGGCATTCTCTTCAAGGTTTCCGCCGCACCCTTCCATGTCTGGACGCCGGACGTCTATGAAGGCGCGCCATCCCCAGTAGTGGCGCTGCTCTCAACGGCTCCTAAAGCCGCGGCCTTTGCCCTGCTGCTGCGTGTGCTCTATGAGATGCTTCCGTCGCTCCACAATCTCTGGGCACCACTGCTTTGGATTGTTGCTGTGCTCTCCATGACTGTTGGCAACCTGGCCGCACTGCGCCAACAGAATGTGAAGCGCATGCTCGCCTACTCTTCTATCGCCCATGCCGGCTACCTGCTGGCCGCCTTCGCGGGCCTTGGAACCAGCGGCATTGCGGCCGCAAGTTTTTACACGGCAGCCTACGCAGCCATGAACGTGGGCATCTTTGCGGTCATTACCCTCGTAAGCGGATACGACGACAAACTGCCTATGATCGACGATTTTCGCGGCCTCGTTTACCGCGCGCCTTTGCTGGGCAGCCTGCTTCTCTTCTTTCTCGTCTCCCTGGTTGGAATTCCTTTTACTGGGGGATTCTTCGGCAAGTTTTACTCCTTCTCTGCCGCGGTTGATGGGGGAGCAGTCGCCCTCGCCATTATCGGCCTGTTGAACTCGGGTCTGGCCGCCGCCTACTACTTGCGCCTGGCTCTCGTGGCAGCCCAGCGCGAACCGTCTACGGCCGACAGGAACGCAATCCCCACGCCGCAAGTCGGTGTCGCGGTGGGAGCTGCTTTGCTGCTTGCGGTTGCCGCCACGCTGGTTCTCGGCATTGTGCCAGGCGAGGTTCTGCGCGCAGCTCAGGCTGGAGCACACACTTTGCAGGCTCCTCCTCCCGAAACAGCACCTTCAGCCAATGGCATTGAGCTGCTACCGAATCCTTAGCAGAACAACCCCTCACCCATTCCGGTACAATTCCATCGATGAAGCTAGGTGAATTGGCAAGTCGGCTGGGCGCGGAACTCCGCGGCGACGCGGAGGTGGAAGTAACCGGCGTAAGAGGGATTGAGGACGCTGGACCTACAGAGATAACCTTCGTAGCCAATCCTCGCTACGCATCGCTGGCGCGCACCACGCACGCGGCGGCCGTTCTCGTAGAACCGGAATTCCAGGAGATTCCAGGAGCAACTCTACGGATCAAGAATCCCTACCACGCCTTTTCCCGCGCATTGGGATTCTTCTATCAGCCGCCGGTCTACGCCCCTGGAATTCACCCCACCGCAGTCATCGATCCGACTGCCGAGATTGGTGCAGGCGCACACATCGGCGCCTATGTCGTGGTTGGCCCACAAGTGCGCCTCGGACCAAACGCCACGCTGTTGCCGCATGTCGTTCTCTATCCGGGTGCGGAGGTTGGCAGCAACTTTTTCGCTCACGCCCATTCCATCGTGCGTGAGAACTGCATCCTGGGCGATCACGTAACATTGGAAAATGGCGCCATCATTGGTGCGGACGGTTTCGGCTTCGCCAAGAACGAAGCAGGTCATTGGGAAAAGATCCCACAGTCCGGACCAGTACGCATGGGCAGCCGGGTAGACGTCCAAGCCAACGCATGCATTGACCGAGCTACAGTGGGCACCACAGAAATCGGCGACGGGACGAAGATCGACAATCTTGTCCAGGTTGGTCACGGATCGCGCGTGGGCAAAAACACGCTGCTTTGCGGACAGGTTGGCGTAGCCGGCTCATCGGTCATCGGCAATAACGTCATTCTGGCGGGACAATCTGCAGTAGCCGGCCACTGCTCGCTCGGCGACGGCGTCATTCTCACCGCGCAATCGGCCGTATCGCACGACGTCCCGCCCGGCAAGATGATCTCCGGTTCGCCGGGCTTCGACAACCGCATCTGGCTGCGAGCTGTCACTATCTTCCAGCACCTGCCGGAGTTGCTCAAACGTCTGGACCGGCTGGAGAAGCAAGTAGCAGCCAAGTCCTCCGAGGCAGGCCCGGATGGTCACCAGTGATGGCGCGCGCCCGCAGATTTCGAATTCACATGTGGGCCGCAACTATGCCACTACTGATGATCGCGGCGGGCTGTCACTCGTATCACGTCGAGACCACGGTCGAGAACCGGACCGGCACAGCAATTCAGCTTCTCGAGGTCGACTATCCGAGCGCCAGCTTTGGGGCCGACAAACTGGTAGCCGGTGTTGACTTCCACTATCGAATCCAAATACAGGGCACCGGCCCGCTGAAGGTGCAGTACACGGCCCCGGACGGAGACCATGTGCAGATAAGTGGTCCCACGCTGGCCGAACGACAACAGGGCAGTCTTCGGATCGTGCTGCTGCCTGGAGGCAAAGCGGAGTTTCATCCGCAGCTAACCCCGGGGCCCTGACTTTGCTGAATCCAACAATATGTTTTCTCTAATCCCTCGCGCAGCGGGCGCGATGACTTCCAACCTTGCTTCTCAGCGATCAATTGATTGTCAGAATTCCTGCCGCTGGATTTCATCAATATCTTCCGCCAAATTCGCCACGAACCGCTGATCGCACAGGTTTCCGAGATATTTCCGAGTCTTGGAAATATCGCATCACCGCAACCAGCGACACCGTTCTGTTCGACCGATTTAGATCAACGTCAATCCAATAAAAACTATTCCTCGTCTGCTCCCCCTTCAAATTCTTCCGATAAGACAAGCAAGGGGAAGAGTTGCATATGGGAGTTGCATCCATCGGCAACCGCACTCGCGTTCTGTGGGCACAGAAACGTGCGTTCTTTCTGCGTTTGACAGGTTGCTTTCTCACTGTGGCTTTGGCCACTAACTTCGTCGGTCTGGCTCCGGAAGCCAATCTGGTCTGGGTCGCCAATGGAGTCCTGCTGGCTTACCTACTTCTGGCGCCACGCAGGCGATGGCCAGCTTATCTTTGCGCAGGTTACGCCGCCCAGCTCAGTGCAGGCCTGCTTGTTGGCCATCATGGCATGGTCAGCGCCATGTTCTTGACGCTACTCAATATCGCTGAATCCCTCGTCAGTGCGTTACTGCTGCGCCGCGGCTGGGCGCAACTTCCGGATTTCACCAATCCTCGCTACGTCACCAAATTTCTGGCGTACGGAGTCCTTACCGGTCCTGCGATCATCGGAGCGATCGCTGCCTTGTGCTCGCCTCTATGGCGACAAACATCCCCTGGAACCGAGTTCCTGCAATGGATTGCCTCTGATGTCTCGGAGCTTGCGTTGCCACTCCCGCCTGTGTCGCGATCTTCCGCACTCGATTCAGGAAATCTCTGTACTCGCTGAAGCATTGGGCCCATCTTATTCCGATTGTCATTTGCGCTGTGGGTGCGTTTTCACAAGCCCGCCTGCCCGTGCCATTCCTTCTCTATCCGCTCTTAGTGCTCGTTCTCCTTAGACTCAACCTCGGATGGGCTGCGCTGGCGTCACTTCTAGTTGCCGGGATCGGAAGCTCATTGACAGTACACGGTCATGGTCCGTTCGCAGTCTCTGCGTCGACGACGCAGCTCGAGTCGGCCATACTGCTACAGCTCTTCATCGCCTCGGCCATGGTGATTCTTTACAGCGTCTCAGTAGTCATCGAGAGCCTGCGCAATACCGAGCGCCGCCTTTATGAAATTGCCGCCAGGCACAAACTGGTAACCGAGAACTCCCACGATGTAATCATCCTTGCCGATTTGAAGGGCGATCGCAGCTACTGTTCCTCCGCTGTCAAGATTTTCGGATATACCGAGGATGAAGTTACGAAAAGCAGCAGCCTCGACCTGGTCCATCCTGAAGATCTTGGAATTGCGCAAGAGGCCTTGACCAAGCTCCGCTCCGGCTGCGAAGGAGTCACGATCGAGTGCCGCATCCGCAAACGGTGTGGCGAGTATGCCTGGATAGAGGCGAGCCTCCGCCTCGTCCGCGATCCGGAAACCGGCGTTCCTACCGGGATTCTGAACGTTGCGCGCGACATAACCGATCGCAGACGCACTGAGCAAGCACGCGAACTGCATGACTCCGTAATGCGCGCGATTCACGAGGTGACGCTCGACGGAATTCTTGTAGTTGATAGTGATGAGAACATAGCCTCTCTCAACAGAAGGTTCGCCGAGATTTGGCGAATTGCCGAATCAGACCTGCCGGGCGGCAGGTACGATGCAACCACTGAGCTCTCAGACCGCCAGCTACTCTCGCGATGTCTCGATCGTACAAAAGACCCTGATGCCTTCCTTGAGCGGGTTCAAGAACTCTACTCCAATCCCGATCTGAATGAGTCCTCTCTCGTTGAATTGAAAGATGACAGGATTCTCGAGCGATATACCTCTGGCCTTCGGAGCGATGGCGGGAAATACCTGGGACGTGTCTGGTTTTTCCGCGATGTCACCGCGCAGAAAAACGCGGAAAAACAGCTTCAGGATGCCTACCAGGCCGTTGAGGCGCTCGCTGTGACGGACGCACTCACCGGACTGGCGAATAGGAGACGTTTTGACCGTTGCCTTGCATCAGAGTGGCGTCGCGGCATGCGGAACCGCAATCCGCTCTCGCTGCTGCTGATCGATGTCGATCTGTTCAAGTCTTACAACGACAACTATGGTCACTTGAATGGCGACAATTGTCTCAGGCAAATCGCCGAGGTTGCGCATAACGTGGTTACAAGGCCGGGAGACCTGGTGGCCCGCTTCGGAGGCGAAGAGTTCGCCATCATCCTGCCTAAGACCACGAAAGAAGGCGCAATCGAGGTTGCCAACGCCGTCTGCGAGAGCATGAGCGCACGAAGACTGTTGCACGCGGACAATCCCTTCGGCATCATCACAGTTTCAATTGGGTGCGCGACTGTAACCCCGCAACTCGGCCAAAACGCTGCATCTCTCATCGAGCTTGCAGATCAGGCTCTTTACACGGCAAAGCGAGGCGGCCGCAACCAGGTTTGCGGCGGCGAGTTGGAATCCTCTTCATTGGAAAAGCACGTGACCGTCTCCATCCAGAGCGCCATTATCAATAAGGCAAGCTGAAGTCTTCCGCGGCCAATCCAGCGAACTGGACGAAAAAAGCCGGCGAACTTTATCTCGTGAGAGATCGCTCGCCGGCCCATTCCTTCGCCAAGAAAAAGTTCGCTTTAGCGCACCATGCTTTGGAACAGCGGAGACTGCAGCAAAGCGGCGAACTGCCCATCCGTGGTCGAGAAGTGGATCGAAAGGCGCCCCGAGTCCGAAGCGATAGAGGTCGCGCTTAATGCTTGCTTTTCGGTGTCCGATCCGCTCATCTTGCGAAGCATCACCGCCGCCGTCAGCAGCGAGGAAACGGTGGCCGCTGTAAACGAGTCACCGGTTGAAATGGTCAAGTCGAACTTGACGCCGTGCTGGAAGTTCATCGAGTACCAGGAGGCCTGCAGACGCTGCTGCACCATCTCAAAATCGGTTACAGAGCCTGCTTCTCCCATCAGCTGGCGCATCATCGTCTGGGTGCCCTTGCCGTCAAGAATGCTCCACAGAGGCTCGGAATCGACGCTCCGCATGGCGTCCATCATCGGTCCGTTGGTCAGCAGGCTCTGCATCGCTCCATCGCGCGCATCAAGGGCCTTTGTAACCGCATCCTTCTGGCCAAAAACCATGGTCGACGGATCGACAAAACAAAGCACCATTCCCGACTTGGTCATTGGATAGATGCTGTTGGTCCGCACCATCGCCGGCTTGATCTTCTGCTTGCGAAAGTTCGCCAAAACGTCGTCCAAAGAGAACTGACCCTGGGCAATCCCGACGGTCAAAAGCGAATCACTCCCCGCCGAAGGGCGGAAGAGCGCGAAGGCCAGTTGGTCCACATCGTGGTTTTCGTTCAGCCCTGACTTGCGCAACGCCTCGTCCAGCTGTTTCAGCTCAGGCGGCATGACGCGATCGCGCAAATCCATGGCCGACTGGGAATTCTGCATTGCACGGTAGTCGATCACCACCAACTGCTGCACCTCACGAGGGATTGCCCCGCGGGCATCTGTGGACAACTGTGCCGCCGGTGCCAGGGTGGCCGCCGCCATCAGCATGGGTGCAATCGATAACTTTAAAAGTGCTTTAAGCAATTTCATCCTCCGAACGTCAAATAAGGCTTCAATTGGCTCTTGAGATCCGTCTGCCGGCTTGGGGCTCTTGGACGCTAGCAAAACTTCAAAGAACTCAACAACCCTACATTCCCATTTTACCCGGCATCGTCCTGCCGGCGTTTGACCGGGCCATTTGAGCCGGTCAGGCCTCTCCGGGCCAAGCTAATGGAGAACCCAAACGATGCTCCAGAATCTTGGTTTGCGGATCAAACCCAATTAATTGACGCATCCACTCGCTTTCCCGCTCACAAGCAGCTTCCGGGATGAGGCCAATGACCTCCCCTTCGGCAATCGCAGTCTTGTGCCGGAGGGCCAGCTCTGAAACTGCCCGGTGCACCTGCGAAATCGGCGTCGCTGCAAAGTCGGTGATGTTCATCGAAAGTTGCGCCCGCCCATGAGCTAGAACACCCATTGCTTTTACGCCCTTCAGGCCGCCGGATGCGGCACGAATCTCCCGGGCAACGGCGCGCACCATCGCCACATCCGTGGAGTTGAAGTAGATGTTGTAGGCGACAAGGAACTTACGTGCACCAACCGCGCACGCCCCGGCCGTTGGATGCAGCCCTGGTCCCCCGAGGTCTGGCCGGCGCGCGGATTCTTTGCGCACCGCCTCCTTCAGTCCCTCGAATTGCCCGTTGCGTACGTCTTCCAGATTTGCCCGGTCGGGCCGCGCCGCCGCCGCCTCATAAAAGAAAATCGGTACGCCGAAGCGCCGCCAAATCTCCAGGCCAGCCTGCCGGGCCAGAAGCGCGCAATGCTCCAACTTGATGCCCGAAATGGGGACAAAGGGAATCACGTCTGCCGCACCGATCCGGGGATGAACACCCTGCTGTCGGGTGAGGTCGATCAGATCTACCGCTTTGCCGACCCCGCGAACCGCGGCCTCGACAATTGCCGCAGGTTCTCCGGCAAGGGTCACAACGGATCGATTGTGATCGGTATCCATCGACCAGTCCAGCAGGTGCACCCCCTCCACTCGCATCGAAGCCACAATCGCCTCGACCCGCCGAGCATCAGTGCCCTCTGAAAAGTTGGGGACGCACTCTACTACCGGTCCGTTCATCAATGCTCCACCCCTGCGTCAAAAATTCCGCTGCCGGCGCTGGGGGTTATTTCCAGTAGGTATAACCCACTTGTATCTGGACACTTGCGTTTACTCCCGGATTACGGTCGCCAAGCGAGGCGGAGGAGATGTGGACCGCATTCACACCCAGATCGATCGACCGTTCTGGCCGAACAAAGTAGTGAATGCCAATTCCCCCTTGCGGTGAAAAGTTCCACACCGATGTCCCGCCCGGAGTTCCCTGCGGAACGAGTTGCGCCGGTGGAAATTTGTGCGTTGTGTAAATCACCCCTCCGGCGCCTTGAACCCATGGCTTCACACGCTTCGAACTGGTAATGAAATTCCAGCGCAGAATTGCGGGTGTAAGACTCACGCCGCGAAAAGTGCCGCCACCCACGGGCGCTACATAAGGCGGTATTCCCGGAAAGGAAAAGGTCTCGTTGTGTGGGGCCGGGGTGTACGCCTGCCAAAGCGGCATGATGTTTCCGCCAAGTTCGAACCGGCCACTGAAGATTCCTGCATGCACAGCCGGGAAAATCGACTTGCCCAACTGGAAGCCGGCCCAAAGGAACTTGTAACTCGACCGGTCGCCGACTCCGAATCCATAGTTCACAAACGGACCATATTCCCAGCGATGCGCCATTTGATCCTGGGCTACGGGACGAGGCGTCGCGTCATTCACTGTTGCGGAGTTGCTGGCCGGAGTTTCGGCCCCAGTCATCATCGTTCCACCCACCAAAACAGATAGCAGAATCCTTCCAACTCGGGTCAAAATTCTTCCCTTCCCTCAGTCAAAAAAATTTCAAAACTCCCAAAAAAAGACCGCCACAACCGGGCGGCCTCTTCAATGCCTGCCATACACTCGCTCAGCCGGCAGCATGTTCCATTTGAGCAGCGTCCATATCGAAGTTCGAGTAGACGTTCTGCGTGTCGTCACAGTCTTCAAGGGCTTCGAGCAAGCGAATCATCTGGTTCGCCGCGTTGCCTTCGAGCTTGGTATAGGTCGAGGCCACCATGGTCACTTCACTCATCACGGTGGGAATTCCCGCGGCCTTGATCGCCGTGGTAACAGCTTCATACGACGCCGGATCGGTAAGGATTTCCCAGGTGTCGCCCTCGTCGTTCAGATCCTCGCCACCGTGCTCCAGGACGATGTCCATCAATTGGTCTTCGGTGGCCGCCGACTTCTCCACTGCAATAATGCCCTTCTTGGAGAACATGAATCGCACCGAACCGGACTCGCCGAGGTTCCCGCCATTCTTTGAGAATGCGTGGCGAATCTCGCTGACAGCGCGGTTTCGATTGTCGGTTGTTACATCAACGATGATCGCGACGCCGCCCGGACCGTAGCCCTCGAACGAAATCTCCTCGTAGTTGACCCCTTCCAGTTCCCCGGTGCCGCGCTGGATTGCACGCTTGATGTTCTCCTGCGGCATGTTTTCCGCTTTGGCTGCCAGAATCGCAGTTCGCAGCCGGGGGTTGCCGTCAGGATCTCCGCCGCCTTTAGCAGCGATCGAAATTTCCTTGATGATGCGGGTGAATATCTTGCCGCGCTTGGCGTCCAGCGCGCCCTTCTTGTGCTTGATTGTGGCCCACTTGGAATGGCCGGACATGGGAACCTCAACAGTAGTGAAAATGGCGGTGCGGACACACACCTGACAAGTGAGTATACCATCGGCAGCGACGGGCAGGATACGCCCCAATACGTCCAAGAGTTTAGGCTGTTTCCCTCATGGTAGTGGCCCATCCCGCGGCAATCAGGCGTAAGTATCCGCAACCTCCACTTACGGGAATATTTCGGCGTCGCGCAGCGAGGCGCCTTTCTGGTCCTTGTCGGAGACGATCGCATCCGCGGGCGAAACCGGCCACGGAATGGCCAGATCCGGATCGTTCCACGCAATTGTCCGTTCGGCGGCCGGGGAGTAATAGTCCGTCACCTTGTAGGCAAAGCCGGCAATCTCACTCAGAACCATAAACCCGTGACCGAATCCTTTGGGAATCCATAACATCTCGCCGTTTTCACCACTCAGTTCCACGGCCACATGCCGTGCGAATGTGGGTGAGCTGCGGCGCAGATCCACGGCCACGTCCAGCACCGCCCCGTGGGTCACCCGCACCAGCTTCCCTTGCGGCTGCTCAACCTGGTAGTGGAGGCCGCGCAGGACGTTCATCTTCGACAGTGAAAAGTTGTCCTGCGCCCACCCCTCGGGCAGGCCCGCCTCGGCCATCCTCCGCTGGTTAAAGGTCTCGAAGAAAAGGCCACGATCGTCCCGGTAGATTGTCGGCGTCAGCACCAGGACTCCAGGCAGGGATGTCTCTCGAATCTTCATAGCTTTTCAGTCCTGGACGCAAAATACGGCTCACTTAGCAATGCCAACAAGTATTTCCCGTAACCGCTCTTGCTGATCGGCTGGGCAAGCGCTTCCAACTGCTCCGCCGTGATGAAACCCTGACGATAGGCAATCTCTTCTGGACAGGCAATGTTCAGGCCTTGCCGCCGCTCGATGGTATGGACGAAGAGCGCAGCCTCCAGCAGCGAATCGTGAGTGCCCGTGTCCAGCCAGGCCATCCCACGGCTCATCATCTCAACATTCAGACTTCCCGCTTCAAGATAACGCCGGTTCAGGTCCGTAATCTCCAGTTCTCCGCGAGCCGATGGCTGCAGCGACGAAGCAATCCTCACAACTTCGTTATCGTAGAAGTACAACCCTGTGACGGCGTATCGCGACTTCGGATTCTTCGGCTTTTCTTCCAGGCTGATCGCGCGCCCCGAACCATCGAATTCCACTACGCCGTAGCGTTGCGGATCCTCTACAGGATAAGCAAAAACCGTCGCACCTTGTTTGAGATTTGCCGCCGACTGAAGCTGATTGGAGAAACCCTGCCCGTAGAAGATGTTGTCTCCCAGAATCAGCGCGCTCGGCGAGTCTCCGATAAAATCCCGGCCGATGAGAAACGCCTGGGCCAAACCGTCTGGACTCGGCTGTACTGCATACTGGATCTCGATTCCCCACTTGCTTCCGTTGCCGAGCAAATCGGCAAACCGCCCTGTATCCTCGGGAGTGGAAATCAGCAAAATCTCCCGCAAGCCGGCAAGCATAAGCGTGCTCAGCGGGTAATAGATCATCGGCTTGTTGTAGACAGGAAGAAGCTGTTTCGATACCACGTGGGTGACTGGATAGAGCCGCGTGCCCGATCCACCTGCGAGAACGATTCCCTTCATAATTCGGTACGCTCCGAGTAATTCTTGGCGATCCACTCGCGATAGGCTCCGGTCCGCACGCTATTTACCCACGAAGTATTGTCCAGATACCAGCGAACGGTCTTGCGCAATCCGCTCTCGAATTGCTCCGCGGGCTTCCACCCCAGCTCACGGGAAATCTTCGCGGCGTCGATGGCATAGCGGCGGTCGTGTCCTGGCCGGTCTTCGACAAAAGTGATCAGTTTCCTTCGCGAGGAATCAGTGGCTCCAGGGCGCATCTCGTCAACAAGGTCGCAAATCGTCGTCACAACATCGATATTCGTTCGCTCGCTGTTGCCGCCAATGTTGTACGTCTCCCCGATCCGTCCATTCTGTAAAACCGCTCGGATCGCAGAGCAATGATCTTCGACAAACAGCCAGTCGCGAACGTTTTTTCCATCGCCGTAGACGGGCAGTTGTTTGCCCTCCAAAGCGTTGAGGGTCACAAGGGGAATCAGCTTCTCAGGAAACTGAAACGGCCCATAATTATTCGAGCAGTTCGTGGTTAGAACCGGGAGCCCAAAGGTGTGGCAGTACGCCCTTACCAGGTGGTCCGACGCCGCCTTCGACGCCGCATAGGGGCTGTTGGGTGCGTACGCTGTGGTCTCGGAAAAAGCCGGATCGTTCTTCCCCAGCGAGCCATAGACCTCGTCAGTTGAAACGTGCAGAAAGCGGAATTCGGCTCGGCCTGTTTCATCCAATTCCGACCAATATTTCTTTGCCTGCTCCAGCAGAACGAACGTGCCTTGGACGTTAGTCCGGATAAACGCCTCAGGGGAAACAATCGAGCGGTCAACGTGGCTCTCAGCCGCAAAGTGAATAATCGCCCGCGGCCGATGCTTCTCGAAGACCGAACTCACCAGGTCCGCATCGCAAATGTCTCCGCGCACAAACAGATAGCGCTGATCCGCGGCTAACGAGGCCAAATTGGCAGGGTTGCCCGCGTAGGTCAGCAGGTCCAGATTGACGACGGGTGAGCCATCGGCCTGAAGCCAGTTCAAAATGAAGTTGGAGCCAATAAAACCGGCCCCACCTGTGACGACAATCGTTTCCTGGGTGCTTTTTTTCACGATCTTCAGTATATGGTACAAAACAAGCGAGATTCGAGCCTGTGGACCCTTGACCTGCCCTTTTCGTACCTCTTCAGACAAGGAAGTTCAGCAGTCAGGTAATTTTTTCGTTATATTAAAGAAAGTCAGTGTAGTCCCGGACGCGGCGGCACCTGCTCAGGCAAAACTTCTTGATCAAGGTCTTAGGCGATTTCCCCCAACTGGAATCGCGCCGTGGTTGTGTCTTTCAGAACAAGCAAGCCAATCTTTAAACAAAACGGTCATCGAAAAGGCTGCCATGGATACTTCAAGTCATCTCAGCATTCCTCAACCGCAAGGACTCTATCATCCACGGAATGAGCACGATGCGTGCGGCATGGGACTGGTCGCGAGTATTCGCGGCGAAAAAAGCCACGAGATTATTCGCAAGGGCCTTGAGGTACTGATCAACCTCACTCATCGCGGCGCCGCCGGTTGCGACCCGGAGACTGGCGACGGCGCGGGCATCCTGATTCAGATCCCGCACGCCTTTTTTGTCCGCGAATGCGCTGAGCTCGGCATGCAACTGCCTGAACTGGGCACCTACGGCGTCGCCATGTGCTTCCTTCCCGTGGAAAGGCACAGCCGTTTGCAGTGTGAGGGCGTCTTTGAGCGCATCGCTCAGGAAGAGGGTCTCACTGTCCTCGGCTGGCGCGACACCCCAGTCAACGGCGATGCGGTGGGCCGCGAGGCCCGGGCCTCACAGCCTTACATCGAGCAGCTTTTCGTCAGCCGGCCCTCAGGCCTCGATGAGGACGCCTTTGAGCGCCTCCTCTACCGGATTCGCCGCCGTACGGAAAATGAGATTGCTGCCTCCGAAATCGAGGACAAGGAGACTTTCTACGTCCCTTCCTTCTCGTGTCGCACCATCATCTACAAGGGCCTGATGCTTGCCCCGCAGATTGAGAAATTCTACTTCGAGCTGGCCAATCCTCTCGTCACCAGCGCCCTCTGTCTAGTCCACCAACGCTTCTCCACCAACACGTTCCCGAGCTGGAAGCTTGCACACCCTTACCGCTATGTGGCCCATAACGGCGAGATCAACACCATTCGCGGCAACGTCAGTTGGATGAATGCCCGCCAGTCGGTGCTGCGCAGCCCACTGCACGGCGAACATATAGACAAGCTCTATCCGGTCATCATGCCCGAGGGGAGCGACTCGGCTTCGCTGGACAACGCAGTCGAATTTCTCTATCAGTCCGGCCGTTCCCTGCCCCACGTCATGGCCATGCTCATCCCCGAAGCCTGGGCCGGTAATCCCGACATGGACGAGGAGAAGCGCGCGTTCTACGAGTACCACGCTTCTCTGATGGAGCCCTGGGATGGTCCCGCGGCAATCGCTTTCACCGACGGCCGCGTCATTGGAGCCACTCTCGATCGCAATGGCCTTCGTCCCGGCCGCTACATCGTTACCAAGGACGACCTGGTCGTGCTCGCCTCCGAGGCGGGCGTGCTTGAAGTTCCCGCCGAGGACATACGCAAGAAGGGCCGCCTCCGGCCCGGTCGCATGTTTCTGGTCGACACTGTGCAGCAGCGGATTGTCTCCGATGCCGAAATCAAGAAGGAGTTGGCTGGCCGCCAGCCCTATGCAGAATGGCTGCAGCAGCAGCAGATCACGATGGATATGCTGCCTGAGCCTCCGCGCGTCATCGCCTCGAATTCCGAGACCTTGCTTCGCCGGCAGCGCGCCTCAGGCTACAGCGAAGAGGATTTGCGGATTCTGCTGGCGCCGATGGGCGCCAAGGGCGAAGAGCCAATCGGTTCGATGGGCACTGACGTCCCACTGGCCTGCCTCTCGGACCGCCCGCAGTCGTTGTTCAACTACTTCAAGCAGCTTTTCGCGCAGGTAACAAACCCGCCGATCGACCCCATCCGCGAGGAGATGGTGATGTCGCTGATCAGCTACATCGGCACTGAGCGCAACATCCTCGATGAGGCGCCAGAGAACTGCCACACGCTCAAGCTGCCTCATCCGATTCTGACCAACCGCGACCTGGAGAAAGCTCCGTCGCGTCTCTTCAGGCGATCTGCTCGCGACCACGCTGCCAGCTCTGTTCCGCGCCGCAGATGGCGAGGCGGGTCTTCGCCGCAGCCTTGAAGATTTGAGCGCACGCGCCGCGCACGCCGTGCAATCGGGCTACACGCTGCTGATTCTCTCCGATCGCGGCGTCGATCCAACCTACGCGCCTATACCCAGCCTGCTGGCCATGGCCGCGGTGCATAATCGGCTGGTCCGCGAGAAGACCCGCACTCAAGTTGCGCTCATCATTGAAAGCGGCGAACCGCGCGAGGTGATGCACTTTGCGTTGCTCATCGGTTACGGCGCCAGCGCCATCAATCCTTACCTTGCAATTGAATCTCTGCACGACCTCAAGAGCCGCGGGCTGCTGCCGGACGACGTGAGCGCGGAATACGCTGAGAAGAATTTCATCAAAGCCATCAACAAGGGCCTACTGAAGACCTTCTCCAAAATGGGCATCAGCACTCTGCAGAGCTATCGCGGCGCGCAGGTGTTTGAGGCTGTCGGTCTCAACCAGTTCCTGATCGACGCTTACTTCTCCGGGACGGCCTCCCGTATCGAGGGTGTCGGATTAGACGTGCTGGCCCGTGAGGCCCAAATGAAGCACGCCTACGCCTTCCAACCCCTCACCGAATCCGAGACCGACCTGGTCGTCGGCGGCCAGTATCAATACCGCGAAGGCGGCGAATATCACCTTCTGAATCCGCTCACGATCAGCAAGGTGCAACACGCCGTACGCCAGAACAGTCCTGCCACCTTCCAGGAGTACACCGATCTGCTCGACGACCAGAATCGCGAACTGTGTACTCTACGCGGATTGCTCAAGCTCAGATACTCGGATCACCCCATTCCTATCGAAGAGGTTGAGCCGGCGAAGGAGATCGTGAAGCGATTCACGACTGGCGCAATGAGCTTCGGATCGATCAGCAAAGAAGCGCACGAAACTCTGGCCATTGCAATGAATCGCATCGGGGGCATGTCCAATACCGGCGAGGGCGGTGAAGACGAAGCCCGCTTCACGCGCGACCCGAACGGCGATCTGCGCCGGAGCGCGGTCAAGCAGGTTGCCAGCGGCCGCTTCGGTGTTACGACAAACTACCTTGTAAACGCAGATGAACTCCAGATCAAGATGGCGCAGGGCGCAAAGCCAGGCGAAGGCGGACAATTGCCTGGGTACAAGGTGGATGAGGTGATCGCCAAGACCCGCCACTCCATCGCTGGCGTGGGCCTAATCTCGCCACCGCCGCACCACGACATCTACTCAATCGAGGATCTGGCCCAGCTCATCTACGACCTCAAGAACGTCAACCCCCAGGCTCGCATCGCTGTGAAGCTCGTCTCTGAGGTCGGTGTAGGCACGGTCGCGGCCGGCGTCTCCAAAGCCCACGCCGATGTCGTGCTCATCTCAGGTGACAGCGGCGGCACCGGTGCTTCCCCGCTCAGCTCTATCAAGCACGCCGGCCTGCCCTGGGAACTCGGTCTCGCTGAAACGCAGCAGGTACTTCTGCTCAACGATCTGCGCAGCCGCATCCGCGTGCAGACCGATGGCAAGCTTCAGACAGGCCGCGATGTAGTTATCGCCGCCCTGCTTGGCGCCGAAGAGTACGGTTTTGCCACCATGCCGCTCATTACGATGGGCTGCATCATGATGCGCAAATGTCACCTGAATACTTGCGCGGTTGGCATCGCAACGCAGGATCCGGTTTTGCGGGCACGCTTCACAGGCCAGCCCGAGCACGTGGTCAACTTCTTCTTCTTTATTGCCGAGCAGATGCGCCAGTACATGGCAAAACTCGGCTTCCGCACTGTTGATGAAATGGTTGGCCGCGTCGATAAGATTGATGCTGCCGTCGCCGATGCGCACTGGAAGGCCAAGGGCATAGATCTCTCCTCAATCCTCTACTCGCCCACCCTGCCCTCTCGTGTTGCCCGCCGCCGCATGCAGGCTCAGGATCACGGACTCGTTCAGGCGCTCGATCATGTCCTCATTGCCAAGGCCGCGCCCGCACTCGAATCGCAGACACCAGTCTCCGGCAGCTTCGCAATTCGTAACGTTCACCGCACTGTAGGCGCGATGCTTGGTGGCCAGATCGCCCGCAAATACGGGTCGGCAGGGTTGCCGGACGGAACGATTCACTTCCGCTTTCAGGGCTCGGCAGGTCAGAGCTTCGGCGCCTTCGTTCCTTCTGGCGTCACTCTTGAGCTTGAAGGCGATGCCAACGACTATCTTGGCAAGGGACTTTCCGGCGGGCGCATCATCGCGTATCCGCCCAAGACTTCCAGCTTCCTTCCCGAGGAAAGCATCCTGGTCGGCAACGTCGTTCTCTACGGTGCAACATCTGGCGAGGTCTTTCTCAACGGCATCGCAGGTGAACGTTTTGCCGTCCGCAACTCCGGCGCAACAGCTGTCGTGGAAGGTGTGGGCGACCACGGATGCGAGTATATGACCAACGGTACCGTCGTCGTACTCGGGAAAGCAGGTCGGAACTTTGCCGCCGGCATGAGCGGTGGCATCGCTTACGTCTACGATGGAAGGGGCGACTTTTCGGTCAGGCGCTGCAACAAGACCAGCGTCGATCTCGAACCCTTGGTTGCCGAGGCTGACGTGGAGCGCGTCCGCGCCCTGCTGGAACGCCACCGCGATCTAACTGGTAGCCCCCGCGCTGCGTGGGTCCTCGAGCATTGGACCGACGCCCAACCAAGATTCATCAAGATATTCCCGCACGAGTACAAGCGTGTCCTTGGCGCCCCTCGTGTCGAATCGGTTTATGCTCCACCCACTACTGCGTCGCCACTGGTGACGTCTTCGGCAGAGGTATTGCATGGGTAAGGTCACAGGATTTCTAGAAATTCAACGCGAACAGCCCACCCGCCGCAAGGCCGATGAGCGCATCAAGGATTGGTTCGAAATCTACGAGCCCTTCCCTGAAGCAAAGCAGCGTGACCAGGGTGCCCGCTGCATGGATTGCGGTGTGCCTTTCTGCCACACCGGATGCCCGATCAACAATCTCATTCCCGACTGGAACGACCTGGTCTACAACAGCCGCTGGGAGGCAGCCGTTCGCCGCCTTCACTCGACAAACAACTTCCCTGAGTTCACAGGCCGCATTTGCCCTGCCCCCTGCGAGGCCGCGTGTGTTCTCGGCATCAATCAGCCGCCCGTCTCCATCAAGCTCATCGAGCGCTCCATTGTCGAGCGCGGCTGGGATGAAGGCTGGATTCATCCCGAGCCCCCCGACCATTCCACTGGCAAGCGGGTAGCGGTTGTCGGTAGCGGCCCCGCCGGCCTGGCCGCCGCCCAGCAGCTGCGCCGCGCCGGGCACTCTGTCACCGTTTATGAAAAGAACGACCGCATCGGCGGTTTGCTTCGCTATGGTATTCCGAACTTCAAGTTGGAAAAGCAAGTCATCGATCGCCGCATCGAGCAAATGCGCGCCGAGGGCGTCAAATTCATCACAAGCGCGCACGTCGGCGTCAACGTTTCAGTGGAAGCACTAACCGCACACTATGAAGCGATTGTGCTTTGCGGCGGCTCGGAGCATCCACGCGATCTCAATATCCCCGGCCGCGAACTGAAGGGCATTCACTACGCCATGGAGTTTCTGCCTCAACAGAACCGCCGAAATGCAGGCGATATCGTTGCCCCTTCCATCGCCATCCTTGCCACAGGCAAGCGAGTTCTCATCATCGGCGGCGGCGACACCGGCGCCGACTGTCTCGGCACCAGCCATCGACAAGGCGCAAAGAGCGTTCATCAATTTGAAATCATGCCGAAACCGCCGAACGAGCGCGCCGCCACCACCCCATGGCCGCTCTGGCCCATGCAGTTGCGCACCGAAAGCTCTCACGAGGAGGGCGGGATTCGCGACTGGAGCATCAACAGCGTCAAGTTTACCGGTGACGAAAACGGCAATGTCAAGCAGTTGCACGCCGTCCGTGTTGGTCCCCCGCCCAAGTTCGAGCAGATTGCCGGCGCCGAGTTCAGCCTGGACGTCGACCTGGTACTGCTTGCAATGGGATTCCTTGGCCCCGTCCGCTCTGGCATGATTGAGCAACTCGGCCTGGCTCTGGACAACCGCGGCAACGTTGCCACAACCAACTACATGAGCTCTGTCGATGGCATCTTTGCCGCCGGGGATATGCGCCGTGGACAGTCCCTCGTCGTCTGGGCCATAGCAGAAGGCCGCAAAGCAGCAGCAGCCGTAGACGCATACCTGAATGCGCAAACGGAGGCTGTACCATTGCTCCATCGCGCAACGGTTTAGGCAAGATTCTTTTTTGCTAGAAAGGCTCCTGGCTCAGCCATCTGGATGGCGGCCTGGGGCTTTTTTGTGCGCGGCTCAGCTCAGGATGTGATCGGCCAAATTGAGCGCCTTCGCGGAGCTTTACCTGATGCTGGGCGGGGAAAATGCCGGAGCCACGGAAGGATATACACTGAGATCAGTTTCCATGGAACGCAGTTACTGAGCCCTTCGGCCTGCAGCACTGCAAAGGAAGACGCAGCCAAAGACGGACTGGAGATGGACAGCCCGGGCATGATTGCTCAGCAGAACGACGCCGAAGCAGTACTCGCCACGTTGTGGGATGTGAACGACGCCAGTACCAGCCGCCTGATGGGCGACTTCTACGCGAGATGGGTGAAAGATCCCGCGGACGGTAAAGTGGAAGCATTACGACAGACGCAGATTGCGCTTCTCAAGGGGCCTGCCGCATCCACAGCTCCGGGAAGTGGCCGCGGTTTTGAGTCCAAACAGTAGCCAACGTCCGCAGGTCACGATGCCGGTTATTCTGATCGATTCTATTGGCGCCTCGGCGATCACTCAAAAGCGGTCATAGGTTATCACTTCAAAAGCGGCCATAGAGAAACAGCCTAGGACATTAGCTCCGATGGGAAAAAATTAGCCTCTGTTGGCATGGTTAATGTCTTGGAAAAAGCGAAGCAGTAACAGACGGATCCTGTCCCGGTTATGACTTCGGAAATGCTTGTTTCATCTCTCAGCTATGCGCTGAGGCGTGAACTCACATTCCCCAGGTCTGCAATCCCAGTTACAGGATCTTTCTTACGCGTACGCACTCTGGAGTCTCTTATCTGAACTGCATGTTCTTTGACGGGGGCCAGTCTGGAGTGACGCATGGTGTAGAGCGCTAGTTCCACGCGGGTGGACACGCCTAGCTTGTCGAAGATCCGAAATAGATTGTTCCTTACCGTATGCTCGCTGAGCCCAAGTTTCACTGCGATTTGCCGATTTGTTAGTCCGTCCTCGACAAGGTGAACGACTTCTTCTTCTCGCCTGGTCAGCAATGCCTCGCCCGTGTTACTGACCACCTGAACCGNNCGGCAGAGGCGGCTGAAGCCGTCGATCGCGGGACTAATTACACCATCGGCGCCACCACGAAAGGCTACCATAGCAAAGCGACTGTCGCTTTCCTCCAGGAGCACTATCAATTTGACGCTGGGAGAAGCCGCTCTAATTTGCGGCAACGCATCAAGCCCGCTCGCGGCACCATCATTCAGCGTCGAACTAATCAGTGCGACATCAACCGTTGATTCCTGGATAACCCGAACAGCCTCGCTAATCTTTCCAACTTGGGCAACGACGCGAAAGCGCGGCCGACGATTGAACGCCTCGGCATATAACTCACTGACCATCCTCCTCTCGTGCACTAAGAGGACGGCGACCCCTTTTTCGTTACTCATCATTGATCGGACCTCGTGAGGAAACTTTGTAGAGATAGACGTGAAATGAACGGTGTCCAATCAAAAAATGCCCGGGGATGATCTTTTTTGAACAGACAGCTTTGTTGTTGACGTCTATCTTGCTTTAAATGTTGGGCAAAATCAATGGAATTAACGGCGCTTCATGCGCCGGACGTAACCTTCATGAAGATGCCTAATGTAATATTCATTTGATTACCTAGCGGCGAACTTCTGGCTTCTAAACGTTTTGAGTTGGCTCCCAGTGGTATTTTGAGCATCAGAATTTTGGTTTTCTTGCAGACATACGTTTGTAATGGCGCCACGTACGCGACCTTTTACCGGCATCCTTAGCGCCCAAACACAGTGAAGCAAATCGACAGAATTCTCACCAGGCGAATTCTACGTCGTGCACACAATCTGGTAGATATCCAGATTGCCCACAAAAGCGTGCACCCGATCATTATCCACGCCATTGAAGGCGCTCGGTTCGTCGCTGGGCGAGTGCCGAAAAGAAATGATCCGATTAGTCAGTTTCTTGTGACGCGATGCCTAAACTCAAAATCAGGCCTTCACTTGCTCGGACTATGCAAATGAAACAGCTCAACCGAACTTTCAATTGTGGAGCAGCCTGCTTAAACCAGTGCCGTTCACACCTCCGGCGCGAGTCTGGCGCCCACAAGCACTTCACCAAATATCACAAACTTCAAGAAGAGTCTCGCCTAAAGCAATAGACGATTCCTGCGCCAAAAAGAAGAGCGTTCTGCGCATCGCCGGCGCCGTTAAGCAGTTGGGTGTGCATCCAATTAGCCTCGAATGCACGCAATGCAATCCGACGGGAAAACTTCATTTCTAGGCACCACCTGCGAGCAAGGGGAGACTGCTTGCACTTGTTTCCAAGCCAGACCAGCTATGTTCAGATGAAAACCAGGCGATCCACCCGCGGGGACAACCTGCACCGCGAGTGGAGTGGTCCTGGTAGCTCCCACAAATGGGCAAGCCGCTAAGAAGGTAGGCGTGCATCGTCAGTCTCCTCATAGGGCTACTCAACCACCAGTGTTACCGAAGCTGAGTGTTGCATATTTCCACTCGTCGAAGTGACCGTGACCGTGTAGGTTTGCACAGACTGCTTAAAGGCTGCTCCACCGCAACCGGTCATCACGACTCCTGCCAGTGAGCAACCGAGCAGCAGCATTAAGCAAGCCAGCCTGCTCAGTCTACGTCCCTGCCTTCTCAGCTTCCGCGCTCCAAACAATGGAATCAGGAGGAACGCCAAAGTCAAGGGAGCTAGTTTGCGCCCAATCCCCGGCAACTCCAGCTTCGCCGCAGCAGGTGTCTGTACGGTCACCTTTATCGTTTGCTTACCACCGTCGAATGCAATCGTTGAGGGGCTGAATGTGACCGACGCACCCGACGGCAGGCCGCTCGCTGCGAAGCTAACCTGACCTGGATAGTTTCCATAAAGCGGTGTCAGGGCTACCTGATAGGTGGCAACGGTTCCTGGCTGCACTGTATTGCTGGGTGATCCGAGGACCGCCACAGTAAAGTCCAGCGAAGCCACCGTTACAGAGGATATGGATGATGTGCTGGTTGTGAAGTTGTTATCTCCGCTATACACAGCCTGCAGAGTGTTGGCTGATCCGGCAGTGAGCGATCCGGTGCTCATTGTTGCTGTGCCCGCGGTTAACGGTACAGTAGCCAATAACGTGGTCCCATCATAGAAGGTTACCGAACCTGTTGGCGTGCCCGTGGTTGCGGAAGCCACCTGAGCGGTCAGCGTAACCGTCTGTCCCGGAGTGACAGATGAACTGCTTGCGTTCATCGATGTTGTTGTTCCTGCCTGCGTAATCGTAAGGATGCCGTTCTGCACCGTGACGGCATAGTCAGACAGATTCGCGCCTACCGCACTTGGAACGATTGGGTACGTTCCGACGTTCGAATTGATTGTAGCGATGGTTGAATAGGTCTCTGTATACGTGTCACCTTTCAGAGCCCCCGTTACACTGCCAGTAAATGCCGGGTTAGCGATGCCATAGACGCGGCTCGCGTTGTTAGCCGCAACTGTCAGAGCAGCCAGATTAACGACGATCGACCGTGTCACTTGTGTGGCGGCCAGATAGTTTGAGTTGCCCGCCTGGTTGGCATCGATGATCACATTTCCAACTCCCGTTACCGTCAGCGTGCTGCCGCTGATGATGCCGGAACCAGTACTGCTTGCATCGATGCTGAAGACCACTGGCATGCCCGATGCACCGCCTGTTGCTGAAAGGGTGATGGGAGATACGCCGTAGATTACCGGCGAGGTGGGTTGTGTGAAGGTGATTGCCTGGCTAGCCGGGTTGATCGTGAAGCTCGCCGAGTTGCTGCTCGCNNGCGAAGCTGGCACTGGCCGTGGCCGTGCCCGCGTTGGTGTTGTTGGTGTAGCTCACTGTCAGCGTCTGGCTGAAGCCGCCCGAGCCCGTCACCGTCGCCGTGCACGGTGTCTGCGCCAGGCCGCTATAGATAACGCTCGCCGGGCAGCTCACCGTCGTCGTCGTCGATGGCGCCACCGAAATATTCCAGGAGCCATTGACCAGAGTGATCGCGAAGTTCGCCGTACCGCTGCTCACCACTGGTAATACCGTTCCCGAGCCCACCGCCGGTCCCACCGAGGCTGGGTTGTTGGTGCAGCTCAGGCTGCCCGTGTACGCGCCCGTCACGGCACAGGCCGAAGGCGCATGCGACGACGCGTCAACAACGCCGTTGTAGCTGCCCGCCGTCGCCGTCACCGCCGCTGGGTTGATTGTGAAGTTCGCCGTGTTGCTGCTCGATGCATAAGTCGTGTTGCCCGCGTAGCTGGCACTGGCCGTGGCCGTGCCCGCGTTGGTGTTGTTGGTGTAGCTCACCGTCAGCGACTGGCTCAAGCCGCCCGAGCCCGTAACCGTCGCCGTGCACGGTGTCTGCGCCAGGCCGCTATAGCCAACGCTCGCCGGGCAGCTCACCGTCGTCGTCGTCGGCGTCAATGCCGCCTGCGTAATACTCCAGGCGCCGTTGACCGCGGTGATGGCGAAGTTCGACAGCGTGCCGCCGCTCACCACTGGTAATA
>PKXI01000383.1 GCA_003133425.1 Acidobacteriaceae bacterium
CTTGTGGGTAATTGAAAGCGCTAAAGCGCGGGGCTAACGACCGCTGCGCCTCCGGCGCGATAGAGATCGTAATCGGCCTGGTTAACAAAATGGATTCATGCGATTGCCCTGGCCGCCCGTCTAAACGAACACCGGCCCAATACTGGGCAAAGGTATACTAGTGGATGGCGAAACCAGTTTGAAGCACCCCTGCCTGGGGAGCTCTTTTTCCGCCGCAGGGGCCTCTCCCCTGGAGGCCCGGTGTTGTCCAGGGAGAAGGAAGTACATGGGAACACTGTTGGAATCAATCCAATCCCCCTCAGACTTGAAGCGCCTGAACGAAGCGCAGATGGTCGAACTGGCGGAGGAGATCCGCGAATTCCTGATTCAGACGCTGTCAAAGACCGGCGGCCACCTGGGCCCGAATCTGGGCGTGGTGGAGCTGACGATGGCGCTGCACGCTGTCTTTAACACTCCCGAAGACAAGATCATGTTCGACGTCAGTCACCAGGCTTATGTGCACAAAATTCTCACCGGCCGCCGCGACCGTCTTGCTACTATTCGCCAACCGGGCGGACTCAATGGCTTCATGCTGCGCACCGAGAGCGAACACGATTGCTTCGGCGCAGGACACGCAGGCACCGCGCTTTCCGCAGCCCTGGGCATGGCTGTGGCCCGCGACCTGGCCGGCGGCACGGAGCACGTGATTGCCGTGGCCGGCGACGCCGCATTCACCAATGGCATTACGTTCGAGGCGATGAACAACATCGCTGAGCAGACCAAGCGCCTGATCGTGGTGCTCAACGACAACGAATGGTCCATCGATCGCAACGTGGGCGCCATTGCCCGCTACTTCCACAGGATCGTGACCAACGAGCACTACCAGCATCTGCACAAGACAGCCACTCGCCTGATCGAGCGCTTCGGCGGCAAGACGGCCATCAAGGTGGTACGCCGTGCCGAAGAAGCCGCCAAGAGTATTCTTTGGCCATCCATTTTGTTTGAAGAGTTCGGCCTGGAGTACTTTGGCCCCATCGACGGACACAACCTGCCGCTGCTGATCGAGACCTTCAAGTTTCTCAAGGCCGCCGATCACCCGGTGCTTCTGCACGTGCTGACGCAGAAGGGCCGCGGCTTTCAGCCCGCGCTCGACGGCCAGAAGAAGTTTCACGGCCTGGGACCTTACGATCCCGAGACCGGCCTTACAAAGCCTGCCGGCTTGCCCACATATTCCGAGGTCTTCGCCAATACGCTTTCCGATATGGCCACAAAAGACGAGCGCATTGTGGCCATCACCGCGGCCATGCCCAACGGCACGGGCCTCGATCTCTTCCGGCCTCACCACCCCACGCGTTATTTTGATGTAGGCATTGCCGAGGAGCACGCGGTTTTGTTTGCCGCCGGCATGGCAACACGCGGATTCCGGCCGGTGTGCGCCATCTACTCCACATTCCTGCAACGTGCATTCGATCAGATCGTCCACGACGTCTGCCTGCAAAAGCTGCCAGTGCTGTTTTGCATGGACCGCGCCGGGCTGTCCGGCGATGACGGGCCCACGCATCACGGGTTGTTCGACATTGGCTATCTGCGTTCCATTCCCGAGATGGTGCTGATGTCTCCCAAGGACGAGGACGAGCTGGCCGACATGATGAAGACGGCGCTCGAGATTCCCGGCCCCAGCGCGATTCGCTATCCGCGCGGCATAGGAGTCGGCGTTGCGCGCAAGGCTGAGCCGCAGGTGCTTCCTATCGGCAAAGCAGAGATCCTTCAGGACGGCTCCGACGTAGCCATTCTGGGCCTGGGGCCGATGACCGCGTTGGCGCGCGATCTGGCAGTCCGGCTGGAGCGCGAGGGTTACTCTGCTGCGGTTGTGAATCCGCGGTTCGTCAAACCTATCGATCGCGAGATGCTCGAACAGTATTCCCGCCGCGTGGCTGCCTTCGTCACGTTTGAAGATCACGTGCAGATGGGCGGCTTTGGGTCGGCTGTTGTTGAGGCATTGGAAGAGATGGGCAGCAAGGTTCCGGTGGTCCGCATTGGCTGGCCCGATCAATTTATAGAGCACGGCAAAGTGGACGATCTGCGCGCGAAGTACGGCATCAGCGCAGATGCGGCGCTGGCCCAGGTGCTGCCGCTGCTTGCGGGGCGGCGGCGTCCGACACTCGTGGCCAGTTGAGCGATTCTGGATCAGCAAAAGCGCGAACATCCGATAATTTCGGAGCGGAGTGCCGACTGACGGCCTCTCCCAAATCGCTGTGCGACAATCCTGAACAGGCCCTCTTTCGTATGCGAATGTATCGTCACTGTGCGCTATGGATGGGTTTGGTCCTGGCTGCCGCGGTGGCCTTGCCGAAGCCTGGGCCTCAGCTCCCTGCCAGTGCAGCGGCTTCCGTTCCCCTGGTTTTGACGGGCGGCACACTGGTGGATGTTACGGACTGGGGCCGCTCGGCGCGCGACCTGCAGAATGCCGTGGTCATCGTCCGTGACGGCCGTATCAGCGAGGTCGGCGCTTCGGGGGCGGTTGCTATTCCCAAAGGCGCCCGAGTTATCGATTGCACAGGAAAATTCATCATCCCCGGCCTGGTGGACGGCTACGCCGGCGTGAACTCCCAGGGCCAGGCCAATGCCAATCTCTACCTAGGCGTCACCACTGTGGTGGTCCGCAGCGACCACGAACACGGTCTTGTCGATTTCTCCGCCAATCCCCGGCCACATCTCTATCCAATTGACTCGGTGGGCTCCACCGACAATTGGAGCCTGCTGGCCAAGCAGCCGGCGTGGCTCGGCAAACTCAAAGAGGGCACCCACCGCGTCGAACTGAATCTTGAAGACAGCGGCCAGCAACTGAGTGACACAGCCCGGCTCGGGACGCGCGTTGTCTTGCTGAGCCACAACATTACCGCCGCCAATACGCAGTGGCTTATTGCGCACGCCCACCAGTTGGGGCTTATTACTTATGGTGAGTTCGTTTCCACGCCTTACACGGTGGGCGTTGAGGCCGGCGTGGATGCGCTGGTGCACATGAGCCGCTACGATCTCGGCGTGGTTCCCGATGAGTTGCAGCGGCCGTTGGTCGACGACCCCGAAGGATCGTCGGCGAACACGGCATACGACTACTCCAAACGCCTGCCACCCACCGACCCGCACCTGCGCGGATACGCTCACATGCTGGCCGCGCACCATGCCGCGCTGATGCCCACCTTCAGCCTGAATTACGTGGAACTGCCCGACCACCGCAACTTGTGGAAGGAGCCGGTGGCGGCAATTCTCGACCCGGCGCGCATGTACAATCCTTCGAACTACGCCACTGGCGAGTTGACATACCCGCTCGCCCCCTGGACCCGCCACGTGCCTGCCGCCGGACAGCGCTGGATGGAGGAGAGCCAGCGCAAGAAGGCCCAACAGGAGGCTATGCGCATGTGGAATATCAACGAGACCATCTTTGCCGCCTATCCCCATTATCTGGCGGCGTCGGGTGCGCCGGTCGATGGCACGGTGCCCGGCGTCTCGCTGCACACGGAGCTTGAATTGCTGGTGCGGCTCGGACTTTCTCCGCGCGAAGCGCTGGCTGCCGCCACAAATAATTACGCCATCCAGTTCGGCTGGAATGAGCTGGGGCTTGTGGCGCCCGGCCGCCGCGCGGATATCCTGGTGGTCGACGGCGACCCTACAGAGAGCGTGTGGAATGCGCGCCGGATTTCCACGCTGATTGTGGACGGCGAAGTGGTGGATCGCGATGCGCTGCTGAATTTGAGGAAGTAGGGCCGCCTGCTTTCCTATCCTCACTGCGACGAGTCACAATGGTGAGTGGACTCGCCGACAATCGAAAAATGGACAAATCATGAATCGGCCGAAGGCCGGCGCGGCTTGCGGAGAAACTCTTTCCGGCGAGCGCTCGGTGCCGGTTTGCTGCTGGGATTCCTATCTGCTGTGAATTTTTCGCTTGTGGCGCAAGAGCCGGCGCAGCCTTCGACACTCGATCGCACATTGACGACGCTGCACGGGGTGGTTCGCAATGCGGCGACAGGAGAAGGGTTGCCGCGAGCGCTGGTACGGATTGAGGGCGACGCCAATACCGGCGCGCTGACCGACGGCGACGGCCGTTTCGAGATTCCCAACATTCCTGTCGGGCCGCAATCGGTTGGGGTGCGCAAGCCCGGTTTTCGCGATCTCTCCAACGGCGGTGAAGCGGCGGCTCAAGGGGATCAGGTCGGCCCTGCACACAACGTGATGGTGGCCGCGGAGATGCCCGACGTGGTTTTCACGCTTGCGCCAACCGGCGCGATTCGCGGCCAGGTGGAGCTCTCAACGGGCGACACGGCCGAGGGCATTGCAGTCGCGTTGGCGCGCCGAGCGATTGTGGATGGCCGCACAATTTGGCAGGCGGCAGGAGGAACAAAGACCCGCAGCGATGGAACGTTCCGCTTTGGCGGGCTTGCGGATGGCGAGTATGCCATCTTCAGTGAGCCGTCGATGGAGAGCGATCTGGACGGGACGCCGGGAGGAGCCGGCCAGCGCTGGGGCTACGCGAGCGTTTACTATCCCGACGCGCGCGACCCTTCAGGCGCCGCGAAGATCCGAGTGGCAAACGGCGGAGAGACAACCGCAAACTTGTTGCTGACGCTGGAACCCTATCAGGCTGTAACCGCGGAGGCTGTGTTTCCGCAAGGCAGTTCCGCGAGCCGCGCGGGAGTGAACCTTTCCGCGATCGTGATGAACAGTGCGGGCCGCCAGGTTCCCTACCAGACCCAATTCGACGAGGCCACGCATACCATCCAGGCACTGCTGCCCGATGGAACCTACTCGATGCTGGTGTCGACGGTTCCGCGCGTGCAAGCGACGAATTCAAGGGCCAACGTCTCCACCGGCACGAGTCAGGAATCCGATGTGCTGGTGGGGACGGCGGATTTTACGGTTGCCGGACAGGGCGTTGCCAGGCTGCGTGTTCCGCTGTCTGTGCCGCGCCCAAGTCCGGTCCAGGTCACCGTGGTCCACAATGGCGCGCGAGCGCAGGCAAGCCGGAACGAGCTGGTCATGGTGATGGTGAGCCAGGCCGGGGGATGGATCGACGACAACATGGTGAGCGGTTATGCGAACGGGCCCGCAGACGGTCCGTTGACGGCGAGCTACACCATTCCCGGCGTTTATTGGGTACACACGCATGTATCGGCGAGAGGGCTTTGCGAGGCCTCGTTCACGGCGGGNNACTGCCGGCGGCGCCCCTCTGGCGCGCGAACCGGTAAGGATCGGGCTCTCGGGCTCAACGGCGCTCATGGAACTTGCCCTGCGCGACGACTGCGCCGCGCTGCAACTCAGCCTGCCGGAGACGCTGGCGTCGATTACCGCCGGCGAGGAGCCCTTCTTTGCCGTGTACGTGGTTCCGGATTTCGACTCGACGGCAGATGTGGAGCCGGTGACCCTGCGGCCTTCGACGGGCGGAAACATTACGCTGAATGGCCTGACGCCGGGCGATTATCACGTGTACACCTTTGCCGGCGCAGTGCAGCTTGCGTACCGGAATCGCGAGGCGCTGGCGGTGCTCAAGAACCCTGGGCAGGCGATTACGTTATCTCCTGGCGCGACCGGCAGCCTGGTGGTCGAGGCGGCGGGACAATGATGCGTGCTTTCAAAACAGCCGGGGCCATCATGCTTGCCATGGTGTACGTGGCGACGGCGTCGGCGCAGAGCGGCTCATCGGTGCACACAGGCGGGACCGGCGCGAGCGCCTATCGCATCGCGGGTACGGTGGTGAATGCTGTGACGGGCGGCCCGGTGCGGGGCGCGACCGTGGCTGTGCTGGCCGAGGAGGACAGCCGCCGCATTGCGTCGGCTCAGTCCGGCAATGATGGGCGATTTGACATCTCCGGGCTGGCTGCGGGCATGTACCAGCTGTCGGCGTCAAAGCGCGGCTACGCGAGCGCCTTCTACGACGAGCACGAGGAGTTTAGTTCGGCGATTGTGACCGGCGACGGCCAGGACACGAGCGGTCTTGTTTTCCGGCTGACGCCCGGTGCGGTGCTGCGCGGGGTGGTGACGGCCGATGGAGGCGATCCGCTGGAAGGGGCGCAGGTGATGCTCTTCAAGAAGCCGCAGGGCCACACACCGGGGGAAAAGATCGCGCAGGCGGATTCGACTGTTACCGATGATACCGGAGCTTACGAGTTCGGCAACCTGGGCAAAGGGGAGTATTTGCTGGCGGTGAAAGCTGAGCCCTGGTATGCGATGCACAGTGCGGGCCGCGGCTCCCGGCAGGGCGAGGGCAATCGCGCGCTCGATGTGGCCTACCCGATTACCTTTTTCGATTCGACGACAGACGAGGCCTCTGCTTCGCCGATTGTGTTGACCGGGGGCACCCGGGCGGAGGCGGACGTGAGTCTGCATGCGGTTCCGGCGCTGCACCTGGGGGTGGAGGCGGCGCGCAAGCAGGATGGATCGGCCGCCGTTCCAGAATTGAAGCAAACCATCTTCGGCACAATGCTTTCCTCACGGAGCGCCGACTTCATGGACGCGATCACTAACGGGCATGCGGAGTTCACTGGCGTCGCACCGGGACAATACGAGTTGACGCAGGGCGATCCGCCGCGCGTGGTCGAGTTGGATGCCAACACCAGCCAGCAGGTGGAACCCAGTGCAGGCATTCCCGCCGTGGCGGTGAGCGGAACGCTGCAAACCGCAACCGGCGGGTCACTCAGCGGCGAAGCAGTGGTGATTCTGGAGCCCGCCGACGGCTCGCAGGGACTGAAGCCGATGGTGTCCGACTTCAACCGCGGCTCGTTCAGTTTTGCGGCGGTTCCGGCGGGCAAATGGAAGCTGCGCGCAGAGATCGGGGGGATGCAGGCGCCTGTGATTTCGATTGCGGTGGGTGGCCGGCCGCACAGCGGGAACGTGGTGACTGTGCAGGATCGCGCGCTGACGCTGGTAGTGAAAGTGAGCGCGGGTGGGACACGTGTGGAGGGTTTTGCAGGCGTGGTCGGAAAAGGGAAGGCGGGCGTCCTGGTGCTGCTGGTTCCCAAGGATCCGGCGGCTTTTCCTGAACTGGTGCGGCGCGATCAATCCAACTCCGACGGCAGCTTTTCAATGCGCGATGCAGCTCCGGGTCAATACACCGTGGTGGCCATTGAGGACGGATGGGCGCTGGACTGGACTCGTCCCGAGGTGATTGGGCGCTATCTTCCCGGCGGAATTGCCGTCACAGTTACAGACACTATGGACAAGATCGTCCGTCTCTCCGGGCCGGTTCCGGTCCAGGGGCGATGAGCGGGCCGGAGCATGAGCAAAACTGCTAAAGATAGCGGGACTTGATGGGGCGGGACTTCATGGAAACAGGGTGGAGAGGATAGTCTATAAACGTACCGATTTACAGTAACTGCGTCCGCTTCGGGGCCTGACCCGGAAGCGGCAGTTTTGACCCAGCATAGTTGAGGAGTGTTTCAAGTTGAAGAGTAAGTTCCTGCTTTCGATTTTGGCCATGATTCCGGCCGCTCTCATGCCCCTGGCGGCCGCAGGCCAGGTTGCCCCAGAACGTCCTCCCGCCCAGCAGGGCGTGCCCACCTTCAAGTACGAACTGTTTGCCGGCGCAGGCTACACCAGCCTGAACCAGGTGAACCAGTCGCGCTACGGGTTAATCGGCGGCAAGTTCGGCGTTACTCGCGATTTCGGCCGGCACTTCGGCATTACCGCTCTCGGAGACTACTACAAAGTGGCAACCGGTTCGGGCAACCCCGGCAACCCATCGGTCTATTCCGCGCTGGCCGGTCCGGAGTTTCGCGCCACTCTTTACGGGAACTTCGACGGCTTTGTTCATGGTTTGCTGGGCATAGAACACACGGGCGGCGAAGGCATGACACCCGACATCTCCTTCGCAGGCGGTTTTGGCGGAGGCGTTGTGTACAACCTGAGCCCGCGCTGGGCTCTGCGTGCCTCCGGCGACAGGATTGGCGCGGCGTTTTCGCTGAACAACAATACGCCGGCCCTGGCGTACTCGCCACACCTGCATTGGAATGCGCGCGGTGAATTCGGCGCGGTGTTCCGGTTCTAGGAAACCGATCCAGTAAGTAGTGCGATTGAGGCTTCTCCGGTGGAGGAGCCTCTCGTTTTTTCTGCTCTCCTATTGTTGGGCATTTATCAGGAAAGAAACTGGCATGTCTCTGCTCTGCAAGGCGGCGGGGTCCGTAGACAGGGGTCAGAAGTCAGGGGTCAGAAGAGCCCGGGAAAGGCAGAGACAAGATTGTGGATTAATTTCGTCTTTTATTCGCCTATACTGATTGGGTGTTCAACCTGCCTACAACCCGGCGCTGCGACTTCACGATCCGATGCAAGGGATGTGGGGAAAACATTCCGGCTCCGGTGCTTACGATGCCGGATACGTGGATCGTTGCAGAATGTCCGCTGTGCGGAGTGAAGCGCCGCTACCTGCCGGCGGAGTTATTTCGCGGAACTCTCTCGCACCGGCTGAGGCTCCAACGTGTTCGACCCTGACGCGGGGATGCCGCGGCTGAACCGCTCCCTGGTTTACCTGGGGGCGTGTCTGATTGCCGGGATACGTCTGGCGCGCGAGCGGCAGGTGAACCTCCGCGTCGTCCCGACGAGCAACGCGATCGACGAATCCGTCGATCTGGCGCATGAGATTTTTCAATCGGGTGTTTCGGAAGGTGGTGGGGAAGATTTAGTGCGGGCTCGACGGGAATGAAGGGGTGCTTCGAGATGCATCTGATCCCACTCATCACGATGGAGCCGTGATGAATGGGGCACAGCCTTCAATCTTTGCCAACAAGCGAAGGGGGCAGAAGCAATGGGTGGGTCACCTGCCTCGATGGGAATGAGGAAGGTGCTTCGTGAGGCGGGCGTACTGCATCCCAGGTCTCAGAATCGAGACCTGGGGCACCCGGCACCCGGCCAAGTATATTATTCCGGTAAGCTTTTCAAGCTATTCATATCATTGTAGTTATAGGATAGATTGAGCCCCCCGCTGCTTCCGCTTAGGGGCCGCTGAGCACCAGGACGGGGAAACTGTCGGCACGTGGGTGGTGGTGGGCGTATGATCAAAGTAGTACAGAATTTTCCCTTCTCGCCTTCCGCATTACACGCTCCGCCCCAGACGAGCACGGTTCAA
>PKXI01000350.1:0-5151 GCA_003133425.1 Acidobacteriaceae bacterium
TCCGAAAGTGCCCTCGACCCTCAGGATAAGTCAAGTCCGAAGTTTTCTGTAGATTGCCATTCCTCAGGGTAGTTGGTTCTTGTTCTTGTTGGTTGAGGGGCCAGCTCGCGGAGGGCGTAGCCCGGAGCGAGCTGGCCCCTCAGGCGGCCACGGCCGGGGTCTCGGTTACGGCGGCTGGTTCCTCCTCCATGCGCAGGTAGATTCTTCCCATCCAGTCCTGGTTGGTCTCCATCAGCAGCGCCGAAACCAGCCGCAGGCACGACTGCTCATGGGGAAACACCCTGATCACCCTCGTTCTCCGTTTCAACTCCTGGTTCTGCCGCTCCAGCATATTCGTCGTGCGCATTCGCTTTTGATGCGCCTCCGGCAGCGCGTAGACACTCAGGATCTGTTCGCCGCATTCCTCCAACAGTCGAGCCACCTTGGGAGCCTTTTTCTCCAGTTCCGCGATGGCCACCGTGAGCGCCGCGATGGCCGCCTCACGCGTCGCCGACTCGGTCACCTGCTTCATCAGCCGCAGCACTTGCGGACGCTGCTGCCGGCCGCACAGGCTCAACGCGTTGCGCACGAAGTGCACCTGGCAGCGTTGCCACACCGCGCCTTGAAAATGCCGCTCAATGGCCTTCACCATGCCGGCATGATCGTCGCTCACCACATAACTGACGCCACGCAGCCCGCGCTGCTTCAACTCGCTGAAGACCGCGCCCCAACTGGCCTCCGACTCCGATTCGGCAACCCAGGCCCCAAGCACTTCGCGATAGCCCGCGGCGCTGATGCCGATGGCCACCAACACGCCCTGGCTCACCACCGAGCCGCCCCGCCGAACCTTCTCATAACGCGCGTCGAAGATCAGGTACGGATACTCTTCGCTCAGCGGCCGCATACGCCATTCAGCCACCTCCGCGTCCAGCTTCTGCGTCAGCGCCGACACTTGGCTCTTCGACACCTCCAAGCCGCACAGTGCTTCTGTAATCGCGCTCACCTTGCGCGTGGACACGCCCTCCACATACATCTGCAACAGGGCCAGAACCAGAGCCTTTTCGCTGCGCTGATAGCGCTCGAACAGCTCCGTCTGAAACTGCCCGTCGCGGTCCTTGGGGACCATCAACTCCAGTTCGCCCACCCGCGTCTTCAACGTGCGAGGCTTGTAGCCGTTGCGCCAGCCGCGCCGCACTTCGTTGCGCTGGTAGGTCTCAGCGCCAAAAAAGCTGGTCATCTCAGCTTCAAGAACCTGCTGCACGGTGCGCTGGACCAGATCGCGGAGAAAGTCCTCTCCGCCAAGCCCCTCTTGCCATCCCGCCAAAATCTCAATACCCTGTCCCTTGCGAGCCATCTCTGCCGTCCTCCTTGTGAATGTCGTTCTGGTAAACAACATCCTAAGGAACCGAACAGGTGGCTCGCTGCCGCTCGCCACTCAGACGCTTCTACAGAACTTTACGGACTTAATCTCGATCTGCTGTAAAACGCGGAGATGGTGCTGAGATGAATGTGCAAGCAAGTCGTGAAGATTCCCTTAAGTCGCCTCTACCGCTCCCATGTGTTTCGAATGCGCATGAGTGGATTCCCGAGCTGCTGCCACGTCCGGATGGCATTCGCTTTGCCCGCGGAATACTCCTGGGCATCGCTCTTTGCTTGCCCGTTTGGGCTTTGGTTTGCCGGGCTGTCTTCATTCATTAAGAAGCCCATACCCGCGCACCGGAGTGTACTCGTCAATAGTGCATTCCAACCGCTGTCAAACATAACTATGCATTTATGGGGTAACTGTCTATAATTACATACATGATCCCTCGCCGCCTCACGTCCCGTCTGAATGAACTGCTTCGCCATTCTCCTGCTGTCGTCCTTTTGGGGCCGCGCCAAGCTGGAAAGACAACTCTCGCTTTGGAGATTGGCGCGCAGACAGCTTCTATCTACCTGGATCTTGAAGACGAGAATGACCGGGCCAGGCTCTCCAATCCTGGCAAGTATCTTGCGGACCACGAGAACGAGTTGGTCATCCTCGATGAGGTTCACCGCGTACCGGACTTGTTTCAGCAGTTGCGGGGCATCATCGACCGGGGACGGAGGCACGGAAAAGCCAATGGACGGTTTCTCCTGCTTGGATCAGCCGCCATGGACATGCTCAAGCAATCCGGCGAGAGCCTGGCGGGGCGTATCTCTTATTTGGAACTCGATCCGTTCGATGCCTTGGAGATCAATCCGGCCTCCATCGAGATGCTCTGGGTCAGGGGTGGGTTTCCGCGCAGCTTTCTGGCCGAGTCCGACGACATCAGCCTGCTTTGGCGGCGCAATTTTGTCCGCACCTATCTGGAGCGCGACATCTCGCAATTCGGCCCCCGCATTCCGGCGGAGACGCTGCGGCGCTTCTGGACGATGCTGGCACACAACCAGGCTCAAATCCTGAATGCCGCCACTCTGGCACGCGGTCTGGCTGTCGATGGCAAAACAGTTGCCGGATATCTTGATCTTCTGGTTGACCTGCTGCTCGTCCGACGATTGCCGGCATGGCATCGGAATGTCGGCAAACGGCTGGTCAAGTCGCCTAAGGTGTATGTGCGCGACAGCGGCATTGCGCACGCGCTGCTCGGCATTCGGGACAAGGAAGCTCTGCTCGGTCATCCGGTCGTCGGCCAAACCTGGGAGAGCTTTGTCATTGAAACACTGATCACCGCAGCACCAGACGGAACCGAGGCACACTATTATCGAACCTCCAACGGAACCGAGGTGGATCTTCTTCTCACGCTTCCCGGCGGAGAACTGTTGGCCATCGAGGTCAAACGCTCTTCGGCGCCGAAGATCGAGCGTGGTTTTCATTCCGCCTGCGCCGATCTAAATCCGCAGGAGCGATTTTACGTTTATCCAGGCCCCGAGCGATTTCCGCTCGACGACCGAACGGATGCCATCAGTCTCGTCGAACTCACAAAGTCCCTTTCCCGCTGAATTCTCTTGGGCGTTGCCATTTGCATGCCGATCTGGGTGTTGGGTTGGTGGTTCTTAGCCAGTCGTTCTTGAAAAGCGCGTTGCTTGCCCCTGGTGAATGCGTCAACCCGCCCCACACAAAACAAAAAGCCCGCGCCGAACAAGCAGGACCGTTGCGGTCTACCTTGTCCAACGCGGGCCAGTTTCTGGATAAATCGATGCCAGGAGCGAGTGCAGAGTCCAGGCTACAGCCGCAGTGCTCCCATGGCGATTCACTTCGCGTTGGCGGCAGTGGCTATGTCACGGTCTGCCTCGGTTGTCACCGTAGTGGCCGCTTTTGACTGACTCCAGAGGGGCCTGTGTACTTGCACACCGCAGGGCTGAATCGTAAGCGTACGGTCTTGGCCCTTCAAAATCGCTCAAGAGTGGAACATTCGCACGAATCAGTGCTGAAGAAGGAGATTTCCACTGCGGTCCAGCGGATGTGAGCACATTTGACTTTGGTCAACCCGGCTCCTACATCAAAGGTGGTACTTACCGGGTCGCAAAGTTACATCTCAAAGACACTTTGGTCCCCTTGTCCGCTGTACGCCAGCGAGTTATCTTATCCCCACTCACCTAAGCGTGAGAGGTTCGGCGTGTCATGAAGTGGCAAGGGCACATCCCGACAGTACCTAACGTCGTGATCGCGATTTGCGCCACGCTAGCGGGAATCTTAATCGCCCTCAGGTTCGCGCCCAGCACACTTGCTCACGAGAACCGGTCGTATGCCTCAGGCGCCTCTTCTCTAAGCGTCGTTGCGATTGGAGTCCTCGCCCTTATCGTTGTTGGGTTGCTGTTCTTCAAATCGCTGGGGGACCGACGATATCAGAGCGAGCGCGAGTTGCTAAGAGCTTTCCTGGAAAACATTCCGGACAACGTGTACTTTAAGAACCGCGACAGCCGCTTTGTGTGCATCGGCCGGGCAATGGCTGATTATTTCGGACTGGCCGGTCCAGCACAAGCAGTGGGCAAAACCGATTCAGATATCTTCAGCTCGGAACACGCCGACCAAGCTCTCGCGGACGAACAAGAGATTATTCGTACCGGTCAGGCGAAGATAGGAATGGAAGAGAAGGAGACTTGGCCGGACGGTCATGAGACCTGGGCGCTTACGACGAAAGTACCGCTGAAAGACCGGCATGGCAAGATCATCGGCACAATGGGGATCTCCCATAACATCACTGACCGAAAGCAGGCAGAACTTCGGATACGGTATATGGCGCTTCACGATGCACTGACCGGGCTACCCAATCGTATCCTCTTAGAGGATCGTCTTGCCCAGGCAGTTGCACTGGCTCGCCGCAATCAGAAATCTGTCGCCGTACTTATGCTGGATCTGGATCGCTTCAAGGACGTCAACGATTCTTTTGGTCACTACGTGGGCGACCGGCTCCTGGAAGCGGTGTCGAAGCGCCTGCAAGCCTGCCTGCGAGATAGCGATATCATAGCGCGTCTAGGCGGAGATGAATTCGTCATCGGCGTTCCGATGGTCGCAGACAACCGGGGCATCGAAACCATTGCGCAGAAGGTACTGTCCACGCTGGGCGAGCCATTCCGGATCGAAGGTCACGAGCTGCAAGTAAGTGCCAGCATCGGCATCTCCGTGTACCCAGCCGACGGAGAGAATCCCGTGGCCCTATTACAATTCGCAGATGCTGCGATGTATGAGGCCAAGAAGAAAAGGCGCGGTATCTATTGCTTCTTCACACCGGAGCTGACTGAGGCGACGCAGCGCCGCCATAAACTTGAAAACGATCTTTACCGGGCATGCGCACGAGGCGAATTTGTCGTCCATTACCAACCGCTCGTCTTAACGAATTCAGGGCACATAACAGGAGTGGAAGCGTTGCTGCGTTGGTGTCACCCAGAGGAAGGGCTGATCTCTCCGAATGAGTTCATACCGCAACTGGAGGAACTGGGATTGATAGTGGAGGTTGGGGAATGGGTCTTAAGAACTGCATGCCTCCAAAACGTAGCATGGCAAAAGGAAGGAATACCACGGGTTCGGGTGACGGTCAACGTGTCCGCGCA
Organism: Acidobacteriaceae bacterium; assembly: GCA_003133425.1. Next base: position 4,993 of record PKXI01000350.1, read on the forward strand.
GCAGTTCTATCGAGGCAATATCGTACGTACCGTAGAAAGGGTGTTGCGCGAAACCGGGTTGGAACCCGAATGGCTGGAACTCGAACTAACAGAGAGCCTTACACTGGACTACTCAGAGACCACGATCAAGATTATGCAAGACCTGAAACGAATTGGAGT
>PKXI01000350.1:5166-5552 GCA_003133425.1 Acidobacteriaceae bacterium
TAGGACGAAATCTCGGTCTCGACTGCATTGCCGAAGGAGTGGAAACGCGTCAACAACTTGACTACCTCCAAAAGCAGATGTGCACCGAGATGCAGGGATTCCTATACAGCCCAGCGTTGCCGGCAGCGGAGTGCGGCGCGCTACTACGTTCAGGGACGCCTGGATTTATGAGTATTCCTTGTGTGCCAGAGAATCGTTTCTGTGGTGAAGACGCCTCACTGAGGAACCTGTGTTTACCGCAGGGACCAATACGAATTTGAGAAAGAATAACACGGGGTGGCCTCATGGGTGATATTTTCGAGCGTTGTTTCGAAGATACGAGGTTCAGGTCAAACCCGAATATCTTTGAGTCCAGCCATTGTCCCGGCTGAGGAGGACTGATGATT
>PKXI01000253.1 GCA_003133425.1 Acidobacteriaceae bacterium
AGCGGCACCTTGTTGCGGTGGAAGCCAATGGCCTCGGCCGCTTCTTCCACAGGGTAGGGCGTGTAGCAATCCATGCGCCGCCAGCCATCGTGGCGTGCCTGACGTGCGGCGCGCACCAGGTCGCTGGGGTTATCGAATTCGGCCAACAGGCCGTAGGTTCCTTCGCGTGGGGGCATAATCAGTCACCAGCCTTCGCGGTTGCCTTGGGTGTAATCTTTGCTCCGGGTAACATCATGCGGATCTCATTCATGGGAATCATGGGCAGGAAGCGCACAAACAAGAGGAACAGCGCGGTGAACAATCCCAGCGTTCCCACGAAGGTCATGTAGTCCCACTTGGTGGCGCGGTAGGTTCCCCACGACGAGGGGAGAAAGTCGCGGTAGAGGCTGGTCACAATGATCACGAAGCGCTCAAACCACATGCCCGTGTTGACGATGAGGGATAGGACAAACATGAACGGGATGGAAGTACGCAGTTTGCGAGACCACAGCGTAGTCAGCGGAATCGCAAGGTTGCAGGTGACCAGCACCCAATAGGCCCAGCCCATGGGCCCGAACATGCGGTTCCACATCATGAAGGCTTCCCAGTGCGAGGCCGAGTACCAGGCCATGAAGACTTCCATGCCGTAGCCGTACGCGACGATGAAGCCGGTGGCCAGCATGACCTTGCCCATATTGTCGATATGACGCTCGGTTACCAGCGCTTCAAGGTGGTAGAACTTGCGCAGCGGAATGGCCAGGGTGAGCACCATGGCAAAGCCGGAGTAGATGGCGCCGGCGACAAAGTAGGGCGGGAAAATAGTGGTGTGCCAGCCGGGAAGGACGGCCACCGCGAAGTCGAAGCTGATGACGGTGTGTACCGAGAGTACCAGCGGAGTGGCAAGGCCGGCCAGCAGCAACGAGGCCGTTTCATAGCGCATCCAGTGGCGTACGGAACCGCGCCAGCCCATCGAAAGCAGGCCGTAGAAGTACTGGCCGATCTTTGATTCGGAGCGGTCACGCAGGGTGCCGAAGTCCGGAATCATGCCCAGATACCAGAAGACCACGGAGATGGTGGCGTAAGTTGAAACCGCGAAGACGTCCCAGAGGAGCGGCGAGCGGAACTGCGGCCAGATATTCATCGAGAGGGGAAGCGGCAGCATCCAGTAAGCGAGCCAGGGTCGGCCCACGTGGATGAGCGGGAACATACCGGCGCAGACCACCGCAAAGATGGTCATTGCTTCGGCGAAGCGGTTGATGGAGTTACGCCAGCCCTGCTTGAAGAGGAGAAGAATTGCCGAGATCAACGTGCCGGCGTGGCCGATACCGATCCACCAGACGAAGTTGATGATGGCAAAGCCCCATGCCACCGGCTGGGTGATGCCCCAGATGCCGACGCCGACAAGGAACAGCCACACCACGGCGACCAGGAGCGCAGTTGCAACGCTGCCGGCGATGCCGAAGAACATGAACCAGCCGAGCGGCGTATGCGGCGTGAGCACGATACGCGAGATCTTCTCGGTGACCGACTTGAAGGTCTGGCCCGGCCCTATGACCCGGAATTCTCCGGTTGCGGGATCGACTCCGGGATCTTTGGTTTTCACTTCGCTGGTTGCCATCGTGAATTTAACCCTTTGCCGGTGCGTGTTCCACCGGCGCTTCTTCGAGTTCGGAGTTCGGATTAATGACCGCGGCCACATACGTGGTACGTGGGCGGGTGTTTAGATCGGCAAGCACCTGGTAGCTGCGCTCGTCGGCGCGAAGTTTTGCAACCCGGCTCTGCTTGTCGTTGATGTTGCCGAAGGTGATGGCCGAGGCCGGGCACGCCTGCTGGCAGGCGGTTACGACTTCGCCGTCGCGTACCGGACGGTTCTCCTTGTCCGCATCGATCTTGGCTTCGTTGATGCGCTGCACGCAGTAGCTGCACTTTTCCATGACGCCGCGCGAACGGACGGAAACGTCGGGGTTGCGCATCAGCTTGAGGCTTTCGGTCTCGTAATCGGCGAAGAGCAGGAAGTTGAAGCGGCGCACCTTGTAGGGGCAGTTGTTGGAGCAGTATCGAGTGCCCACGCAGCGGTTGTAGACCATGGTGTTGAGGCCTTCAGGCGTATGCACCGTTGCGCCGACCGGGCAAACTTGCTCGCAGGGCGCGTTCTCGCAGTGCTGGCAGGCCATGGGCTGGAAGTGCGCGCGGGGCGCTGAAAGATCGCCCTCAAAGTAGGTGTCGATGCGCAGCCACTGCATATTGCGGCCGATGCGTACCTGCTGCTTGCCCACTACGGAGATGTTGTTTTCGGCGTAGCAGCTGACGATGCAGGCGTTGCAGCCGGTGCAGCTGTTCATGTCGATCGACATGCCCCAGGCGTTGTCAGGGTAAGTCCAGTTGGGGAACATCGAGGTCCCCATGTCGGTCTTCTCGTGGCCCTCGCCCTCGTTCGCGAATCCGGGGTTGGCCTTGAACTGCTCCAGCGTGGCGTAGCGAACAACGCCGCGTGGGCCGAGTGCTTCATCGGCTTCAAGCGAGTTGTTGCCGGTTCCCTGTCCGCCGAAGGTCTTCGACCGGTGATCCTGGTAGTGGCTCTTGGTGACGGCGAGGCCCCACTTGCCTTCGATCTTGCGGATGGAGCCGGTGGCGTGGAAGGGCGCCCAGGTGTTGCGGATGAGATAGGCATTGAAGCCTGCTCCCGAGCCGACGCGGCCCGCAAACTCGCGGCCATAGCCGAGGTAGACCGTTACCGAATTGTCAGGATGGCCGGGCGCGACGATAACCGGCGCCTTGACCTTGCCGCCGCCAACGGTGAGCTCGACGATGTCGTCTTCTTCGAGGCCCAGCTTGGTGAGCGTTGCACCGGAGACGATGGCGGCGTTGTCCCAGCTGAGGCTAGTTACGGGCTTGGGCAGCTCCTGGAGCCAGCCGACGTTGGACCAGCGGCCGTCATATATGTTGGGGTCGGGACGGAAGATGATCTCGAGTGAATCTTTCGAGGTGGGCGCGGGGACTGCTCCCTTGAACGCGGCATCTGCGCCTGATTTTGCAGTCTTGTCGTACGAGGTGCCTTCAATCCATCCGGCATGAAGCGCTTTGCGCCAGCCGATCTCGAAATCGCCCTTGATCAAAGGCTTCGAGGTGGCGCGCACTGCTTCGTACGCACTCAGCATGGGCTCGTCGAGCAGCGACTGCAGAACATCGTGGGCCGTCCGGCCGCCGTAGAGTGGATCGATCATGGGCTGCACGATGGAGACTGTGCCGTCGTAGGAGCGGACGTCGGACCATGACTCGAGATAATGCGCGGCGGGAATGTGCCAGTGGGAGATTTGGCCGGTTTCGTCCACATGCGTGCCGAGGTGCGCGACGATGTTGGCCTTGCCGAAGGCGTCGGCGAAGTTCAAGTCGGCGGGGGCCGAGTAGATGGGATTTGCGTTGAGGATCACCAGCCAATCGACCTTGCCGGCGTTGAGATCGGCTACGAGGGACTTGAGGTCGGCAAGCTGGTCGCTCGGCAGCGGATTCATGGGCTCGGGCGCGACGGTGACCGTTTTGCCCACATTGCCGAGTGCGTTGTTGATGGCCAGCGCGAGTTGCGCGACCGACTCATCCTGATAGAGACCAGCAATCACGGCGGACTTGCCGGCGTTGGCTTTCAGATCCTTTGCGAGGGCGGCAAGATATTTCTGCTGCTCGCCGGTCCAGGCGTAGGACGGAGCGTTGACGCCCGCGACGCCGACAGCCTTTGCCAGCTCCGCGACGAATGCGGGAATCTCGCTTGCCCTGAGGCCAAGACGATGCTCGGCCTTGAGACCGGTCGTGGTGGGCGTGCTCTCGATTGCGTAGAGCCGGTTGAGGTGGGTTGGGTCCTTGCGCCGCTTTGCGTATTCGCGGACCAGCTGGTGGAATCCGGGGAAGCTGGCGCCCGATAAAAAGTCCGCGTCGAGCGACACGATTACATCGGCGTCGTCGAGCGCGTATCGAACATTCAAACCTTTTGAAGCTGCAGTGCCGGCCAACGCAGGGTCGTACTGCACCAGCTTCGCCCTGGGCCATGCGGTCTGCGCTGCCTTCCACTGCCGCGCCAGGGTGGGCGAGGTAATGGTGGAGCTCAGGAAATAAATGCCGGTGCCGTCTTTGCTGCCTGCCACTTTGACGCGCAGAGCCTGGGCGAATTCGGCCCACTCGCGATTCTCGCCGCGATACGTTACGTGCTGCGAGCGGTCGGGATCGTAGAGGTCGAGCAGCGTTCCCTGCGTGTAGGGATCTGAAGCGCCCTGGTTGTAGGCGTGCTCCGGGTTGCCATCGACTTTGATGGGGCGGAATTCGTCGCTCTTGACCAGCACAGGCACGCCGCCGGTGGTAAACGGATGGGCCGTGGCAAAGTACATGGGCTTGCCGAGGACGAGGTCTTCCGGCTGCTTGACGTAGGGATAGATCTGCTCTTCAGGCTGCTTGGCGCAACCGGCCAGACCGGCCAGGGCGAGGGACGCGCCCATGACCTTGAGAAAACCGCGGCGCGAAACCGGATCGACCCACTCCTGCGCGGCGGATGGAAATTCGCGCTCGACGGCTGCCTGAAACTCGGCCGTATCGGCCAGCTCGTCCACCGACCGCCAGAACCGCTTGCCTTTCACGCCCTTCAACTCCTGGCGAACCTGAACCAGGGTCAAGGGGGCGTCGGCGGCGTTTTTCGTTTCATGAACCATGAAATTTCCCGCCTCGACGGCATTCCCCGTCTTGTTGTTGCTTTGGGTCTTCCCGTTTGCGTTGATCTTTCCGCTCATCGGTGGCAGACCTCGCAGCTGGTCAGGTCTTTCGGAGTGCGAATCTTGTAGTGATCCAGGAGGAAGTGGCCCAGCTCATCCTGGCTGGTGAATTTTTTGTAGACCGGCGCGACTGGCAGACCGGCAGCGGCCAAATCTCCCGCCAATCCGTGTGCGCTGGCTATGGGCAGCGAGAGCGAGGCCACCTGGCCGCCGGAACCGCTCGGATCCTTGGTCGAGCAACTTACGCTTTCTGCCGTGGGCACGCCGCTGGTTTCATTGGAAACCGCGCACCATACCGGCCTGTCGCTGGCCGGCTTCTCCCACGCCATGTTGTAGACCTCGCTGGTGGGCCGCAGGTTCTTGGCGGGATTGCGGTGGCAGTCGAGGCACCACTCCATCTGGAGAGTGTTTTGCGCATACATCAGAGGCATCTGGTCAACGCGGCCGTGACAGGAGGCGCAGCCGACGCCCTTGTTCACGTGGATGGAGTGGTTGAAGAAAACGTAATCGGGAAGGTCGTGCACCCTGATCCAGGGAACCGACTGGCCGCTGGCCCAGCTGGTGCGGATGGGCTCGAGCAGTTGCGCGTTGGTCCATATCTGCGCGTGGCAGTTGATGCAGGTCTTGGTGGGCGGGATGCCGGCGTAGCTGGACTTCTCGACCGTCGTATGACAGTACTGACATTGCAGCCCGAGCCCCTGGACATGGTGTTTGTGGCTGAAGGGTACGGGCTGATCTGGACGCTGACCTTGCCGCGTCACCCAGGGCGAACGTTGCAGTTGATCGAGCGTAACTCCCAAGGCGATCACAATCAGCCCTGTCAGCACCAGGCTCATGCGAGCCAGCGCGTTGGAGCTGCGTTCAAAGATTTGCGCCATGAATGCTTTTCCTGCTTGATTTTCGTGTTTGAATGCGTCCGCTGTGCCGGCGGTCACACAGGTTGTGTACAAAAATCGTTCTTGGGTATAACTCACCCGAGAGGCGGAGAACCCCGAAAATTAAATATAACAGCCTGGAGCGTGCCCGCAAGGGTTTGCGGCGCTGAATTGCAAAAAACTTTGTGCAAAATCAGCCGGGTAACCCACTGATAACTAAACCAGTTGTGATAAGAAGGATTGCGGGGTATAACCTACCGTGCCTCTGGCGGCTTGCGTACCAGCGACTGGGGAATAATGCCTATAAAAATATCATGCCAAATCAACGTTGCGCTACTCTGTTTGGGTCCCGATCCATAAAAAATCAGAAGTCGAGGGCTGCGGGACCTCGGATGCAAGCTGGATTGCTTCAATGCCGTCGTTTTTCCGGTGAGGCTGCGGAGATTTCGGCAAAGGAGGTGTCTGGGGATGTGGGTGGCCAGCCGATCATGACCAGGAATACATCGAGGACGAAGAGGGCGATTGCGATGTCGTTGAAGAGTGTGGCTTGAGGCAAATCTGGCCAGAGTTGGTTGGCCGCCCAGAAGAGAAAGGCGACGGCAAGCATGACTGCCTTGGCAAGTTCCCTGCCCGGAGGGCGATGCACGATCTGGTAGACGAGGTAAGCAAGAGCGATCAACGCCAGCGAAAAAGCGGCGAGAAAATCATGACTTCGGGCGGGAAAAAGCTGAGGAAAGGCGTCCCAGACGAGTAAAACTCCGACGTCAGCCAGCGTTACGACTCCAAGAATTACGGGAAGAGCCCTGTGGGCCCTGTCGAGACGTTTGTACATAGCCCATTATTGATTGCGCCTCGAAAGGAAGTTGTAAGGGCTGCGAGGACGGCCACCTTTCGAGTGTTTGCTCCTTTTCCCGATTCCTGGCCGGGAACGGAAGACGGGCGTTGGAGGTTCGTAGTCTCCCACCCCCTTCGCCAGGAAAAAGGCGAAGGGATTGGGTGCGGAGCATTTGTGGGTGATTTAAGGGGTGGACCACGCGGCCCATCTTGAAAGCCCTATTTGTGCAACCGGACCTAAGGAACCTCTGCGCAGGTGCGTGATTTTGTAGTGACGGCGTGACTTCCGATGATTTCTTGATTTTGAATCAGTTTTTGTCGGAAGAATGTGGGTTTCTGGTTGTCTGTTTGGCCTCGTGAGGCCGTGTTTCTGGCCCCCGGAGACACTACGCCCTTTGAGGGGCCAACCGGTTGCGGTGCTGGTATAGGTTCACTAG
>PKXI01000085.1 GCA_003133425.1 Acidobacteriaceae bacterium
ATTATGCGAGACTCAGTAAGACTCTGGTACAGGCAGCAGTGGCCTAGCCTTTCAGATCGGTGCCAGGCAGCAGGCGAGCGCACACGGGATGATCGTGGAAAGTCTGCTGCCGACGCGCCGTAGCACATGGTTCACTCTTTTGTGTCGAATGAAGGAGTGTTGTTCGATCATCGGCTACCTGCCCTCTCCTTCATTGCTGTGCGTTCTGAGATTACTGCGCATCAGCCGATGTGCCATCTGGCGGGCTTGACCGACCAGTTCGATGATCTCTTGTCGCTTCCCTTCGTGAATCGATACCTTGAAAGACTGTTATTCCATGGGAGACCTGAGAAGGGCGATGGTCAGAATTCCACCTACGTCTTGCTTCGGTTCCGGGAATTGAGACGTCTTCAGTAGCTCGACCAATTGTCGCGCCTGAGCAACAGGCTGGAGTGTGAAGAGAAGCTGGCGCACATCCGCTTCGTCGGTGAAGACTAGGTCCTGCGTTTCCTCCGTTCTGAGCCGACTCTCTATGGAATGCAGTCGCGCAGCCTGAAGTTGCAGCGGATCAGCTCTGCGGTGTTGTTGGTTGGGGGCGCCTTGCATCTTCGGGTCCGTGAATTGGGCGAAAATGCCGTGCTTAACCGCCGTCGCTGTGACCATCCACTTCCACTCCTCGGTTCCAGTACATGCGATCCGCGATCCGTATTTGTGGACGGCCATCTCCAACCCGAAGACAATGGCCGCTTCATCCTGGCTGAGTACCGTCACAAGGCGCCCGCGGTCGATAACGGAGACCCTGCCGTTCAGCATGTACGATACGTCCCCGGTCTTCCGGTTGATCGTCCAGATTCGTGTCGTGGCGATCTGTTGGGCAAGACTCTGTTCCCGCTGTTGAGCCGATATCCGCAGCTGCGCAAAGTCTGCCCAGTCGGATTTCTGATTGTCCTCAAGCGGCGGCCCGATATGCAGTGCGTTTGGTTCCAGGGTCGCGTCGAGCCGCCGCTGATTGCGTTGGTCGGCATAACGCCATCCTCGAAGTTGTGCGGCAGCGCGCGCGTCTCCTTCGTCGGCCCTGTCCGCGACCCATGAGCGGAGATCCTTCGGGAATGCCTCTTGCCGCCGCTGTTGTACAGACAGCTTCAGGGCGCGTACTTCAAGAACGGATTGGGCTCCTGCCTGGGAGAGCAAGACTTTCTTGTCCGGCCACGACACAGCCAACGCGCGAATCTCCTTCTTTTTCTGTCGGAGCGACACCATGAGATGTTGGCGCGCCTCTCTTCCCTCTGCTGTAAGGCCTTTGCATACTGCCCGTTGTTGGCTCCGGTACTGGTTATATTCGGCCATCAGAGAGTTACGTTCGGCGTGTCGTTGCGCTTTCCGTTCTTCCCTCGGTGCGCTACTACGAGCATCATGTTGAACGCTATGTTGATCGGACTCATAACCGGATGTTGAGGCGGGTGTCCAGACTCCAAGAGCCGCCTCAGTGTTCTGCCGGTTCATCTTTCCTGCAAAATTGTTGCGAAACACGTCGGACGCTTTCACCCGGATGTTGTAATCGATGGCAAGAACTGTATAGCCGCCTGATTCTCCCTTCTCAAGTCTGAGATGAGCCTTCGAGAGGAGCCGATGGAGGTCATCCCATCTGACATTCCGCCGGGTAAGCAGCGTTTGTATGTGCGGAGCAACCTCCCGCCGCACATAGGATTGGAACGATTCCTGATCCTGGTAATGTTCAAATTGTGCAGCGGCACCGGTCGGCTGTTGTTGGGCAGATCGAGACGCATTGCGCTCGGATTTCGATGTCAGCACAGCCTGTTGAGTATCCTCGTCCCATCGCATCGGACCAGGCGTGTGTGCCCAACCATGTTTCGCTTCAAGGAAGCGTACTGCGGCATCGAGAGTGAACCAATCGCGATATGGTGTATGTGCTCTGAGAGTCTCCAGATGAACTTTGTTGAGCATGATGTGGATATGAAAATGCTTTTTGTCGTCGTGTGCGACGATCATGAATTGATGGCCTTCATATCCGAGCGCCTTCAATGTGTGCAACGCGCAATCGATCCATTGTGGTCGAGTCGGACGTTCTCCTGGAGGCCATGCCAGTTCATAATGGCAGACAGCATCCTTGCAACGGTTGTTGAGTGATGCAACCCCTTGCATCTCTATCGCCGCTGTGTCGAAGCCCAGAACGTTCTCCGACATGACAACATCTCCTCTCAAAAGAAGTTCTCCGGTGTCGGCATCACGCTCCCTCGTAAGGTATTCCTGAAGCCGTTTGAAGCTGCTGGAGTGTTTTCGGGCTGGCTGCACTTTGGCAATCATCTTCACTTCACCGTGCCCGTCTTGAGCGTTCTCACTGCGTTATGAACTGCCAGCAATGTGGAATTCAGTCCCTTGCGAAGCTCTTCTTCATTGGGGAGACCTTTGATCTGCGTGAGCAGATGCTTCTGGAGTCCACCGAGTCTTGCAAGTTCTCCTGCGGCCTTCTGGTCCATCGTGGAAAGGATTCGCTTGTTCAGTGCGGTCCGCCGGATGTACTCGCTCATCGTCAGGCTCGCACTGTTGGCCTGGTCTCTGAGGATGGCTTTCTCCTCTTCCGTGATGCGGACCTCGATTCGTAAATTGGTGCCCTTTGTTCGTGTGGGTCTTGCCATTGTCCTCTCCGATTCTGTGGGGTCTCGGGGCGCAGCCCTGGGCAAGATGCGCAACCATTTCTCCGAGTAGCCGAAGGCGGATTGGAGAAATGGCGGTGTCTGGGCGAAACCCCGCAGGGGTTTTGTCCGGACAGCGCCTACCTTGCCATTCAGTCTTTAGCCATCTAGTTTTTCGTTTTGAACCCCATTCCTGTTCGTTTTTCTGTCCAGAATCAGTTTACTATACTCCTACTTTAACTGGCAGTAGAAGTGTATTATCTTTATGTATGGCGTAGAAGTGCGGCTGTGAGGAGGGAAAGCGATGGGAACAGAGGGGCATCGTAGGGTGCAGGTCTTTTCTTCGGAGATTGTGGAGGATGCTCGTATGTTATTGACTCAGAAAACGTCAGAACCCGTGCCGCAACCCGGTTCGTTCATGATGGGGGCGGTGATACGGACGCTGTTGCCTCTTCTCGCGGAGTTGCGGAGAAAAGGCTATTCATTGACTATGCTGACTCATCTGCTGGCGGAGAAGGGGATAAAGATCAGTCCAACGGCTCTCCCGGGGTACATGGCGAAATTCGCTAGGCCGGCTGAGGAGGCTCCGGTAAAGGGGGCACGGAGAGAGAGGCCACAAAGCTCAACAAGTGCCTCCCAGACACGTGGGACTTTTGCAATGAAGCCAGACACGCCGCTGTAAGAAGGGTGCGATGTATGGCGCGAATACTCTTTGTGACGGGCAGTGCTACTGGGGTAGGGGTTGGAAATTTGCAATGCCGGGGTGCTCTGCGGAAATCGAATGGTGGTTCTGGCAATGTTCTCGGCACATCTTCAAGAAGGTCTGTGAAGGTGATCGCGGCAACCATATGGAGGAACCTCGTTCGCTTCCGGCTCAAGGCACGACATAACCGTCCACGCAACCTCCGGCTTCCTGCGTTGCCGGAACGAGAAAACAGGCTGACA
>PKXI01000426.1 GCA_003133425.1 Acidobacteriaceae bacterium
AAGCGGATGGTTCGGCTCGGTCTTTCTCCGTCGTTTGCTGAACCGCATGAATATGGCAGTCGTCGAATCGACGCTCTCGCGCATGGAACTTGAGCCTCATCACCTCGTTCTGGAGATTGGCTTCGGAGGATCGGAGAGCCAGAAGCACATGAGTCTTGATCGTTGCAGAATCATCGATCTTCCGAAGATTATCTCGCGACGCACGTCAACTCTTCTCGCGAAGTATTGGCGGCGTGACTCGCGCCTACTTGCAGCGCGGGTCTATGTCCCGAAGGACCACGGCAACGCAGAATCTGGAGCGCAGACCGCACGCCTCTTGAGTTCGATAGGGCGATGAAGCTGAGGTGAAGACGTATGTTCGTTCGTAATCTTCTTGCGATAGTCCTGGTATTTGTCTGCGGCTTCCTTGTTCCAACCATGCCGGCCCAGACTTCCGTACCCCAGTCCTATACACTTACCGTCTCTTCGGGCATGGCGCTTGAAGCGATGTCTCTGAACTCCCCGGTGGAGGCGAAGGTTTCTCGCTTCGGTCCCAGGGAGTTCGTGGATGTAACCGCGGGCGCCCCAGCAGGGCCCAAGGCCATTCATGCGCGTCACTGGTTCGATCTGGTGACTCACAAGGTCTACACGCTCGATGTGGCGCATAACACGTGCTCATGGATGAGCTTTACCGCGCCGGATATGCCCAACATGTACGACCCGGTTGCCACCCCCGCGCCATCCGCGGAAGAACTCGCTGCATTCAACAAAAACGTGGTGCGGCGGGAGAACGTCAACGGCATTGCGGCCAAGCTCTCGGAAAGCTCCAGCGATCAGGGTAAGTCGAGTGTCTGGGCTGCGGAGAATGGCAACTATCCCGTCAAGGCGGTGATGACCTTTCCGGGTGCACAGCCTATGTTGATGCTGGAAGTGAAAGAACTTCACTTCGTGAAGCCGGATATCGCACTGCTCGTGCCACCCGCCAACTGCACGACCCACGCGCAGGGCGAATGGACCGCTACCGGGATGAGCGGTCACTTTGAGGTGAACGTCGAGGCGCAAGGATCAGGATCGGTCGACCTGAAGACCGGAAAGGCCACGGGCGACGCTACCGTGAAATCCGGCAGCCAGGCGCACTGATATTTCGCGCAAGAGTTCACCCGCATTCTCCACCCGTGATTGGTCCGTTTTACACGTATTTCGGCGTATTTTGACGCCCCCCCAAGTTGTGTAAGTAGTTGTAAGTATTGCTTATTAACGCCCTGAAAAGACCGGCGTCGGCGGTTCAATCCCGTCTCTGGCCACCAAGAATTATGGTTACAACTAGCGTCCTCGCGTTCCTTCTAACCAGATCGCCGCAACCTCCTCACCCGCGACCCGCTGCAACTATTCCACTTCGACAACCAGGGCGCGGCCTGCTTTGGCTTCGGTGACCACCAGCCTCTTACTGGAGAAAACAAGATCGATCCCGGATTTTGAGCGCTCGGTCGGCCTGTCAGCGGTATGTAGAAACTGAAGTTGGAGCGCGGCCGTAACGCCACCGGCAGCCTAGTCCAAAACCTCCGCGCGGGGTTCGTACCACCTGAAGCATCCAACCCGGTGGTCTAGGCAAGGTTCACACTGTGGAATGGTTGGACTGCCAGTTCCCCTTTGTAAGGTGCTTCCCTTTTTGTAAGGTAAAAGGGGCGTACAGGGCGTGCCTAGCCGCACAGGGCGGACGCAGCGCACGTCTCAAGTTACCAAGTAATCGGTTTATTTTGCTATACATGGCAATAGAATCAATAATCTACGTTGTAAGCTGGCGGAGAGAGGGGGATTCGAACTTAGCATATATCACGCGGCTTTATTGAGGCTCAGCCCAAACTAGAAAATCGATACCCCCGATAATACCCCCACACTAAAGCTGCTGGGTTCAGCCACTTTCGATCTCATCCCGTCACCCCGGTCCGTCCGAATATCATGCAAAGAATATTTCTTAGAAGAAAGAAAGTGCCCGCCTAACATTCCCCCGACGGCTTGAACCCTAGCATGTGGCTATGGTGACACCAGCGCGAATGGTGACTCAATGATAATGTTGCCGCCGAACAAGTCCGAGGTCATTGAATCAGATCGGTATTCGGCCCCGAAATCTACGCAAGCGCCAGGTTCATGTTGCTAATGGCCTCGTCGATCTCCTGCGTGCTTTTGAATCCAATCGTGGCGCAGTCCACGTTCGCATTCTGGAAAGCGAACCTGATCGCCTTCACACGGTCGTCGTGACTATTCTGGAACTGACCGCCACCACACAGCTTCATACCGATCACACCGAGCCCTTCCTTCTTGAGCTGGTGTATGTGATCCACCACTTCGCTCACGTTGTCCGGGTGGTTGGTGTCTTCGTAGGTCGGCCCGTCCATACGCGCGCCGCTGTGGTTGATGCGGATCAGTCCCACGTCGAGCCACTTTGTACCCGGCATCTGTCGCAGCGCCGGTAGCCCGTGCACTGAGGCGCCGTGCGTACGAATGATCTTCCTCTGCTGCGCCCCAAGTATCCCGTCCTGCCAGCGCTTCGTGGTCTCCGGCCAGTCGGCCGTGTGCTGCCAGTGCAGCAGCATGATGTCAAAATACTCGGCCTGCGAGGTACGCAGCAGCTCATTAAACTTGGCCTGTGGATCGATGCCCTCGGGAAACGTGGTCACCTTGTTCATCAGTTGGTAGCTGTCGCGTGGCAAACCCTTCAGCGCCTCGCCCAACATTGCCGGGGTCTGGTAAGCCTCCGCCGTCTCGAAAAAGCGGATGCCGCGGTCGTGCGCATAGCGCACCAGCCGTGTGAACTCCTGCTGCCCGAGGGCTGCCTGGACCGCACCCCCGTCGGTACCGGTTCCGAAGGCCAGCCGCGATACTTCAACCTTGGAGCGGCCCAGCACTACGGTGTCGGTCGCGGTGCGCCGGGCGCCGGCTAGCGGAAGAGTTCCTACCGTCGCCATGGCTCCGGCGGCCAAACTTGTTTTGAGGAAACTACGCCGTGTGAATGGACTCATCTCAACCTCCGTGGCTCAAGCCTTTGGCGAGCCGGATGAGTGGATGTTAGCACGCGCAACAGGCCAAGCTATCTCAGGCGGATGTACGGTTCCGGTATGCTGGACTCCGCAGTTCAGTTCGAGAGCTAGGCGACAACGATGATACCCCGCTGCTTGCGGCGGGGTTGTTCATTATGACTGAGGATCACTTTTTCAGGATCGACTAACTTACAAATGGAGATCTCGTCGCGCGTTACTCAACTTTTTCTCGAGCACATCGGACTAGGACGGCGGCTCCAGCCACCCAAAACGAATCAGACCCCTTCAAACCATAAATCAATTGAATTGCGAAAGGTAAAAGAGCCTGAGGAGACGCACCATTGCACTCCTCAGGCACGGATTGGACCAACAGTCGCCCGGACTTACTTCTTCGGGATAGAGTCATTTGGGATCGGTACACCGTCGGGAGAAGGCGGAGTCTGATGTCCCTGAACCGTCCAATCCCGCGGCCAACCGTTTTTGTCGTAGATCTTTCCACGTTTGTACTCGTCGTCTTCAAAGATCCACCGTGCAATCCTGGCCACTTGGACTGCCTTCGCCCGCGGCACGACTGCTACGCCATCATAGTCAGCAACGATGACGTCACCAGGCATCACGAGAACACCACCAACCACGACGGGGGAATTGTAGGATTCCAGCCACTCTCGTCCCTGGTTGATTCCCCGCGGCGATCTCGCCGGATCTTGGTAGACGGGAATGTGAGTCAGGACCATTTCGTCCGTATCACGGCATACCCCCGCGTCACCTACCATCCCGACCAATCCTTGGCCCATCATTGTTGCGCCGTTGTTAGACCCACAGAAGCCATTGTCTTTGGCCTCGTCTTGGAGTACCAATACTGAGCCCTTGTGTATTTCCATCTGCCAGCCACTTTCAGCTCTAGGCCCATTATTAATTTGCTGGTCCGCTGGTGGCTGCCAGCGTCCCGCATCCGCAGGCAACCCTCCGTTTACTCCCTGCCACTTCAAGGCATCGGCTTCGTTGTTGAACTGCGGCTCGCCTGCCTGCGCCGGCACGACATGTACTGTCACTGCAACTCCGTGAATCCGATGCGTCATGTGCTGCTCGTCGCGCCAAAGCGGCCGAATGCGCTGATCCATCATGGTCACTTCTTTAAGGCCCACGGCGTCGAGCGCATCAATCACGTCGGATTCACGTAGTCCGTCGTAAAGCTTCAACAAAGCAGCGTCTTCTTCTTCTGTGTACATATGCACTTTTATGAATTGAAACCCGGAGTCCGGGGTGGGGTGGGGGGGGGGCGGGCTGCCTGCTTGCGCCCAGCCCAAACCCGCTGTTGCGAGCGTTAGGGATGCGATCGTGAGTATGCGCTTTGTCTGTTTCACATTATTCTCCTTGTTTTTTTCCTTCTGGATTGAATTGAAGACCCAAGAGTACATACGCTTCGAACTCATGGAGAGAGGTTGGCTGTGCGTCCAAATTGTTCCGCGCCTTATGGACCCTGACCCTGAACGCGGTACTTCCAAACCAGAATGAGTACATCAGACATAATATATTCTGTCAAGATAATCATTGTGCTTCTCAACTGTTCGTCGGGCATTTGGCGAGACAAAGGTCGATGGCAAACCGAAGACCGAGGATCTACAAAACGTCTGCTGTGGCTATTTGGAAGTCTTTTCTCTCAGGGTCCCAAACGCGGAGTCTTTTCTCTTTGGAGAGGATTATTGGGCGTAGCAGAGGATGCAGATGGGAGCAAAGTTTCCGCCCAGGGCCGGAAATGCCGTCGAAATTAGGATGGCTAAACATCAGATAAAATATATTTGACATTTGCTAATTCTTCCATGTACAGTTTTCTGGTTTCGTGGGGGCCTCGCGGATTTCACATGAAAAGGGCATTGCAGGATGCTCAATGCAAAGTTCTCGACCAAGAGGCGCTGAGGAGCAAAACAAACCACTATGACAAGGAGGCTGTACAGTGAGATTGTTGACGGCAAGTAACTACAGGGATTGGCTCAGATTAGGAGTCCTCGTTCTTTGCTTTTTCCTGCTGGGGGAGCAAAGGTCGTTTGGTCAGGCTGACACAGGGAGCATTTCCGGCTCCATAACGGATCCTTCCGGTGCGGTTGTGTCCGGAGTGAAGATCACCATTGTTGCGATAGCGACAAACCAAAGGCAGCAAACTAAGACAGATGGAGCGGGGCGCTACTCCTCCGGCCCAATCCGGCCGGGCGCCTATCGTATTGAAGCCGAGCAAACAGGATTCAAGCACCTGGTCAGCCAGGCGATCACGATCGAGGTTCAGCAGGCTGTGACCATGAATCTGACCATGGAGATTGGAGGCGCGCAGGAAGAGGTGACGGTTTCTACCGCTCCGCCGCTGATCCAGACCTCCGATGCGGGACAGGGATCGGTCATCGGCGAGAAGAGTGTGGCAAACCTCCCGCTCAATGGCCGCGACTACCTTCAGTTGTCTCTCCTTTCCGAGGGCGCACTGCCACCGCCGGGGCAGGGGCGTAGTGCAGGAGGCCTCCAAGGCAACGGCAACGCCAGGAGTGGAGGATTCTCCGCAGCTGGACAGCGGACCCTGGATAACAACTACCTGTTGGATGGATTCGACAACAATGTGGACGACACTGGTTTCGATAACCTTCAGGCCGAGATGGTCAAGCCGTCCGTCGATGCCATCCAGGAGTTCAAGGTGCAAACGAGCTCCTATCCGGCGCAGTTTGGCAGAGCCGCGGGCGGCGTCGTAAACCTCACCTTGAAATCCGGCACCAACCAGTTTCATGGCACCGCATACAACTTCCTCCGCAATGAAAAACTCGATGCAGAAAACTTCTTCACCGTGGGCAAGAAACCACCCTACAAGCGCAATGACTATGGGTTTTCGGTCGGCGCCCCCATCAAGAGGGATAAGGTTTTCGGATTCTTTTCATGGGAAAATCTGCTTCTAAGGGAAACCAATGTCGATGTGAACACAATCCCGACTTTGGCAGAGAGAGGCGGGGATTTCTCGGCGCTCCTTCCCACCACCGTGCTTTACGATCCTTCGACATACAATTCAGCGACGAACACGCGGACGCCCTTCGCGGGGAACATCATCCCGTTAAGCCAGCAGGATTCAGTCGCACAAAAACTCATCGCTCTCTATCCAACTCCTCAAAACGGCAACCTTACCAACAACTACACGTACAATAGCCCGAACTGGGAAAATCTGGGTCGCATTAACACTCGAGTCGATTACCAGGTCACGCCAAAAAATCAACTTTCAGGGATCTTCAATCGCGAGAGCCAGTTCGTCCCGGCGTCCCCGGTTCTTCCCGCGCCTGCATTTGGCGCTGGCGGCTCCGGCGATCGTCAGACGAACAATTTGTCCTATGGCACGGGCCTCACTTGGACACATGTCGTGTCACCGTCGCTTGTAACCGCTTCCAAAGCGGGGTGGTTCTTCGAATCCGATTTGCTCAGCTATGCTCCCGAGTCCATAGCCACCGGAAATGTGGCCGCAAAAGTCGGTCTATCCGTTCCGGCGCTAACAACTGGTCCTGTTGTGTACCCGACCTTCACGATTTCCGGTTACTCCGCACTGGGGGCAGGCAACAACATACCCTATTTCGACGCATCGCAGATTCGGGAGCTGATCAACGACACGACCTGGATCAAGGGCTCGCACACTGTCCAGTTCGGGAGCTCGGTTGAGTGGATCCAGGCGAACAACCAGAATGTCCGCAATGAAGAAGGAACTCTCACGTATGCCGGCAAGTACACCAGAAATCCCGCCCCCTCTACCGGGGGAAATGCGATGGCCGATTTCCTTCTCGGCGACCAGGATACTGTTCAATACAGCACGTCCTCGCATGTTAACTTGCGGACGAATTTATTCAGCGGATATCTTCAAGACGAATGGAAGGTCGACAAACAGCTAACCTTGAATATCGGCCTCCGTTACCAGTATCTCCAACCGTTTAGAGATCGTTACTACAGAATGGCAAACGTCGATCTGGACACGAACCCCGCGCAACCGCAAATTGTTTTTGAGAATCAATACTCGCCAACCTCTTTTTGGGAAAATAGTTTAGTCGATTTTGATCCGCGCGTGGGGTTAACCTATCAGGCGTTAAATGGCAAGCTCGTTGTGCGCTCCGCCTATGGGACATATTCGCCGTTTCAGAGATTCTCTCCGTGGGGCGACTCGAGCTCTCTTCTTGCCAATCCTCCCTACACCGTGGTTGCCGTGCAGACCAGCAACGGGATCACTCCAAATTACAAGTTGGCTAGCGGAATTCCGGCCAATATCGTATCCTTATCGGCTGCAAACTCCGTGACAATGGGTTCGCAAGCACGCAACAACCCACATCCCTACGCTCAGCAGTGGAACCTGAATGTGCAGTACGAGGTTGCGCGTAACTGGATGGTTCAGGTTGGCTACTTCGGCGGCGCCGGAACACATATCCAAAACCTGATCGATACAAATTATGTCCCGGTGCTGGGCCCGGGAAACGTCAATTCGCTTCGTCGATTCAAGAGCATTTTCATTCCCGAGGCTGCTGCCGGTATTCCAGGTACGTCTTCTGTAGGGGTGACCATGTCGCCTTTGGGCATCATCTATCGAACTCAGAACAATGGAAGCACGAATTTCAACTCCCTGCAGGCCAAGGTGACACACGAATTCTCGGGCGGGTTTTCAATCTTGGCATCCTACACATGGTCCAAGGACCTGGGCGACCTCTGGGATAACAGCCCCGGAGGAGTAGGCGTCGGCTTCAATTATCAAAATCCCGCCAATATCCACGGGGAGTATGGTCAAACGTCCACGCAGCTTGGTCAAGCATTTGTGGCCAGCGGACTATGGGACCTGCCGTACGGGCACGAACGGAGATTCGGCGCAACCTCTGCTCCCTGGGTTAACGCCGTTTTGGGTGGCTGGAGCCTGGATACCATCATTGAAATCGAAGGCGGAAGGCCTTTTACCGTCACCGTGAACGGCACACCATCGAACTCAGGACAGACTGATAGAGCCAATATCGTTGCGGGTAAAAATCCAAATGGCGTTCCTGCGGGTGGGCGCACAGTGGCGCATTTCTTCGACACGACGGCGTTCGCTGCCAACGCGCCCTATACGTACGGCAATGAACAGCGGAACTCCATCATAGGTCCGAATTATAGGGAGCACGATTTCGCTCTCTCTAAAACAGGGACGATGTTCAGCGTGAAGGATCAGCCTGTGAATCTTCAATTCCGCTGGGATGTTTTCAACTCATTCAATCATCACAACTTCCAATACCCAAGCGCCACTCTGGGCACAGGAACGTTCGGGAAACTAACGGCTGCCAACGATCCAAGACAGATGCAGGTGGCACTCAAGGTGATTTTCTGAGCAACCAACAATGGGCGCAGGAGTAAGAGCGCGATCAGGCGGTTACCTGCCGAGTCGTATCCTGGGTTATAGAAAGATGGATGGAGCAAGCGGGAATGTTGCCGTTCCCGCTTGCTCTATCTACGAACTGCGACCCAAGCAGGGCGCAGGTTAGATGCCGTCTGGGCCGAGAGGAGAAGAGAATGACTGCCGGGCAGAAAGCGGTGCCAAAAGCGGAGAAATCCGAGGGTAAATTGAGAGTAGGGTTTATTGGATTGGGTGCCATGGGTCTCCCCATGGCGCGTTGTGTTGTAAAGGCTGGATACCCTTTGGTCACAACATCTCACCGCAATCGCGGACCGGCGAATGAACTGGCGGCGCTGGGCGCCAAAGTTGTGACCACGGCGGCGGAAGTTACAGCACAATCCGATGTGATCATCACGATTCTTCCCGCCGATGCAGAGTTAGAAGAGTGCGTACTTGGTGCGGATGGAGTCTTGAAAGGGATGACAGCAGGGAAAGTGCTGATCGACATGACGACGTGTACTGCCAAGACTGTCATTCACATTGCCGAGCGGATTGAGGCTGCGGGCGGCCGCTTGCTCGACGCGCCGGTCAGCGGCGGAACGGTTGGAGCTGAAACGGGAACGCTCACCATCATGGTCGGGGGGGATGTCGCGCTGCTAGAGGAACTCCGGCCATTGCTGGCCGCGATGGGAACGCGCATCGTGCATGTAGGAGCGGTCGGCCACGGTAAGGTGATCAAGATTGTGAATCAAGCTCTGGCGGCGATTCACCTGCTGGCCATTGGGGAGGTGTTTGCTCTCGGCGTCAAATGTGGCATGGACGAAAATCTGATATATAATGTCCTGAAAGAGTCATCGGGACACTCTCGGATGATGGATGCACGGCTGCAGCAGTTCCTGTTCGCGGGCTCCTTCGAGCCCGGCTTCAAGCTCGATCTCATGAAAAAAGATGTTCTCCTTGCGCTTGATTCTGCGCGTGAGCTGGGCATTCCCTTGCTGTTGACCTCGTCAGCGGCGCAATTATTTACAGCAGCTAGCGCCGCCGGTTTTGGAAGCGCAGATTTCTCGAGGGCCGCTGAGTACGTGGCTGGTTTAGCGGGAATGACACTGAAGGATGGCGCAAGCACAGAAAAGCAGGGAGGATAGCGATGAATATTAAAACGACATCGAATGGGGCCAATTTTGCCGACAGGTTTAAGGAGTTTGATCCGGCAACCATCTATGAGTCAGCAGGACGATCCGGCATGATCGATCCTTCGATCCGGCCGGCCTGGAGCGGGGCGAAACTCTGCGGACCTGTTTTTACCGTCAAGAGCGCGCCGGGTGACAATCTGATGCTGCACCATGCTGTGGCCCTGGCAAAGCCCGGTTCTGTAATCGTCGCCGATATAGGCAGCTACATGGGGGCCGGAGCCTGGGGGGAGATACTAACGGTCGCAGCGCAAGCAGCAGGTGTCGCAGGTCTAGTCGTGAATGGCGCGGTTCGCGATATCGAGGCAATTGCCCAACGCGGATTCCCGGTATTTAGCCGCGGTTTGGCGATTGGGGCATGCACGAAAGAGCGGATGGGCAAACTGAACGTCCCTCTTCTGTTCGGCGACGTGATGATTCACCCAGGAGACATCGTCCTCGGCGATTCCGATGGGCTCGTCCTCATCGAGCGCGAAAATGCAGACGCCGTTTACCAAGCCGCCGTATCACGCCACGATAATGAGCAGAAGATCATTGCGGAGTTGCAGCGCGGGAAAACCACGATCGAAATTTTAAACCTGCCCAAGCTAAACGATCAGGAGAAGGTATGGGCCAAGTGAGTGCATCTAGCGACTCTGAGCTGACGGACGCGCGTTTCGGTGCAGGTGCGCTTCGCGTGTTTGCGAAGGAAGTGCTCGAGCGCGCCGGTGTGCCCGGCAAAGACGCGGACACGGTTGCGGAATGTCTGGTATTGGGCGACCTTCGCGGAGTTGGATCGCACGGAATTATCCGACTTCCGGTGTATGCTCGCCGACTCTACGCCGGGGTGGTCAAGGCGAAACCCGAAATTGATGTGACTCGTCAGTTCGCTTCAGTGGCATTGGTGGATGGCGATAACGGTCTTGGTCCGGTAGTTGCCATGCGGGCCATGGATGTCGCGATTGAAATAGCGAAAACGAACGGAATCGGGTTTGTCGGCGTGCGGAACAGCAACCACTTCGGTGTGGGCGCGTTCTATATTCAGCGAGCAATCGAGAACGGCTGCATCGGGTGCGTTGCTTCGAATGCACCTCCCAACATGGCGCCCTTCGGTGGAAAAGAAAGGTTTCTCGGTACCAATCCATTCGCAGTCGGGGTACCCGCAGGGAAGCATCCGCCGCTCGTATTTGATGCCTCTTCCAGTGTGGCCGCTCGCGGCAAGATCATTGCGGCGGCCAAACAGGGAGCACCAATCCCACCCGGTTGGGCAGTCGATCCTGAAGGCAATCCGACGACCGATCCAGATCTGGCACTGGCCGGCGCGGTGCTTCCGTTCGGTGGCGCGAAAGGATCGGCGATTTCCTTTATCATCGATCTTCTTGCAGGAACTCTGACGGGCGCCTCGTTCGGATTACGCCTGAATACGCTTGAAGATCTAGGTTCCGAGCAAAATCTCGGGCATGTATTTTTGGCGATTCGTCCGGATATCTTCATGCCCCTTGAGGAAATGATCAAGAGAACCGATGAGGTCTTTGCGTCATTGATAGCCTCGCCACCTGCTGTCGGAAGGGAGCGTGTTCTGCTTCCTGGCGAAATTGAGCTTCAAGCGGAAACGGCCAACCGAGTGGAGGGCGTGCCGCTGAGTGAAGAAGTCGTGAACGAACTAGTAGAACTTGGGGAGCGTGCAGGGGTTCCGTTCCCGTCGCTCGTAGAAAAATAGGAGAAATCAGCGCAATGAACTACGATGCAGGGCAAATTTTTAACTTCTTACCGGTTCCTACAGACATCTTTTTTGGCTTCGGGGTTCGCCACAGCCTTCCTGCGAAGATCAAGGTACTGGATGCGGACCATGCTTTCATAGTTACCGACCCCGGCATCAAGAACTCCGGAATTCTCGACGAGATTGTTGGAGTTTTGACCAAGGCAGGCATAACGATAACAGTATTTGACCGAGTGAAGGCGGACTCGAGTTCGATTCTGATTGACACCGCGGTAAAGGAACTGAAAAGTGCCGACGCCAATGTGGTTATCGGGATTGGGGGCGGCAGTTCGCTCGACACAGCGAAGGCCGTTGCCTTGCTCGCGACGAATGAGGGTTCTTGTGTTGACTATGTCGGGTTGAACAAGGCGCGCGTGCGGCCACTTCCGATGATCGCCATTCCAACGACCTCTGGGACGGGCAGTGAAGTCACGCTTTGGTCTGTTTTTACGAATGAAAGCAACGCGACAAAAGCCGCCATCGGGGGAGTGCTGGTATATCCGGCGGTGGCTCTCTGCGATCCGGAGCTCACGTTGAATTTGCCTCCAAATCTGACTTCTTCAACGGGAATGGATGCACTTGCTCATGCGATCGAGTGCTACACGAATAACGCGTGCCAGCCAATCTCTGGTTGTCTCGCGTTACGCGCCGTCGAGCTGATCGGGCAACATCTCCGCAGCGCAGTGCTCAATGGCCGCGACAAGAATGCTCGTTACGGAATGATGCTGGCTAGCACCATGGCAGGAATCGCGATGAACCCGACTCGACTCGGTCTCGCCCACGCATTGGCCATGCCTCTGGGAAGCTGGGATATGCGAGTGCCCCATGGAGTCGCGCTCGCGGTGACGCTGCCAGTGGTGATGGAATACAACCACCTCGCTGCTCCCGACCGTTTTGTTGACGTGGCCCGCGCGCTGGGCGAACCTGTGGACCACTTGACCAGGCTTGAGGGAGCTCGGCGAGCAGTCGATGCGGTCAAGAAGCTGGCTCACGATGTCGGGATCCCAAGTTCCCTCTCTGCGTTCGGGGTACGCGAGGAGCACGTGGGCCCAGTAGTTGCAGAGGCGATGAAGAGTGGCAATGTGCCAGTGAATCCGCGGCTCACAAAGGCAGAAGATCTGGAAACAATCCTCAGGCAAGTCCTGTAGGCGCGACCAGCGAGGAGAAAATGGAAAGGCATGCGAACTTTATCGGCGGGGCTTGGCTTCCGCCGCAAGACGGGCGCTACTACCAGCGCGAAAATCCTGCTCATCCTGAGCAGATGATCGGTGAGTTTCCGGCTTCAACAGTAGCCGACGTAGATGCGGCAGTGGCGTCTGCGAAATCCGCTCTTGCAGGCTGGTCCAGTACGCCGGGCCCGAAAAGGGGAGCACTTCTGTTCCGATTCGCCGAGCTACTGGAGCAGTCGAAGGAGAAGCTGGCTCGGATTATTACCTTAGAGCAGGGCAAAGCTCTGTGCGAATCGCAGGGAGAGGTAGGACGCGCTGCGGTGGAGGCTCGCTATATGGCGGGGGAGGCAAGCCGCCCCTTCGGCCACTCGTATCCCTCGGAGCGTCCGGGTGTCGTCTGCTACACAGTGACGGAGCCAATCGGGGTTGTGGCTGCCATTTGCCCTTGGAATTTTCCAGTTGTGACTCCGGTTAGAAAGATGGCTCCAGCGCTTGCATTCGGAAACACTGTGGTCCTTAAACCGGCATCACTGACACCATGGTCTTCGATCTTCCTGATGCGGCTGATCGAAGAGGCCGGGTTTCCAATGGGTGTGGCAAATTTGGTGGTTGGGCCGGGTGCGGCCATCGGCGATGCACTGGTTTCGGACCGGCGTGTGGCGGGCATTTCTTTTACGGGCTCCACATTAATCGGCACGCGGCTGTGCTCCATGGCTGCGACGCGCCTCGCGCCGACGCAGTTGGAACTGGGTGGCAAGAATCCGGCCGTGGTGATCGATTATGATGATCTCCAAGGGGCCGCGCAGGAAATCGTATCTGCCGCATTCCAGTGCACCGGGCAGCGCTGCACTGCTCTCAGCCGGGTGATCGTACTGGATTCGCAGGCCAGTGATTTGGTTGAGAAAATAGTGTCAGAAGTTAAGCGAATCAAAGTCGGCGATGGGATCTCTGCGGAGACTACGATGGGTCCGCTGGTCAGCATGGGGCAATTTCAGACCACCGCAGGATATGTGAAACAGGCGGAGTTGGAGGGATTATCAGCCATCACAGGTGGCAAGCCCCTGGTCAGCGAGCCCGCGACGGAAGGCTACTACTACGGGGCTACGGTTTTCGATGGGGTATCCCCTTCATCTCCGCTGGCTCAGGAAGAGATCTTTGGGCCAGTATTGCCAGTCATCCGAGTTCGAGACGTGGATGAAGCGATATCGATTGCAAATGCAACCAATTACGGATTGGCTGCGGCGTTGTTTTCGTCGCGGCGAGATGTAATTGCACGTTTTGCTGCAACAATCGAAGCTGGCATGATACACATAAATCACGGCACCGCAAGCCAAGCCCATGTGCCCTTCGGGGGAAGGAAGGATTCCGGTCAAGGGGCGTTTTCAATCGGTCCGACCGCAAGGGAATTCTTCACTCAAGTAAAGACGATCTATGCCAAGTGAAATTGTCCAGAAGAACCGTAATGATGCAGTTGTGGAGACCCTGACGCCGCTCTCCGACAGCTTGCAGTTGGGCGGGCGCGTCTACAAAGTTCTTGCGGACAGCATTGTCAGCGGGAAAGTGATTTCCGGTTCTCAATTACGTCCGGATGTGATCGCTCGGCAATTGGACGTAAGTACAACGCCAGTTCGCGAAGCAATGCACAGGCTCGAATCAGATGGTCTTCTGGATAAAGTCCCGTATCAAGGATGGTACGTACGCGAGTTTACCGAAAAGGAGATCCGGGAACTGTACGAATTCCGTGCGGCCCTGGAACGGTTCAGCATCAAGGGGGCGTGCGACCGGATTACGCCTCAGGATGTGAGGTGGATGCGCAAACATCAACTCGCCGGGAAAGCAGCTCTCAAATCGAAGGATATGGAAGAGTATCGCGTTTACAATCGTGACTTCCATCAGGCGATTTTGCGCATTGCGGCGAACTCGTACCTCACGTCCGCAATGGCACAAGTAGCTCTCCAGAGCGAAATGCTCAGCGCCAAAACGATCAGTATCTCGGGGAGGCCGCTGAAGGCGGTAGAGGAACATGCCAAGCTGATCGATTTGATGGAGCGTCGCCGCCCAGGAGAAGCGGAAAAATCGATCGAGCTTCACATAATGAGTGCCCTTGAAGCAATACTTTCGGCCGGCGTTGCTGTATCTCAGACGCGCACAAAGCGCGGGGAAGCTTAAATAAAGCGCACGCTTCGTAGCCGGGCGTTAACAAGCACGAATTAGCATAGCCATCCGCAGTCTAAATCGACTATGGGGCATTTACCAACGGTACATGCCCCGCTTGGTTTTCCTCGCCGTCGAACCGTAGGGAACACTGACGTTGGTGCGCTGCTGCACACAACTGGATGGATACGGCGGAGGCTATTCTACCGGCTCAAAAACAGCATTCGGAGCCTGAAGGACCGGTAACATCGGCTGCGGGAGAGTTTTGGCAAGACGTCGTACAAATACATACCGGTCGATTTAAGTTGACGACAATATATCATATCAAATACATTGGTCAGCAGTTTGGAACGCGACGTTCCATTGCTCATTGAGAAAGGATTCGTTTATTCCATGAACTCAACTCGCCGTGACTTCATCAGAGTCGGACTTGGAACTGCTGCGCTAGGAATGGGGGCCAAAGGAGTGCTGGGCTCGGCAACTTCTTCGGGTCCTTCCGTGGCCCACATCTGGGAAAAGCAGGAGCTGGAATTCACCTCCGCGCATTCCTTCTCGAATCCTTATACGGACGTAACCGTTTGGGTCGATTTAGAAGGACCAGGATTCAGCAAGCGGATTTACGGATTCTGGAATGGGGAGAATAGGTTCTGTGTCCGCCTCCTCGCCACCACTCCCGGAGCTTGGAATTGGAAAAGCGGTTCCGAGCCGTTCGATGCAGGCTTGGCAGGGAAGACGGGTTCGTTCCAAGCTCACGAGTGGACGGAACAGGAAAAGGAAGAGAATCCTCTGCGCCGGGGATTTCTGCAGCCGACTCCGAATCACCACGCGCTGCAAACGCCGGATGGTCAACCCTTCTTCGTCATCGGGGATACTTGGTATGCGGCCGGAACCAACCGCCTTCGCTGGAATGATGACGATCAGGAGCGCCCTATCGGGCCAACGGCAGGATTCAAGGACTACGTTCGTTATCGGAAGGCACAGGGCTACAACTGGGTCAACATCATCGCCGCGTTTCCCAACTGGGAGACCGATGGATTGCCCTGGCACATCGTCATGAACGACCCTGAGAAGACGACGGTCCGTTCGGCGTGGCTTGAGTTTGGCACCGGCAGCGCAAAGAACATGGATAACGAAGGAGGCCGTCCATTCAGCTTTCCCGGCAAGGTGCCCGGTTATGAGAAGGTATTTCCGGATGTAGATCGGGTAAACCCGGAGTATTTCAAGTTCCTCGATCGAAAGATCGATTACCTAAATGCGCACGGATTTGTTCCTTTCATCGAGGTATCGCGCCGCGATGCGAGTGAACTCTGGAAGAAATACTACTCGTGGCCGGAATCCTACGCGCGATTCATCCAGTACGTCTTTGCGCGCTATCAGGCCAACAACACGGTGCTCAGCCCTATCCATCTTGACATCATTCAAGAGAGCATTACGGTTCCCGACTTTCTGCGCGCCATCGACCTGGTGCTGACGAAGTATGGGCCACCGCCATTTGGGAACCTCCTTTCTGCAAACGCCAATCCGTCAACCCTGGTTAACTGGGGAGACAACTCGTGGGTCACGCTGCACCAGGTGGGCAATAAGCGCGAGCACGAGTACTACTGGTACATGACTGAGATCTTCCGTGATCCGAATACTCATCCCGCGCTGAACGGTGAGCCTTATTATTCGGGCTATGTCGACGCCCGCGGTTTGAATGGTGGATATAAGTTCGGTGCTCCGGGAGGTACTCCACAAGACGACCAGTTTGTGAGATCAGCCATGTACGGCAACTTCCTTTCAGGCGGACTGGCCGGTCACGTCTACGGGGCAGAGGGCATCTGGGGAGCAGATATCGAACCCACAGCGCCCATCAAGATGTGGGATGCATTCCAATGGAATTCAGCTTCTCAAATGCAGCATCTGCGAACGTTTGCATTCTCCGTCGGTCATCGTTATCAGGATTTGGTCCCCGATTCCGGATTCGTGGTGCCGAGCCAGACTCATGTCGTGAAAGGCTACGAAGGATGGGCCTACCCCGCGCGTACGCAGGATAAGAAGATCTTCCTTGCGTATTTTGAAAAAGATTGTCCACGCAGTTTGATCCGAGGAGCGCGGGTCATGAGTCTGTATCGTGCGAAATGGTTTGATCCGCGTCAGGGAACCTGGTTCGACGCGGGCGACGGAGCTCTGAAGGCGAACGAAATCGGGGAGATTCAACTGCCCGATTTCCCCTCGGAATTGGATTGGGGACTCAGCTTGGTCTACCAGGGACCTGCCCCCATGCCGAAGCACTTCTGATCGTGCGCACAGAGCACTCGTTGAACCAACCCGCGAATGGCAGGTCAAGCCGGAATTGAAGAGGAGATGCGGCTCGCCCTGTATCCATATCGATTCCTTACGTTGAGTCATTTTATGAAGAGACTGACCATTGCAGTAGGTGGCGACCACGCCGGATATGCGCTGAAAGGCGCAGTGATCCAATTCCTGAAGGACGAAGGGCACGAAGTTGAGGATTGCGGATCGTACGATCCGGCCCCCGTCGACTTCCCGGATATTGCGCAGTTGGTATGCCAGAGAGTGCTCGATGGGAAGGTGCAACGGGGAGTTCTTGTGTGTGGCACGGGAGTGGGGGCTTGCATCGCCGCCAACAAGAAGCGAGGCATTCGCGCCTCTGTATGCCACGACATCTATTCCGCTCATCAATGTGTTGAGCACGATGACGTCAATGTGGCATGTATCGGCGCGCAGGTCATCGGCCTCAGTATCGCTGAAGAGTGCCTCCGAGCTTTTCTTTCCGCCGAATTTAGTACCGACGAGCAATTTCGGAGGCGAGTCGCCAAGCTCACGGAATTCGAGCGTCCGGATGCATAGAAGGAGATTGATGGCCTCCAAGCTGGCGAATCAGCCGAACGCAACTGCGCGGATGGACGGTGCAATAACCCATCCTCGCGTGCTTCTTTTCCTGCTGACGCTCGCCATGGGCATCAACTTCTTCGACCGCGTAAGTCTCTCGGTCTCCGCGCCAGTGTGGGCTCCTGAACTGCACATCACCACTTGGTCGCTGGGCTTGCTGCTCTCCAGCTTTTTCTGGACTTACTCCGTGTGCCAGATCGGATCAGGCTGGTTGGTAGATCGTGTGGAAGCCCGATCGGCCTATGCAGCGGCGTTCACCCTTTGGTCCATAGCTACACTCTGCATGGCTTTTGCTTCGTCCTTTCAAGGTCTGCTATCCGGACTCCTGGTTTTGGGCGTATGCGAATCTTTGGCATACCCCATGACTTCGCACATCATCGCGAGCGCCTTTCGAGAGGAGCGAAGGGGCCTGGCGAACTCCCTTGTGGATCTGGGAGCACGGTTGGGGCCCGCTGCAGGGACCATGGGTGGTGGCCTCCTGATCGCCCACGTCGGTTGGCGAGGACTGCTCGCCATCTGTGGAATTGGAGGAGGACTTTGGGTGATTCCGTGGCTCCTGTTGGCGCCCCGCATTCGCGTTTCGCAAGAGAAATCAAGCCATGAGGTGGTTAGTTGGAAACGGCTGCTGTCGAGGAGGGCTGTTTGGGGAACGGTGGGAGGAATCTGCGGTGCAAATTATGCATGGTACTTCCTCCTGACCTGGCTGCCATCTTATCTGGTGCGAGAGCGTCACTTCTCTATGGCCTCTTTGGCAACCTTCGGTGCATTGCCGTACCTGTTTATGGCAATTTCCTCCGTTAGCAGTGGCGCCCTCTCCGATTACCTCATCAAGCGTGGACATGCCCCCATTACCGTCCGAAAGGCATTCCTTTCGGTCGGGCTGGTCACCACTGCATTGCTGCTGCCCATCGTCTTATCCCCGCAAATTGCCCTGTCGCTCGCCGGGCTCTACTTGAGTTGCTTTGGGTTTGGAGTCTATGCCTCCAACCTATTCTCACTTACCCAAGCGCTTGCAGGAAGCCAGGCAGCGGGGCGTTGGACCGGAGTGCAGAACTGCTTTGGCAATGTGGTTGGTATCGCAAGCGGAATTTGCACCGGCTGGCTGGTACAGCATATGGGTTCCTTTGTTATTCCCTTTATCGCAGCCAGTGGCGCATGCTTATTGGGCGCCGCGAGCTTTTGGTTATTGGTGCGCGAAAAACGGACAGAAATCTTCAGCTTCGACACGACGCCGCAGGTGTGTCAGTAAGAGAGGACATTATGAAACTTGTATATCTTGATGCGCACACGATCGATCCCAGTGGGGATTTGTCATGGTCGCCATTGCGCGAATGTGGTGCGGAGCTTGTTCTGTATCCCAGAACATCTCCAAACGAATTAAAGGAGCATGCTGACGGCGCTGAGCTGCTGATCACAAATAAGGTCTGTCTTGACGCCGAAATCCTACGTTCACTACCGCAACTTAAGTATGCGGGTGTCATTGCCACTGGCTTTGATGTCGTCGATGTCGGTGTCGCGCGCGAGCTGGGAATCACAGTGACGAATGTCCCTTCTTATGGCACGAACGCCGTGGCACAACACACTTTTGCCCTTCTCCTGGAAGTCACGAATCGAGTGCAGGATCACGCCACTACAGTTCGGAACGGGGAATGGTCGCGAAGTACGGATTGGTGTTATTGGCGATGGACGTTGAACGAGCTTGCCGGCAAAACCATTGGGATCGTCGGATACGGAAGGATCGGCCAGAAGGTAGGCGAAATCGCGAAGGCCTTTGACATGCATTTGCAGTTTCATGACTGGGCGCTCAGGGGCGATGGATGGGTTTCATTGGAGCAGCTGTTTAAAACGTCGGATGTTGTTTCACTTCACTGTCCGCTCACAGCCGACACTGCAAAGATGATCAACCGCGGTACTCTTAGCCTGATGAAAAGCACTGCCATCCTTCTGAATACGTCAAGGGGTGGTCTGGTCAATGATGAGGATTTGGCTCAGGCCCTAAACGATTCGCGAATCGGCGGTGCAGGGCTGGACGTCTTGCCTCAAGAGCCGCCCAGCGAAGATCAATCTCTGCTGCAGGCGAAAAACTGCATCATCACGCCGCACGTGGCCTGGGCGGCACAGGAATCGCGCCAGAGGCTGTTGGGCCTAACGGCCGCGAATGTTGCCGCCTATCTTGCCGGGAAGCCGATGAACGTCGTCAATTGAAGGCTTTTACAGTGTTGCAATTAGAGGTAAACCCAACATTGACACTGGTGGC
>PKXI01000079.1 GCA_003133425.1 Acidobacteriaceae bacterium
CCAGCCTTCGCTGGACGCACACATTCCAGGAGTAATCCTGAGGACAACTTGTAACGAGCAGAAAAGATAGCCGTTATTTAGATTCTTGTTCTACTGTATTCATTGGCTGGACGATTCTGGCTGTAATCAATTCTGCCACCCAGTAGGGTGAATAGGCGCTACCAAGACTCTCCTTCGGAACCAACACACGGCTATCCGCCGGAGGCGTGTTGGCTAGTTCACAAGTGGTAACTTCCGAACAACCTGTCAGGAGTAAAATTCGAATCGGTGCCGGATAACTGGTTCAAAGCCGAAGTTTCATTCGCTTGCCTACACTGCCGGCAGCGCAGCAGCGAAGTATGGATCGTTAACGCATCCGGGCAAAATCCGCGTGCGGTCTTCGCACTCTTCATCGAGGAGCAGGCATGATCGAAAAACCAATCGAGATTCGAACTCCGGACGGCGCTGCAGACGGATTCCTGATTCAGCCGGAAAAAGAAGGCCGCTGGCCGGGCGTCCTCTACCTGACGGACATCTTCGGTATTCGCGATGCAAGCCGGGGCATGGCCAGCCGTCTCGCCGCCGAGGGCTACGCAGTGCTTCTCCCAAACATCTTCTATCGCAATGGCAAACCGCCCATCTTCAATTTCCCTTTCAAGTTAGGCGACGAGCACTTCATGAAACGCATGAACGAAATTCGCGGTCCGTTAACGCCCGACGCGATGGACCGCGATCTTTCCGCATACGTCGATTTTCTCGCAAAGCAGCCGAGTGTCAGCGGAAAGGGCTTTGGCGCCGTCGGCTTCTGTTTCTCCGGGCAAATGGTATTGCGCGCCGCTGCCGCGCGCTCGAACCAAATTGCCGCCGCTGCTTCCTTTCACGGCGGCGCTCTTTACACCGACGCACCGACCAGCCCGCACACGCTCCTTTCTCGCGTCAAGGCACATCTCTATTTCGGCCACGGCACCGAGGATCGCTCGATGCCGCAGGAAGCCATCGAGAAGCTCAATCGCGCCCTTGCTGTGTGGGGCGGAAATTACGAGAGCGAAGTTTACGAAGCGCACCACGGNNTCAACTCTCAAGCGCAACTGAACGCGGGCGTTCACGACTGGCGCTGGCCGCGACGCCCGCAGACAGGTGGAAGGAGTTTTGATTCAGGATGAAAACGCGGAAATTGGGAAAATCAGGGCTAGAGGTTTCGGCTCTGGGACTGGGCTGTATGGGCATGTCGGAATTCTATGGCGGCGCGGACGAGAGGGAGTCCATCGCCACCATCCATCGTGCGCTCGCGTTGGGCATCAATTTTCTGGACACCGCCGACATGTATGGTGTCGGGAAAAATGAGGAGTTGGTCGGGCGCGCCATTCGCGACCGGCGCGACGAGGTAATTCTGGCCACTAAATTCGGAAACGTCCGCGGGCCCAACGGCGAATTTCTGGGTGTTAACGGACGGCCTGAATATGTAAAGCGGGCCTGTGAAGCCAGCCTCAAGCGCCTTGGAGTGACGCATATTGACCTTTACTATCAGCACCGCGTTGATCCCAACACGCCCATTGAAGATACGGTCGGCGCCATGGCCGAGCTGGTTCGGCAGGGCAAGGTGAGGTTTCTGGGAATGTCGGAAGCCGCGCCAGGAACGATTCGCCGCGCCGCCAACGTCCATCCCATCACCGCGCTCCAGACGGAATATTCTCTCTGGTCGCGGGATCCGGAGGGCGAGATTTTGGGAACCTGCCGTCAGTTAGGCATCGGCTTTGTTGCCTACAGCCCGCTGGGCCGGGGCTTTTTGACCGGGCGCTTCAAAACACCTGAAGATATCCCCGAGGACGACTGGCGGCGTCACCACCCACGCTTCGAGGGCGAAAACTTCAAACGCAACCTGCATCTTGCTGAAACAGTAAAGCAACTTGCGGCAGAGATCGGCTGTACGCAGGCGCAGGCCGCCTTGGCCTGGGTGCTCGCCCAGGGTGAAGATATTGTCCCCATACCGGGAACCAAGCAAACGCGCTATTTGGAAGAGAACGTCGGGGTATTGAAGGTTGCGTTGACGCCTGAACAGCTTGGCCGGCTGAATGCGGCTTTCCCGTTGGGCGTGACGGTGGGAGCGCGATACCACGAGCAAGGCATGCGTGCCATTAATCTATAGCCATGGCAACCCATGTCAAAGTGGCCCTTGTCACCGGTGCTGGTCGTGGACTGGGCCGGGCCATGGCGTTGGGCTTGAGCCGCGCAGGATTTCGTGTAGCGATCACAGCCGCCCGCAACCGTGCTGAACTTGAAGCCGTTGCGCGTGAGGCGCCGCGAGGACAAGTGTATCCGGTGATTTCCGACGCCAGCCGTGAATCCGACTGCGCAGCGCTGGTCAGGGAAGTTCAGGAACAGGTTGGCCCGGTGGATGTCCTGGTGAACAACGCTGGCCGGGGGATGCGTTACGTTTCGGAGCGATTTATGGTCGAGCCAACTCGCTTCTGGGAAACGGATCCGGAAACCTGGCAGATGGTCATCGACACGAATGTGAATGGGCCATTCTTTCTGGCGCGGGCTATGACGCCGGGTATGATCAGCCGCGGATGGGGCCGGATCATCAACATCTCGATGAATCACGAGACGATGCGGCGGGTGGGATTCTCGCCCTACGGGCCGTCAAAGGCCGCGCTGGAATCGGAAACGATCATCTGGGCGCAGGACCTGGCGGGGACGGGCGTAACCGTCAATGCTTTGTTACCGGGAGGTGCCAGCCTTACGGGTATGATCCCCGATGAAGTTCCGCCAGCACTACGGCAGAAACTACTGATGCCCGAGGTCATGGCTCCGCCGTTGCTCTGGCTGGTTTCGCCGGATTCTGACGGGATGACTGGCCGCAGGTTGGTGGCGACGCGATGGCGGACTGATCTTGGCGGCAGAGAGGCTGCAGAAGCCGCGACAGATCAAGCGGGCTGGTAGTGACATGACGGAGCGTCAGAAGGCGTAGATTTCTCAGAACCCCTTCAACGGTTCAAACGCTGCGCGTGAGTCCGGTAACAGCCAATCGATATCCTGGCGAGCGACAGGCCGATCTAAAACTCTATTCCTTGAATCCATTGCGATGCACAAAATCGTCTCTGTCGCGACGCACACGCAAATAATGAACAGGGGTGACGGGATAACCCAATCGCATACTGAACGCCAGGCGAAACTTATCCGGGACATTGAGCAGCTTCGCAATCTCCGCCGCCACTTTCCTTACGGCCAACGAGCTTACGATATGGACGCCGATCCCGAGCGAGTTGGCCATCAACCACATGTTTTCCATCAAGCAACCGAGACTGACAATGCCCAGGAAATCGCCCTCCGAGGCCGGCGCCCGGCGGCTCGGATCGTAGAAAACGAAAAGAACAGCCGAGCTCGATACGATTTGCCTGGCCATATACGCGGCCCTGTCTTCCTTCTTGATCTCTTCCAGGTCAGGATCGGGCGTTTGCCAAGACTTCGGGAACATCGTGCCCATGATCCCGGTTTTCTTCCGGCACAATTCGTCTTCGGTAAAAGACAATTGTTGATAATTCTCTCTGATGAAGGTGAGATTGGGAGGAGTTCTTATCTCACTGATCGCAGCGAGGAGTTGTTTGTCGTCCACAACCACGATCTCAAAATTCTGCATATTGTGCGCCGTGGGCGTCCACCGCGCCGCTTCCAGGATTTTCTTCATATCTTCGGCTGGAATCGCCCGCTCCGGGTCGAAAAGCCCCCTTGCCGACTGCCTGTTTTCGATGAGTTGCATAAGTTCTTGCATAGTATGTCCTCAACCGATCTTCAGTACCGCTCTGAAGCGCACTTTGGCTGCCATCATTTTGTCGAAGGCAATCGCTGCCTGTTCGAGAGGAAACGTTTCGACCATTGGCATGGCGCCCGATAGCAAGCTGAAATGGATGGCTTCTTCGATATTGCCGCTGACCCAGCCGGTGATCGAGCGGTTGCCTTTCAACAGGAGTCCCGGATGAAACTGCATCATGTCCTGCGGTGCCGAAACAATAATGATCTTCCCATCCCTGCCCAGGCCGTCGATGAGTTCCGCAATGGCCCGGCTATTCGGAGCCGTGCATAGGATTACCCGCGCCCCACCCATTTTTTGAAGTTCCTCGGCCGCACCGCCAGCGCTGGTGTCGAGGCAGGCGTGTGCGCCTAACTTCAGCGATAGCTCCTTTTTATCAGTGCCGCGCGATATGGCGATGGTCTTGAAGCCGAGATTGCGGGAATACTGTATGGCCAGGTGCCCCAATCCGCCGATGCCGTGAATGGCAACCAGATCGCCGCCGCGGGCGCCGCTCGACTTGAGAGCGCCAAATACGGTGCGACCGGCGCAAAGCAGGGGTGCGCCCTCGATAGCATCGAGCTCCTGGGGAATCGACACGACAGCCTCGCTGCGAGCCACCATATACTCGGCGTATCCGCCATCGACAGTAATGCCCGTTACCTGGTTTCGATTACAGGCTGAAAACTCCCCGCGCCGGCAAGCGGGACACTGGAAACAATGGCCGCCGTGCCAGCCTACGCCCACTCTCTGCCCGACCTGCCAGCCGCTTACATCGGGACCACATTTACTAATTGTTCCGATAACCTCGTGTCCGGGAATTCTTGGATACGTGAGGCCGGGAAAGTGCCCGCCTTTAAGAATCGCTTCGCCGTGACAGACACCGCATGCCCGCACCTTGATTAACAGTTCCCCGGTGTTCGGCTCGGGAATCTCCCGATCCACCAGTTCGAAATCGGCCCCTGGCGCACTGATTTGAATCGCTTTCATTGTTGGCATGATAGTCAGACCGTTGCTTCATTATAGGATCGTGAGCAAGCCATCAGACGGCGGGGCGCAGACCGAACAGATGCTCGGCATTGCGGTGAGTGAGCTTTGCAAAGTCATCTGCACCGAGGATCTCCGCCAGACTGTCGAGAAAACCCCGGCCGCGCGTGTTGGGGCTGTAGGGGTAATCGACGGAGAAGAGAAGGCGATCAATGCCGACCACCTCAAGGGCGCAGCGCAACGGCGGTAGCGTGAAGTAGCCGCTGGTGGTGCAGTGAATGTTGGATTGGAAGTAATCGGCGACCGGCTGCCGAAGGTGCGGCGCAGCGTGAGAGAGGATGCCGCTGGAGGGGCGAGCGCATAGGGCAGACCTTCTCCGACATGGCCGATGATGAGTTGCAACGCAGGCAGGCGGTCGAAGAGGCCAGAAACGATGAGGCGGAGGTTATGAAGGCCCGTCTCAGCGTGCCAGCCCCAGCCCGCGATGGAGAGAAGGAAGCCGAGTTCACCGGGAAGGCCGGAATAATAGGCCTCGCGGACCGGCTGGGGCGGCGGCGCAGGGTGGAGGTAGATGGGAACACCAAGATGAGCGGCGGCCTCAAAGACCGGGAGGAAGCGCGGATCGTCAAGAAAAAGGCCATCGGTGGTGCCATCGAGGAGAGCGCCGTGGAAGCCGAGGCGGGTGACACAGCGCTCCAGCTCCGCCGCTGCCGTGGCGGGAGCCTTCAGAGCAAGCGTTGCAAACCCGCCGAAACGTTCGGGATGGGAGCGCACAGCCTCGGCGAGTTCATCGTTGATGTCGCGGGCCAGCGAACTGGCCGTATCGGCATCGAGCGCATCGAAACCCATCGCGGCGAGCGAGAGTACCTGGAGATCGATGCCTGACTTGTCCATGTCGGCAATCCGTCCAGCGCCGAGGTCGAGAAGCTTGGATTGTAGTTCAGCAAGCTGCGGGGAAGTTCTCTCGCCATTGGCTCGGGTGGCTCGCAGGAAGGATTCGGTAACAAAGTGCTCTTCAAGCGTGATGGTGCTCATGGAGGATTAGACGATTCCAGGGCAGCGGGAGTTTCCTCAATGTGAAAAGATGACGGCGGAACTGGAAGCCGATTTGAGGCAATTCGCTTCATCGCACATCGAGTTACCGAACAGAGGCGAAGTGCGTTGAATGGGTGAAAGCGAGGCAAGGGCCGGCTGGTTCTAATGTGCTGCCATTGGAGGATCGAGTTCCCGCTTCGGCTTCCGCATGAGCAGCACCAAAGGGGCGGTCAGCAGGAATAGCCATGCCATCACACGAAACACGTCGATGTAGCTGAGCAATGTGGCTTGCTGTTGTAACGAGCCATACAGGAATTCAAGAGCTTGGTGCGTGGAGGTCACCGTGTCGGAGCCGTGCTGCGCGAACATTGCCCCGGTCTGGTTCTGCGCCTGCAGCAACTGCAGATTGGAGAGCGAAATGTTGCCGGCAAGGCGGCCCTGATGGAACTGCGACCGGCGAGCCAGCAAGGTGGTCACGAAGGATATTCCCATGCTGGACCCAATATTGCGCATCACGCTGTACAGGCTGGTGGCGTAGGGTGTATCTTCCTTCGGAATAGGGCCCATGATAAGTAGGGTCAATGGCAGAAATATAAACGTTTGACCTATCCCCTGATTGATCTGATGGATCAAAATGTCCCATGTTCCGGAGTTCAGGTCCATTCTCGAATAGCCGAAGAACGCCATGCTTCCTATGAGGCATCCGAGAACCACCATCCATCGGTAGTCCCAACGCTTACCCAGCAGGTAGCCGACTACCGGCATGCAAACTGCCGTGGCAATCCCCCGCGGGCTCGTCCAGAAGCCGGCAGTTTCGGCAGTCCAGCCAAGCAACTCCTGCATGAACAGGGGCAGAGACACGAGGCTGCCATAAAGCACAAACCCCAGCACCGTTGTGATCACGATACCGACCGCGAAGGATCGGTGCCGGAAAAGCGACAGCTTGACGAGGGGCTGCGGTGTCTTCAATTCGCGAAATATGAATGCCGTCAGCATGATGGCCGCGGTGATGGCCAGCGTTTTGATAAAGCGAGAGCTGAGCCAGTCGTCTTCCTGCCCTTTATCCAGCATGATTTGCAGGGTGCCCATGCCGATTGCCAGCATTCCCATGCCCCACGCATCGAACCGCATGGTTCCGCGCCTGATATACGAAGGGTCATACACAAAGAGAG
The DNA here is from genome assembly GCA_003133425.1 of Acidobacteriaceae bacterium. The sequence continues at coordinate 6,964 of PKXI01000079.1, forward strand.
AGATCAGGATCAGGCTAATGATTCCGATGGGCAGGTTGATATAGAAGACCCAGCGCCACGAGTAGTTATCCGTGATCCAGCCGCCCAACGTGGGCCCCAACACCGGGGCCGCGATAATGCCCAGGCTCCAAAACGCCATCGCTTTGCCGCGTTCCTGTCCGGGAAATTCTTCCAGCATCACGGACTGAGAAAGTGGCTGTAATCCCCCGCCGGTGATGCCTTGAACCACCCGGAAGAAAATCAGGAAGGGCAGGCTGGGCGCCAGGCCACAGAGAACGCTGGACAGCGTAAACCCGGTCACGACCGTCAACAACAATCGTTTGCGTCCAAAATAGTTCGATAGCCAGCCGGTAATCGGCAGAATGATTGCATTGGCAACGATGTAGGAGGTGAGGACCCAGGTGGCTTCGTCGACCGTCGAGGAGAGACTTCCTGCGATATGGGGCAGGCTGACATTGACCACCGAGGTGTCCAGCACCTCCATCACCGCGCTGGACATGACGGCAATGGCGACCAGCCATCGCCGCGAAAAGAACCGGGCTTCGGCCGGAGCTGACATCGTGGGTTGCTCTCCATACTAACCTACCCATGGCAAAAGCGTCGTTGCGGCTCTCCTTTGCACTCCTGCCTCGACCGCGACACGGAAGCCACCTCGGAATAGGTCCTGGGAAACGCCCTAGCGTCAGGGAGGAATTGTGGCATCAAACGAGATCGCCAAACTGCGCTTCGAGGGCGAGCATTCGTGGAAACGCGCTTCGGCCTGCTAGCGTCATTCGAGGATCATGTCTAGGCAGATCGGCGAACACCAGCGGACTTATGCGGACGGATTCGTATTGTTGTGTTAGCAAGTGTATTGGATCCTCAGAACTGCACGTCTAACTTCGCCTCCGGTGCCGAACCAAGTCCGAATTCAGAGAGGTCCGCATTATCCATAACGCCGCTTTCCGTTTGGAGCGAACCAACTAATGCAAGCCGAACCTTCTCGCTTCGCAAATCTATGAGTGGGGCATGCGGGAAGGCTCAGGTGTTTTCGTCCGGCTGATAATCTTGGCGATCACTGCGGCCATCAGCAGCATGATCGCGGTGCAAGCGACCAAGACGGTTACGAAGGCGATGTCGAACGCCGTTTTAGCCTGAGTGATCAATTTCGCCGTGGCGTCACCAGACAAGTGTTCGGCGAGCAGCAGTGCCTGATCAAGGCTGTCCCTGGCGAGCGCTGGGGCGGGAATTCCCTGCGGCAGTACAAGAGCCTTCGTATAAGTGAAAGACAGAATGCTACCGAGGATGGTGACGCCAAGCACACCGCCGAGTTCGTAGGCGACGCTTTCGATGGAGGCGGCCATGCCGGCCTTATCTTCTGGCGCGTTGATCATGATGGCGGTTGAGGCCATCGCTGAACCTACACCTACACCGAATCCGAAGACGACGAAGCTTGCGACTTGCTCGACAGCGCTGCTGTTACGGAAGACAGCGTAGCCGATGAGGCCGGTCGCAGCCACGATGAGGCTTGTCCAAAGTGTCCGACCGATGCCCACCTTGTGGAGCACGAACCCATTGAGAGAACCTGCTACAAAGGCCGAGATCGAGATTGGCAGCATGAAGAGAGCCGCATGAAGCGGCGAATACCCGATTACAAGCTGTAACCGCTGCGTGAGCACAAGTTGTACGCCAGTACCGGCCACAGTTGCGACCATAGCGGTAAGTACACCGCCTGTGAAGCGTCCGTTAACAAACAGCGAGAAGTCAATCATCGGGCCTGGGGAACGGTTCTGCCGCCTCACGAAAATGACCATAGCCGTCATGCCGATGACACCCGCGAAAGTGGCCCCAAGCAGTCCTGCTCCTGGTCTTGCTACCTCCATCAGCGCATAGACCAGGCTAACCATTGCGACCATGGCGAGTAGTGAGTTCAGGAGGTCCAGCTGCCGCTCTGGGTTCCCCTTTCCAGCTGGCACTATGAATGGAGTAAAGATAAGTGCCAATACAACGACTGGCACGTTGATCAGGAAGACGGATCCCCACCAGAAATGGCTGAGTAAAGCTCCACCGATCAACGGGCCGATCGCAACCCCACCTGAAAAGACAGCAGCCCAGATACCGATCGCTTGGCCACGTTCTTTGTCGGTAGTAAATGTCAGCCGCAGAAGAGAAAGCGTCGCTGGCATCATCATGGATGCGCCCACAGCAAGAAAGGCCCGTGCCGCGATCAGGACGTTCACAGAAGGGGCATAAGCCGCGATCAGAGAAGCAGAGGCAAAAGCAATCAGACCCCAAAGAAAGACTCGGCGATGGCCAATCCGGTCGCCAAGCATACCCATGGTTGGAAGCAGACCCGCCATGACAAGCGGAAATGCGTCGACGATCCAGAGTTTTTGGCTGCTGTCGGCGGCAAGATCGTGGGTCAGCCGCGGCAAAGCGGTATACAGCACAGTCATGTCAATGCTGATGAGAAAGAGAGCGGTCGAAACGACGACCAACACGAGCCATTTATTGTTGCTAAGCATGATTCACCTGAGGTGTAACGGTTAGAAGGTGCATGGTCCGCACAAACGCGGTTGAAACCACTGGAGGCGCCCGGAGCGATCGAAGGGCCTCGCTCATGGTCCTTGGGTCGATCTAGAACTTAACGGTGATGCCTGGATAAAACGACTTCTCCACGCAAGATCCCGCGCCCAGGCCCATGCAGACCGGGCTGGCATTGTGGTCGAAGCCATACTTGTTTTCCCAATATCGATACGCGACCCACACATCGAGCCTATGTGTGTGCTTCGAGCCCCAGAACGCCTTACCAGAATCGAAAATCAGACGGATGGGCTCGCTATCGATCTCAGTTTTTGTCGGGGTGCTAGGCAGAGGTGAATTCTCTCCGCCTTTCGGACCATAGAAATTGGCGCGGCCGCGAACGCCAAAATATTGCATTTTCGCTGGCAGAAAATCGAGGTCCATGTAGTACGAAGTCTCAACTGCCCAGGTGCCTCTGTACGCGATATCGCCATCAGCGAGACAAGTCAAACCCGGAATGCCGCCGATATCGCATCGCGCGTAAGCGCTGTGATTTGCTTCCTTGTAGTACAGAGGACTGACATTTAGGAAGCCTTTGTAGGGCAAGTCGAATGCGAGCTGCAATCCAGTGACAACATCATGCTTGTACGCGCTCGAATAGCGGTTTTCCCGTTGTACATCGCCGCCGATTACGAGAGACACGTTGTGCAATGGCCCCTTGGCGAATGCATTGGTGCCAAGGATTTCGTTGAATCCCAAAGTGCTTCGGAAGAAGCAATAGAATTCGGTGGCACCAGCACAGCCTGTCGTTGGACCGTTCGGCGAGAGGCACGGCGCTGCCGGATCCGCGGGGTCTGATTTCAGCAGATCGACGATGACAAGGTTCGTTCCGTAGCGCCAGATATCGAAATGATAGAACTCGAAAATCTGTTTGGCCGTTTTGCTGGTGACGCCTGGTTGTGTTGCGGTCGATTGATAAGCGAAGCTAGCCCGGTTATCAATTAAGAGAAAGAACGGCACATGATCATCAGGTTTACCCTGATTCGAGGTGTTCGTCGTATCCGATGCTCTGGCCAAACCTGGCCGAGCTATCACCACTAGAAACGTAATGGTTGCGACAGGTCGACGCCCGATGCTTTTCACTCGTCGTGCAAAGACCGCCAAGTCCAGCGCACATCTCAGAACGCGGTTTACACAGATGCTTGCGAGCGATGCAATCGTTACGCCTGCCTCAATGAGGAAAAGACCAGTGCTCGTCCAGATCAGGGCGCTAAGGTGAATATTCTGTTTCGAGATGGCCACGCGCACATCCTTCTCGTCGGGATGCACCGTGAACGCGAAAACAGCCACGTTATGCGCATTCCCGACTGTTGGTCAGGTTGCGCCGTGGCTGTGAAGAGATCATCTGAGGGATGATCGCGGGAGATACCATCCCGCTACTCTATTTCCGGCAAGATGAATAATATTCCATATCGGCAGCATTTTCAAGACTGCTGCGCCGCCAATTCTTTGCCGCCGGTCTGCAAACAATCGACCGAGACGCTCATGGACCGACGTTGGTATCGATAAACGTTAGG
>PKXI01000199.1 GCA_003133425.1 Acidobacteriaceae bacterium
CGCCCTGCTGACCCCGGAAATGCTGCACTACGGCATGGCTGGCATGGTGATCGAGCAACGGCAACAGGTGCTCGATGCGGCCTATGCCCGCAACCCGGAACGCTTCACCCACGCCCGACCCAAGCATCCGCCCCAGCCCACCGCGGTCTGGATCAACCCACCAACACCACCGTCGTCGAAAGAAGAACTCGCCTCGTCGTAGGGATCAAGTGAGTCAGCAGCGCCGGTCACAATGGTTCTTGTCGTTCTTTCAAAGTTGCCCGTCGCCGCCGGGGCGGTGGAAGAAGTGGGAATCCCGCCGCTCTTGCGGGATTTCCAAGCGAGGTGGAAAAGTCCCGCTTTTGGACTTTTCCTCGGAGCGGCATCTTCCACCGACCGATCCACCATTTTTGCTTGAGAGCCAAGCTGTTCGACACTAAACTCTCACGCCACCTGTCTCAAAGTCGTTGACACGCTCCGATCCGGTTAGAACCGGGAGGACGTTTGGCCTTGATCATAGTTATTGGTGAAGGGGGCCGGATTGAACCGCCGACGCCGGCCTTTTCAGGGCGTTAATAAGCAGTGTTTCCAACTACTTACAGGACTTCAAGGGCCGCCCAAATACTCCAAAATACGTGTAAAACGGGCCAATCACGGGTGGGGAATCACGGGCGAAGCTGTTTGCCGTCATCTTGCTTGTTTCAGCCGTCGCGAGCGTGTTGTCGGGCTGTATCGGCGCTAAGATTTCTCCCTCCACGATTTACCTGGAAGCAACGCCCACCCACAGCTTGGCGCCGGGTGGCGCGGGCCAAAATGTATCCTTCCTCGCCTACTACGAGTAACTCCGCAACCGCGCGTGGTCATGGAAAGGGATAGCGGCGTTCTCGCCGGGTGAGGTCAAAGATGGATCCAGTCGTTCCTAGCGGACCTTTTGGTTTCTTCACCTTGAGCCTCGCCTTCGGAACACCTGTCTGCCTGGGATGGGTGGTGCTTGATCGATACTTCAAGCGCCACGACATCTCCGTGAACATCCTTATGCTGGGTACTTGTCTCGACCTTTCAGGGTTTGTGGGTGGACCCGTGCCTCGACCGCTTGAAGCAATTGCGGACTGCGCGGTCTGTAATGTCCAGAATCAGCGCTGCGAAAGGAGGGATGCAAGTGCCTGCGTGGCATTGTTGGCGCGATGGGCGTCTTCCGCCGTGATGGAATTATTTTGCCGCAGGATGGACCAACTCTTCAAAGCACCCTCATACATGTTGCGCGCTCCCTGTAGATCAGCGCTCCTGGCAAGCCCACTGCCGAGAGCTGCTTGCGCACGAGCCCAATCGGAACGAAAGACTGCATTGGGTGGATCTGCTTGTGAGCGGGCGGCTGCAATCTGCTCGGCTTGCTTGAATATTTCCAGTGCGGAATCCAAACTGTGCAAGGCAAGATCAGCGTTGCCAATAGCCAGCAGGGCCTTGCCGCAATTGGCGAGCGAGTAGGAATCGGTTGGTGGCACCTGGCTGTTACAAAGAATCTGCCTTGCGCGGTCGGCATAATGTTTCGCTTCTGATGAATCGCCGATGGCCAGCAGGCCCTCTGAAAGCTGGCGCTCGCTGTTGCCGGAATCGGAACGGTATTGCACGCTCGCTGGAGAATCGTGGCTAAGAGATTGGGCCAATTCGACGACTCGCTGATAGTGCGGAAGTGCCGCCGCAGGCTTTCCCTCGGCACGCAAAGCGTCCGCCCATTGAACTTCCACTGCTAGTTGCCGCTCGCGATAGATGGCGTTGCCCGGATCGGCATCGCGCAAAGCTTGCAACAGCTCTGCGGACCTCTCAATATGCGCGAGCGCTTCCCATTCTTTTCCGCTCTCGAGCAGAACGCGTCCGAAGCGGGCCTCGGCAATTGCCAGCTCCACCTTGCCGTTGACGTCGCCTGGCTGCACGGAAAGCACGTTCTCAATCTCCTTGATCGCCTTGCTGAAAGTAATGTCTGCGTCGGCGAGCCGGCCCATAGCGATTTCGGTTGTGCCGAGCGAAATGAGGGTTTTGTAATTCTCTTTAGTGACTTCAATGTTCCCCGGGTTTTGTGCCGCCAGCTTTGCAACCTCGTCTCTTGCCTGCTCGTAATAAGCAAGGCCCTCCGTAGTGCTGCCGAGACTTGGAAATCCCGTGCCGCCAGCAAGGTCTCCCATGTGACGCAGGCAATTGGAAAGGTCAAGAACATTGTCCAATTTCTGCGGGGCTTTGGACTCAATCTCCTGACGAAGTTTGATGGCTCGCTGGTACGCACGGCCAACGGCCAGCAGGTCTCCACTGGAGTAGAGCAAATCGCCGTATGTCCTGAATGCGTCAGCCGCGGAACTCAAGGCGGCCGGCGAACGATCATCTCGCAGCAGTTTCTCCGCAGCTGCCGCGGCCTTTTGTGCACTCACCATTGCGCCAGCTGTATCCCCCACGTTGTTCTGGTATTCGTTGCCCTGGAGGTTGCTCACTCGCACATAGGCGTCCACGATCTCGCGCTGCAGTTGTGGGTTATCGGCCTCTTTGGAAAGATTGTCGAGATAAGTCAGAGCATCCTTGACGAGACGAGCACGGACGGGCGTGGAACCCGGCAAGCGATCAATTGCATCCGCGTAGTCGAACAGGACTGAGTGAGCGAGCTGACGAACCTCGTTGAAGCGGCGGTCGGCACGGGCTCTTGCCAAGGTGACTTCAATCAACCCACCGATCAAGGAACACAACAGAAGCCCCGCGACCACAACGACTGCCCGATTGCGCCGAACAAACTTGGCGGCATGATAGAGCGGAGCGTCGCCGTGCGCCTGGACGGGTCGGCACTGCAGATAGCGCAAGACATCTTCAGAGAACTGATCGACTGAAGCGTAACGGCCCAATGGCTGCTTGCGCAGCGCCCGCAAGACGATATTATCCAGGTCGCCTTTCAGCCTGGGCTCCCAGAAGCTGGGCTTTGCAGGCTCTTCGTCACAAACCGCAGCCATTATCTGATGCAATGGACGATCCGCATCGTCATAGGGAGAATGGCCGGTCAACAATTCATACAGAATGACGCCGAGGGAGTAGACGTCAGATGAAGTGGTGACAGACTCTCCGCGAATCTGCTCCGGGCTTGAGTAGAGCACAGTCATCTTGAGCATGCCCGGCTGCGTGAGAGCGACGCCAGCGTGCGGAGTCACGGGGCTGAGAACCTTGGCAATGCCGAAATCAAGAAGCTTGGGCGTGCCCTGCGGTGTAACCAGAATATTAGCCGGCTTGAGATCGCGATGAATCACCATGTTCTGATGCGCGTAATGCACCGATCGCCGACAAACAAAATTCCCGATCCAACGACAATTAGACCAAGCGTATTCCGGTTCATCGGAGTGGAGGCGGATTGACCGGAAAGATTAGTTGACGCCAGACAAACGTTCAAGGCTCAGTCGCCAAATCGACGCACGCCGGTCTGCCGTGGCTCCTTCACTTGAGAAATTGGTGCGAGCGGCAAATCCATTTCTGGCCGTTCGATGGTGGGAGGTTCCTGAGGGAAAATCAGTCGTCGCGGAGGTCTATCCGGCCCTATGGATGCGACGATTCGAAAGAGAAGGCCGGGACGGGGATGAGCAAGCGGCCTATGCTGTGGCGGCGTGGCTACAACGCGCTGACCTCAATGGTTCACTGGGCAGCTACTTCAATCCACCGCTGACACCCGAGGAGCGAGAAGTTGCTGCCGTTGAGGGGTGGATTTTGGGGGTGGTGTGAAGCGGAGACAAATGGGGAGAAGCTGGGGATTCGCTCTCCGGGTTTCTTTTGCTCTAGCTAAGTCTGAGGACTGGAGCCATAGAAGCTGTTTAAAATGCAAC
>PKXI01000412.1 GCA_003133425.1 Acidobacteriaceae bacterium
GTTGACGGTAGTCGGAGAGACGGCCAGAGTCACCGTGGTGGTGTCTACCGCCACTACGTGTGTCACCTGGTTGGACGGGCCGGCAGCATAGTTACCATCACCGCTATATGCCGCGGAGAGAGTATGCGAGCCAGGCTGCAGCGTATCCGTCACGTAGGTCACTGGACCTGAGCACGTAGCGGGCAGCGACACCGGTGTCTGTGCCAATCCATCCAAAGTCCATGTCACCGTCCCCGTGGGACAAGGTGTGCCGGTCAGAGTGAGATCGAATTCCACCGACTGCCCATACAGCGACGGCTCCGCAGTGCCGGAGTGAAGAGCCAGTGTGAGATTCAGATTGGCCGTCGAGATCACCAGCGTCCCCGAAGCCGATCCGAAGTAGTTTAGGTTCGTAAGGGTGGCCGACACTGCGTAACTGCCTACCGCTGTCGGAACCGTCGTGCTGGTCGCAATCGTCGGATTGGCAGTGGTGCCGTACAGCACCGATACTACGGCCAGCCCCAAGGGCGACGTTTGTACCGTCACCGGCGCCACCGGCGAGCCCGTATAGAACTGCGCCAGGTTGCCTAGTGTCAGCGTCGCCAGCGCCTGCGTAATGCTATAGTTCCCGGTCACCGGGGTGATTGTGAAGTTCCCCGTGTCGCCTGTCACGTTAGGGGTCACTGTTCCCGATGTGACGTTGGGCCCCACGGAGGGCGGGATATTCGCGCAGGTCAGGCCGGTCGCGAACGCCACGCCCGTTATCGTGCAGGGTGGAATCGTTTCCGTTAGCGTGTTATAGACCCAGGTGCCGCTGCCCGCTGTCGCCGTTACCGCCGCGGGGATGATGTTGAAAGTCGCCGAGCCTATGTCCGAATTATGATTCGAATCGCCCGCGAAAGTGGCGCTGGCTGTCACCGTGCCCACGTTGGTATTGCTCGTGTAGGTCACAGGCGTCACCGCCTGGTTCAGATTCGCACCCGTCACCGTGGCAGTGCATGGCGTTTGCGGCGCGCCATTATAGGCAACAGTCGGCGGGCAGCTCACCGCCACTGTTGACGTTGCCTTCGTGATACTCCAGCTGCCAGCGACATAGGTAATTGCGAAGTTCGTTAACGTGTCGCCAGACATGTTCAATGCGGACACTGGCACCGGTCCCGAGCCGACAGCCGGTCCCTCCGTAAGCGGGTTGTTCGTGCAGAACAGGCCGCCTATGTAAGTGTTCCCCCCCGAGCCCGTCACCGTGCAGGCCGATAGCGGCTGCGCTAACCCGGTATAAACACCGGTCAAGCTGCCTCCCGTCACCGTTACCCCAGCTGCGGTGATCGCGAAGTTCACTGTCTTGGTGCCCGGCGCATGATCCGTGTCGCCTGCGAAGCTGGCAGTGGCGCTCGCCGTGCCCACGCCGGAGTTGCTTCCGTAAGTAATTGAGGCCGTCAAATCTATGCTGAGGCCGCCCACGCCCGTCACCGAGGCCGTGCACGGTGTCTGCGCCGAGCCGTTATAGACAACACTCGATGGGCAGGTCACGTTCACCGTGGAAACCGCCTGCGTGATGCTGTAGAGGCCATTGACCGATGTAATGGTGAAGTTCGATGAACCGCCGCTCGGTACGGGTAGTACTGCTCCCGAGCTGACATCGGGTCCCACTGAAAGTGGGTTGTTCGTGCAGGTAATGCCGCCCGTGAACCCGCCCGCGCCCGTCACCGTGCAAGCCGAAGGCGGGTGCGAATTTCCGTCATAAACACCGGTGTAGCTGCCTCCCTGCACCGTTACCGCCGCAGGTGAGATGGCGAAAGTCACCGTGTTGCTGCTCGCCGTGTGACCCGTATCGCCCCCAAAGCTTGCAGTGGCCGTCGCCGTACCAAAGTTGGTGTTGTTGGTGTAGTTAACCGTCAAGGTCTGGCTCAGACCGCCGCTGCCTACCGCAGTAGCCGAGCACGGTGTCTGCGCCGTGCCGTTGTACGGAACACTAGGCGGGCAGGTCAGCGTCACTGAAGACGATGCAATATCGATAACCAGCGTCGCTGACGCCGTGAGGGGGGTGCTTACATAATTAGGATCGCTACTGGTGAACGTGCCTGTCACCGGGTAGCTGCCCGGGTTTGTCTCGCTCACGGGGTTGTACACCCAGTTGCCTGTCACCGGCGTCAATCCGTCCGCACCTATAGCCACGCCCTGGCAGCCGTGCGGATTGTTGTCAAACGTCACCTCCTGGCAGCCGAGCGACACCGTCGGCGTTGCTGTCGTCACCGTCATCGTGCCGGGCGCGAAAGTAAAGGTGTAGTTCGGCTCTGCCAGCGACGCCTGTTGGCAGGTGATCGAATTCGTATAGGGGCTGCCGGAAACGGGGCTGGTCACGGTGGTCGTCGTCGAGCACAAGGCCGCGCCGGTCACCTGCGACGGCACGTCTCCGGCCACAAATCCCGTGATCGTATAGGTCAGGGTCGGGATCGGTCCGCCGTAGGGCATGGTCTGGTTATCCGCCGTCACCAACAGCGTCGCCCCGGTGATTGTTATCGGAACGGTCATTGTCACAGGCACCGTCCCGTAGGTCGCCGTGTCCGTCGCCTGGAAGCTCACCGACAGGGTCGTCGTGCCCACAGCGAGCACCGTGTTCGCCGCCGGAGTGTAGGTGAAGACGCCCGCCACCGTAGTTGTGTTGATCGGATCCGTCGCTGTGGCATTCAACTGTACGTCGCTCAGCGGCGTCCCATACACGATGTTTGCCGGAGTCGGCCAGGCGAGCACCGGCGTGATATATTGCACGACCGCCACTTCAATTGCCGAGCTGCTCCCGGCGAATTCAGCGTCACTGCCCGGAATATAGGTCGCCGTGATGCTGTGCGATCCCTGAGCCAGTGTCGCCGTGTAGCTGGCTGTGTACGGCGACGTGCTTGACAGTTCCTGAGCAGGGCCAAGCGGAGTCGCGCCATCGTAGAACTGCACCTGCCCCAGCGGACCATTCGCGCTGGGATCCAGCGACGTGGGCCCTACCGTCGCCGTGAAGGTTATCGACTGGCCCACGAATACAGGTGTCGTGGTTGATGTGAGTGTCACCGACGTGGTGTTGGCCGACACCGTGAATACCAGCGTGTTGGATTGGCTTGGAGCGTGGTTGGAGTCGCCACCGTATTGCACAACAACGTTGTGCGTACCCGGCTCGATCGTCGCCGTGGAGAACACCAACGGAATTGAACATCCAATAGCCTGAGTGGTTCCCACGTTGGTGGTATCCACAGTGAGCTGCACAGTCCCCGTGGGGCACGGTGAAGTACTCACAGTGAGAGTGAAATAGGCCATCTTCCCGTACGGAGAGGGATTCGTGGTGCCGGTTTGCAGTGCCAGTACGAGCCCAGGACTTAACTGGCTGACGATCTCATTCGTGGTACTGGAACCAGTGACGCCTGAAGTCGTGATCTGGGCCGTCACCGAGTAAGTGCCCACGAGGGTCGGCCCCAACGTCGGGCAGTTCGGGTCCGTGACGCTGCCGCAGGTGCCGCCGGAGTACACCACGGAATAGCTCAGGCCCGCTGGTATCGTTGTTACCGTCACAGGCAATGGCGATCCTGTGTAGGTCTGCGCCGTGTTGGTGATTTGTACGACCGCGGATCCATTTGAAACAGTCGACTTGGAAGCAGATGTCGCACTGGCGTAGTTCCCGTCGCTGGCCTTGGTCGCCGTGATCGTGCAGGTTTGTCCACCTCCGGTGGCGGTCATTGTCACCGTGTTGCCTGAAACCGAACAAACAGTAGGCGTGGAAGTGGAAATAGTCACCGCGCCGGTTCCGCTGCCACCGGATGTGGTTGGAGTGAATGTCGCGCCGTCACCCGCATTTGTTGGAACGGAGGCATTGTTGATAACCAGTGTTGTCTGTGTGGCGAGCACGGGAGTGACTACCGCGGTAAGCGTGGCGGGGCCGTAGGTAGTGCCACCGCTTTGGCAAGCCGGAAGGTTGGCCGTTACTGTGCAGGTTAAAGAGCCTGGCGGCAAGCCGCCACCGCTCGTCATCGTAACCACATGCGAACCATTAATAGAGCACGCACCGCCCGAGACGCCGTACGCGATCGGCGTGCAGGGTGAATGGCCGGTTCCAGAAGGAGAGCTCGCAGCAGTGGGGAATGTGGTGTTGTAAACCGCCGAAGCCGGAGGCGTCGTGGTCCAGACAAAGTTCGAGGCCTGTCCGACGGTCAGAGTTTGAGAGCTGCTTGAGGCGGCGGCATAAGATATGTTGTTAACCGTCGCTGCAGCCGAAAAGGCACAGATACGATAAACGCCCACCGGGAGTGCCGCTGTAGGGTAGCTAAGCGGAGCGGTGCCGGACCCGTCTGTCGCCACGGTTCCCAACGGGGTAGAACTGGTGTTGCAGGTGTTGGATCCAACTGCTCCGCGGTAGAACGAGACTGCCACTGTGCCAACCGGCGCTCCGCCCGAAGTCACGCTCAGCCCGGCAGAGAGGGCGACAGTGGGAGTCCCGAACGTAATGGAATTCGGATTGAGGGTAAGGTTCAGCGTGGTCGGGACGGCCACGAAGTTCACCGTGACGGTATGAGTGGAGAGTGTTCCAGAGTCGTTCGTGCTCGAGTAGGATGCTGTGTAAATCACGCTCTCCACGTGAGCGTCCTTCACCGTAAAGGTGATTACGCCGCTCGCATTCGTGGTTCCGCTGACCGGTGTGATGACCGAACTGCCGCTGCCTGCTCCCAACGTTACCGTGTAGCCGGCTGCCGCGTCGCCGCTCGAATCCTGCAGTGTGACCGTAATGGTCGAAGTCGCCACGCCGTCCGCCTGGACTGTGGTCGGATTGGCTCTCACCGTCGAGGTACTGGCGCTGACCGGGCCTGCCGCGAAGGTCACTGTGGCTTTCTGCGTGATCTGAATATTGTCGGTAACGTCGAGAGCCGTATAGGTTACGACCTCGGGATTATTGTCGGACACCGTAAAGGTGGCCACGCCGTTCGAATTCGTGGTTCCGCTGACCGTGTTGATGTTCGAATTGCCGCTGCCCGCTGTGAGCGTTACCGCCTTGTTGCCCAACAGGGCTCCGCCCGAATCCTTCAGCGTCACCGTGATCGTCGAGCCGCCCGGAGGGTTCTGGCCAGGCGTATTGCCGTTGTCCACAGCCGGGTTCGGGGTTGCACTCACTGTCGAGTTGCCCGCGTTCGCCGCATTCTCGATGTAGAAGCAATTGCTTACGACGCTGAAATTAAGAGTCGTATCCTTCGCCGTCAGCCTGTAGCATGAACTTGAGCTGGAGGCGACGCTGACCAAGCAGTTCGAGAAAGCGGCTGTGCCGGAGGATGCATTCTGAGGATTCGACGCGCAGCTCAGCGTGCCGCCTGGATTGGTTGAGAGCGTCAGGGTGATCGGGTCAGAATTGGCTGACACCGTGTTATAGTTCGCATCCTGAACCGCCACAACCGGCTGGACCGCCCACACCGCGCCTGGGGTGCCTCCGCCTGGTTGGGTCGTGAACACAATTTGCGTTGGCGGTCCGTAGATGCTTTCATTTTGCTGCGCAAGGGCCGCGCCCTCGAGGAAGCAGAGAATCACACCTCCACTCGCACTACACGCGTAGAGAGTCGGGGTGCTCGGCGCGGTGTTCTTGTAGTAAACGCTGACGGTCGATTGTCCTGCAATGGAAGTGATGGCAGTACCAGTGCAAAGTGAGTTGTTGTAGAACGCGCCCGTGCTTGTACTGTCGGTGAGGTAGATCGTGCCCTGTCCATCGGGTGCGTTGGAGCTTATCGTTAATTGGCCACAGGCGTTTGTCGCCTGATCGAGAGGCGCGTTTGTGAAATTCAAATTGATAATGCTATCCGTGAATATCACCTGCGCCTGGTAGCCGGAGCTCATGCCGACGGCCGTCAGATGGTATCTTGCCCCCAGGTCATTGGTGTCCGGTGCATATCCGTCATAAGTAAAATTGCCAAAGGAATCGGCGGCAACCGTAACATCCGGATCATCGTCAGTCGACTGCTTTACCCACTCGTGGATATGAAGAGTGACCGATTCGAAGGGTTGAAAACCGGTGCCGGTCATATGCACCGGTTTGCCAGGCGCGTAGTCAGGCTTGTCGGTAGAGATGGTCGGGAACCAATACAGTTCGGAAGCGCTGGCGTAATCCTCCTTGCCGCCGGCAGCCAACAGCGAACCAAGACTGGCCGGAGAAGCAAAGCCACCATCCTGATTAATGAGCGATTCGGAGGCCGCAACAAAGGCTCCAGCCTTTTTGTTTGCCCATGGCTGCAGCAAGTCTACTGCTGTTCCGCCCGTGCCGCCCATGACCAGAACGCTGCCGTTCTTCGGCAGCAGCGCTGCAAAGTGGTGACTGCGCGGAGTACCGCCGCTCACGGTCTTGAATGTGTTGGTCCACTGGCTGAAGATCTCAGCAGTTCCAAGATCTATTTGTCCATTGTTGCCGCCAATTACGGCCACACCATCATATGTGCTGGTTGCTGTGGCACCCACGCGGGGAAACGTCATGGTTGGACCGGACGATATGGATCCGGTCATCGTGTCCTTGTTGTATACAAACATTTCAGTAGAGGCCAGCACTGCGCCATTAACGTCGGTGCCGCCCGCAATAAGAACACGGCCATCGGGCGTAGCAGCTGCGACGGCGTTGGTACGCGGCGTCTGCAGCATGCCAATGGGCATGAAATTCTGATCAGTCAGATTGAAGAGTACGAGAGAGCCGACTACTTTGGACGTGCTCGTGCCGCCGGCGATCAGGATATTGCCATCAGATAGCTGGGCCATGGCATGGTAAGCAAGGCCAGTACCAAGTGACGACGGCAGAAGCGTCCATTGCTTACTGCTGACACTGTAAATTTCCGCCGAATCGCTGTAGCCTCCGCCAGTGGTCAAACCGCCCGTTACGAGAACGTCGCCAGTTTTCAAAACAATGGCAGCATGATTTGCCCTGGGTACATTCATCGCCGTCGAGGCCGTGAAGGTCCCGGTCACGGGGTCGTACACTTCGGCCGTCGCTTGGGGAACTCCACTCTTGTCGGTACCGCCAGTGATCAGAACCCGTCCGTCGGTGAGCAGAACCGCGGCCGCGCCAGAGCGGGCTTGGGTCAAATGACCCGCTACGGTCCACGTGTTCGATGCCGGAGCTTGGCTCACCCCCTGAGAGGCAAACACGCCATAAACAAGCAGACCTAAACTTGCCACAAATCTCGTTGCGCGATTCATAGGTCACTCCCTCGAGAACGGTAAAACAATTGCGCACAGCCGGTGCTCTCATCAACGCGACCGGTGGTGAAGGTGTTTCTAAGGCTCAGAAATTTCCTGATCCGGATCGTCTGAGCCATTCGACAATTCGGAATAAAAATGCACCAATGCCGCAAAACCACTTGATCGTTGACCCGGCTGAGTTGCCTTGCCGGGTTCGATACGAACCACAATGCCCTCTCCATGCAATTCCAGCGGACGGTCGCTGCCGTCGTGTCGAGCAACGTGAATCGTCGTTTGAATGCGCACGCCCTTTGGCGGACATTTCCTGGCGATTACCATCACACCGCTACTGCTGATATCCAGAGTCATGCCGTGACTGGCCTGAACTGATCCGCTTGGATCAAGCCACCAATAGTCCACGGGGTCGGCCAGTTTATAACGCCGTGTGTGCCGCTTCTCCAGATGGGTCATAAAAAAATAGACCTCGTCATTGTTGCGGGAAATATTGCAGCTAGGTGGGACACTACTGAGCATGAAGCGTAGAACAATGCAGTCACTGGCACAATGAAAGTAATTACTCAAGTACAGATGTCTTCTGTCGATGGTCAGGTGATAGGTACAACCCGTACTTTGAGTAGGTACCTTCGTCTCTATTGAAAGCAGTGAAAATGATCTGCAATAGATGAAGCGAGATATTACTGCTGATGCTTGCGATCCGGGTGCAGACAAATTCAATTGGCTTCGGCTTCGATATTCTTTTACAGAAGTTATCGATATAAGAGACGCGATTCGTCCAAGTTATCCTAACTCTCCGACGACGGAGAGGAACTGCCGTTTTGAATCATGATTCGATAAGCAGCGATGGTACTTCATTGGGGCAGCGATTTAGCCAAACGGACAGCGCATCGGAGGCTGCTGCGCATCGACGTAATTGCACGGCAGGCTTCGCGAAGACCTGCTCTTCCGAATTGATACGGTTGAAACTCATCTGCCGCCCCTACACGAAGGGTGTGAAGACATTCCACCACTCGCACTGCATTTTCTCGATCGCAATCGAACACGATATCGCAAGCAGGTAAAAGGGTTTTCCCCGACCGCGATACATCAGATGTATCCACTATTCGTGGCCAGGGAACGTGCGCGAATTGGAGCCTATGATCGAACGTGCCATGCTGCTTTGTCGTGGTGAAGAAGTGGAGTCAGGCGATTTCGCGCCGGGAGGAACCTTACGAAGAGGAAACTGCATCTTGCCACGTCCGCCTCTTGCGGCGCACGGTCGCTCTCGGGGATATCGATGAGCGCACAGATCGAGACGACATCGGCGTTCATCGGTACGAATCCGTGGGAACCTCCGCATTGCCAAGAATCCGCGAAGAGGTCGTTGCGAGGAAGGGCACCCTGTCTGGTGGTCGATTTCGGCACGACTCCGAACATGCCTGAATCAGGAAGCAGATTGTCCACCACAGAAACGACTGGCGCCTATACAGGACAACCGAAAAAAGCGCCACAGCAGCAACCACGGAGCAGGCCTCGGAGACCTAACCCAGCACGCGCCAAAGCGGGGAGGGCAGCAAACCCAGGTTCATCACTAGACGGAATGCTACAGCCGCGCATTGTCCCAGAGGCAAAATGGAGAACCCTAGGTATTCCTTTCCGAACGGCGGTATAGGAACAACGCCAGAATGGCGAGTCCAATCAACCCGGAGGAGAGACCGTATGCAAATTCAGTGACAAAATGGTATGCCCGCTCGATCATGAGCATGCTCGCGCGGGTCGTAAGCAACGCAGGGGCGCCCACTTCGCTGTTATTTCCGTTTGAGGAACCGGCCCCAAACCAGAATGCGATGGGCTGGTAGGTCCAGACTCGCAGGGCAATTTGGATCGTCTGCGGGCCCTTGCCTCCCTCCGGGAGTCGAAACGTCGTCGCCGGCGCCGCAAAGAGCGGGTCGCGAGTGGCCACGGCTGAGCCAGCACTGCCGATCAGCTTACCGTCCGCATAGACCTGATAGCCACTGAAGATATTGGTCAGCAGCAGATCGACCGGCCAGCCGTTGCCGGGAACCTCCACCTTGAAGCGATACCACGCATATCCGTTAAATGCCGGAAACCCCTGCTTCGTCCAGCTCTCGTCTGACCGTATCAGCGGCCAATGCGAGTCATCGAACCTCGGATCGGACCACGCAGGATCGTCCCACGTATGGAAGCGCCAGAGCCCGTTGAGCGAAGTCACCGGCTCGCGGCCCGTAATCACGCTGAAGGACTTTGCGGTCAACGCAACGCAGCAGCTCATCCTCGCCAATCCCCATGGACTGCGAAGAGACGCATCGGCTCCCTGCTCCCTTCCGGTGTGCATATTCCGTCTAAATCTGATCATAACTGGAAAACTTCACAGTTAAACTGGGAGCGCGGAGTAGCACTCGTACGTCAAAGATCTCTCTTGGAAAGATCTTTCGCAGTTTCCCCAATTTCAACATAATTTCCATCTTTTTCCCGGATTCGGGTAGAGTTCTAATTAGCCTTGATGGCTCGCTGGCGCGAGCCCGCAGCTTATCAACTGAATAATTCGCGCGAAGTGCGGTTGGAGATTCCCCTCGCAAGCCCGCTGCCTCGCAGAGGAGATACGCATGGCAGGCATCCTGAACAAAGAACAGGAAAACGACCTTCTACTCCGTGGCTTCACGCGCCGCGGTTTCCTCCGACTCGCGACCATGGTGATCGGAGCATCCTCCATGCCGTTCTACAACGAGCCGGCCCTGGCACAACTCTCGAAGGTTACCGATGCGCCTTCAGACGCCGTCATGATCAACGCCAACGAGAATCCGCTAGGACCTTGTCCGGAGGCAATGGAGGCCGTCCACAACATCGTTGCCAAGGGCGGGCGGTACCTCTACAGCGAAACCGATAAACTGCAGGCAGCAATGGCAGCGCAGGAGGATATAAGTCCTGACTCTGTGCGCATCTTCGTCGGATCCAGTCCCGCATTGCATCAGGCGGTTCTGGCATTTACATCACCAACACGCCCGTTCGTCATCGCCGATCCAGGCTATGAGGCAGGTGAGCGCGCTGCTAACTTCATCGGCACACCGGTCGTCAAAGTCCCTCTCACGCCCACTTATGCTCACGACGTGAAAGCGATGGCATCCGCCAGCGCAACTGCCGGCCTCATTTACATCTGCAACCCCAACAATCCCTCCGGAACGCTTACCCCAAAATCCGAAATCGAATGGCTCGTGGCCAACAAACCAGCTGGCTCGGTGGTCATGATCGATGAAGCCTACACCCACATTGCTGGAGCGCCCTTCAACTCCGATCTTGTAGCTCAAGGGAAGGATGTTGTTCTGCTGAGGACATTCTCAAAAATCTACGGCATGGCCGGATTGCGCGCAGGCGCTGCGATCGCGCGTCCCGAACTGCTTGACAAGCTCGGCGGATGGGGCGCCACCATGATGCCCATTACGGGAATGGTGGCGGCCTCTGCCAGCCTGCAAGCCAAGGACTTGGTCCCAACGCGCCGCAAGTTGATTGCCCAGGTCCGCGAAGATACCTTTAACTTCCTTGAAAAGAATAACTACAAGTTCGTGCCTTCGGTGTCCAACTGCTTCATGGTCGATACCGGGCGGCCGGGCTCCAATGCTGTTCTCGCCATGCACAAGGAGAAAGTATACGTTGGGCGCGTCTGGCCGGTCTGGCCCAACTATGTTCGGGTGACAGTCGGAACCGCCGATGAAATGAAGAAATTCCAGATCGCATTCAGTAAAGTGATGTCCGCGTAGCCCTCCGTGCAACATGCGCCTCAAATGAACGATCAAGGTGAGCGCTTCGATGAATAAGCTGCATCCGACCGCACGTGCTGCATTGGACGGCATCCTGCGGGACGGGATGTTACTAGCGATCGGAGGCTTCGGCCTTTGCGGCATTCCAGAGGCTCTGATTCGTGCCCTGCGCGACTCCGGCATCCGCAACCTCACTATAGCCAGCAATAACGCCGGCGTGGATGGATGGGGATTGGGACTGCTCCTCGAAACTCATCAGATCAGGAAAATGATCTCAAGTTACGTTGGCGAAAACGCCGAGTTCGAACGGCAGTATCTCAGCGGAGAACTCGAGGTCGAATTCTGTCCACAAGGTACGCTGGCCGAACGCATGAGAGCAGGAGGCGCAGGAATACCCGGCTTCTACACGCGAACCGGAGTAGGCACTTTGGTTGCTGAGGGCAAGGAACACAAAGAGTTTGATGGTGTGACATACATCCTGGAGCGCGGCATCCGGGCCGACGTGGCATTGGTAAAGGCATGGAAAGCCGATCTCCATGGAAATCTCATCTACCGTCGTACTGCGCGCAACTTCAATCCCAATGCGGCCGCATGCGGCAAAATCACAGTAGCCGAAGCAGAGATCATCGTCGAGCCCGGGGAACTCGATCCGGACGAGGTTCACACACCCGGCATCTTTGTTCATCGGTTCGTGCACAATCCCAATCCTGAAAAACGGATTGAGAAGAAGACGACCCGGAAGGTATAGACCAGTGGCATGGACACGCAATGAAATGGCAGCCCGCGCCGCCCGAGAGTTGAAGGACGGCTTCTACGTCAACCTCGGAATCGGTATCCCAACGCTGGTCGCCAACTACATTCCTGACGGAGTCAACGTCACCTTACAGTCGGAAAACGGACTTCTCGGGATGGGACCATTCCCACGGGAAGAGGACGTGGACGCGGACCTGATCAACGCTGGGAAAGAGACAGTGACGCTCAATCCAGGAGCTTCGATTTTCTCGAGTGCGGATTCCTTCGCAATGATTCGCGGCGGACACATCGACGTGGCCATCCTAGGCGCAATGCAGGTTTCAGAGCGCGGTGATCTGGCTAATTGGATGATTCCCGGCAAGCGAGTGAAAGGGATGGGCGGAGCCATGGACATTGTTTCCGGCGTCCGGCGCATTGTCGTCCTGATGGAACACAGCGCCCCGGACGGCAGTCCCAAGGTGCTGCGCAATTGCTCATTGCCTCTGACAGGAACCGCCGTCGTCCATCGCGTGATCACAGATCTCTGCGTACTCGATGTAACGGGCACTGGTTTGGAGGTCGTCGAATTGGCGGCGGACGTCACGCGCCGTCAGGTGGAAGAGCGAACTGAGGCATCACTGCGCTTTCGCGATGCAGCTTACTTATGAACCATCATTTGGTCCAGACCGGCTTGCGCTTTTCCAGAAACGCCGCAATCCCTTCGTGAAAATCCTCCGTCTCGCGAGCCTGCACGCTGAGTTCGACCGCCTCAGCGATTGTTGCATCGAGCCAGACCTTATTCTGCGCCGCCAGCAACCCCTTGGTACCGCTTAGAGACTTCGGGCTGTTCGCCTTCAACACTTCTGCCAGCGACTGCACTCGTTCCGCGAGTTGCTCTGGCGGCACAATCTCATTCACCAGACCTAGCCGATAAGCCTCCGCAGCATCCAAGATACGTCCGGTCAAAAGCAGATCCCGGCTGCGCTTGTCGCCGATTTGCAACTCTAGATACGCCGACACCACAGCGGGCACAAAACCGATCCGCACTTCAGTAAATCCAAATTTAGCCGTCGGTATCGCCAGCGTAAAGTCGCAGATCGTAGCCATTCCCGCTCCGCCTCCGATTGCCGCTCCATGCACAGCCGCAATGGTTGGCATGGGCAGTTCATAAAGCGTGCGGAAAAGTGTAGCGATTCGCTCCGCATCCGCGCGGTAATCAACTGCGCTCTTGCCTTGCGTTTCCTGCAGCCCCGTCAAATCCAGGCCCGCGCAAAACGCCTCGCCAGCACCGGCGAGCACGAGCACCCGGCAACCGCTTGCCGCAGCATCCATCATTGCTGCAATCAACTCCAACTGCATTTCGGGAGTCATCGCATTGCGCCGCTCTGGGCGTTGCAACGTTATCGTCCGTACCGATGCGCTCTCCGCAATCTCAATCGTGCTGTAGTTCAATCTTCCCTCCCACCCTGTGATCACGGGCCCGGATTTCCCCTAGTGCAGCGAAGTCCCAGCGCTCGTTGCGATCTCCGCGCTGGAACGAATCAATTCATCCAGTGGCCCCAGCTTCGGCAGCCTCGCACCGCATTCCGTCAATGCGGCTATCAAACCTTCTGTGGGCAAATTCCCCACCAGTGCATCCTGCGCAAACGGACATCCGCCCAACCCACTAATGGCCGCATCGAATCGCCTGCAACCCGCCACATAGGCCGCGCGAACGCGAGCGCTCGCCTCGTCCCGCCGTGAATGCAAATGAACCCCCAATTCGATTCCGCGATCCATCGCAATCACCGCTGCTACCGTATCTGCGATTTGTTCCGGCGTACCCAACCCCACAGTGTCCGCCAGCGACATCTGCCGTGCTCCAGCCTCGATCAACCGGGCGCACGCATCCGCCACTAGGTCAACGTTCCATCCCTCACCGTATGGATTTCCAAATGCCATCGAGAGGTACGCAGCCACATCCAGCCCCGCACTGCCAGCCCTCGCAATGATCGCCCGCAGCGCAACAAGTGATTCTTCAGGTGTCTGATGTTGATTGCGCCGGAGAAACCCGGGAGAAACCGAAAACGGAAAACCCAGCGTTTGTACCGCGCCCGTACGGATGGCCCTTTCCGCGCCCTTCTCATTCACGACAATCCCGATGATCTCCACGTTTTTCTGCGGCCCGAGGAACTCGAGTACCTGTTCCGAGTCCGCCATCTGTGGCACTGCCAGGGGCGAAACAAAGCTCACCGCATCGATATGCGTAAATCCTGCTTCAATTAGTTTCCGGAGATAGTCAGCCTTTGTCTCCGGCGCAATCTGCACCGGCAGCCCCTGCCAGGCATCGCGGGGACACTCAACGATCTTGACTACATCGCCCATTCATCTCTCATCCATCAATTAAGGTGAATACGACTTGCGCTACCCACGCGAAGGGGATACCTTGAGGATCTCCCTGGCGATGACCATGCGCTGAATTTCACTAGTGCCCTCACCAATAGTGCACAGCTTCACGTCGCGGTAGAACTTCTCCACCGGGTAATCCTTGATAAACCCGTAGCCGCCAAGCAATTGAACCGCCTCGTTGCAGATATGCACGGCTACTTCGCTCGCGAAGAGCTTGGCCATCGACGACTCCCTCGTCACTTTGCGGCCCGCATCCTTCAGCACCGCGGCCCGCTGCGTCAGCAGCCTTGCCGCATCCAGTTCCGTAGCCATGTCCGCCAGCTTCCACTGAATGCCCTGGAACTCGGCAATCGCTTTTCCGAATTGCCGCCTCTCCTTCACATACTTCAAAGCCGCATCCAGCGCCCCGCGCGCAATCCCCAACGACAACGCCGCAATCGAGATTCTGCCGCCATCCAGCACCCGCATCGCATCGATGAATCCCTCGCCTTCGGCTCCCAGCAGGTTCTCCGCCGGTATTTCGCAGTCCTCAAAGATTAGTTCGCTCGTATCACTGGCCCGCAAGCCCAGTTTGTTCTCCTTCTTGCCCGCCTTGAAGCCCTTCGTTCCCTTTTCGATGACAAATGCAGAGAGGCCGTGCGTCTCCTTGCTCCTGTCGGTTATAGCAATCACCACTACAACATCGGCATAGCGTCCATTAGTGATAAACGTCTTGTTGCCGTTGAGCACGTAGCGGTCGCCTTTCTTCATCGCGGTGGTGCGTGCGCTGCTCGCATCCGACCCGGATCCGGGTTCAGTGAGCGCCCACGCCGCCAGCCACTCTCCGGTCGCCAGCCGCGAAACATACTTCCTCTTCTGGGCCTCGTTGCCGGCCAGGAAGATATGATTTGTCCCCAACGAATTGTGCGCCGCCATCGTCAGTCCCACCGACCCGTCCACGGCCGAAAGTTCCTCGATTGCCAGCACGTAGTCCACATATCCCAGCCCCGCGCCGCCAAACTCCTGGGGGATGATCACACCCATCAGCCCCATCGCCCCAAGCTTCTTAACAGCCGCCAGCGGGAATTCGCTCGCCTCATCCCACGCCGCCATATATGGAACTATCTCCTGCGCGGCAAACTCCCGTATCTCCCGGCGCAAGTGTTCCTGCTCCTCTGTAAGAACAAACGGGTACAAAGTATCGCCCGGATTCACGTCAACTTGCATGTTCAGGCTCCTTCGCGGGGAATTCGAGTGCCCTGTTCTGTCGCTTCACGTTTAAGATCCCGCCGATTTCGTCTCGACGCCGGCGGCGGCCTGTAAAACACCATCAGGTTTGCAGGACTCCGGGATTGAACCGGGAAATATCAGGATTAAGAGCGCATGCCTCAAGTGCCGCGATCAGGACCTCTCGGGTTCGCGCCGGATCAATAATCGCATCAATCCAAAGCCGCGCCGCGCCATAGCGCGGATCGGCCTGCGCATCATAGGTGGCGCGAATCTCTTCGAACAGTGCGGTCTTTTCCGCCTCTGTTAACACCTTGCCGCCGCGCTCCATCTGCCGGGCTCGCACCTCAGCCAGCGTAGTTGCCGCCGACACGCCACTCATCACCGCATAACGCGCCGTGGGCCAGGCAAACAGGAAACGTGGATCGTAGGCCTTGCCGCACATCGCGTAGTGCCCGGCACCAAAGCTTCCGCCCACAATCACCGTAATCTTTGGCACCACACTTGTGCTCACTGCCGACACCATCTTC
The DNA here is from genome assembly GCA_003133425.1 of Acidobacteriaceae bacterium. Next base: position 15,791 of record PKXI01000412.1, read on the forward strand.
GCACCGGCGCGAATGATTCCCGACCACTCCGCCTCCTTGCCTACCATGAATCCATTTACATCGTGCAGAAACACCAGCGGCACCAGGTTCTGATTGCAGTCCATGATGAAGCGAGCCGCCTTCTGCGCGCTTTCGGTGTAGATTACGCCGCCGACTTCCATCTGCGTCATCCCGGCAGACGACCCCATGGCCACCGTCTGGTTCTGGTTAATCTTCTGGTTGGCCACGATCCCCACGGCCCGCCCGCCCATCCATGCATATCCACACAGCAGCGTGCGTCCAAACTCAGCCTTGTATTCGTCAAATTCGCTGCGGTCTACAATGCGCGCAATCACTTCACGCATGTCGTAGACGTTGCTTGAGCCCGGCTCAGGATTTAGTAATCCATACACATCCTCGGCGGCAAACTTAGGCGCATCTTTCTTCGCATCAAACTTCCGGCGGCGAAAAACTTCAGCCTCCGGACCCGTTCCCTTGCGTTCGCCCATCTTCGCCACCAGCGACCGCATCCGTGCCAGGCACATGTGGTCGTTCGGCTCCTTGAAGTCAACCGTCCCAGAGATCGCCGCGTGCATTGCCGCACCACCCAGTTCCTCCGGTCCCGTTTTCTGCCCGATCGCCGCCTGCACCAGCGACGGTCCGGCCAGAAACAAACCCGATCCCTCGGTCATCAGCACCGTATCCGTCATCACCGGCAAATACGCCCCGCCCGCTACGCACATACCCATGATTGCGGTCATCTGCGGGATTCCCAGCGAACTCATTACTGCATTGTTCCGGAAGATGCGCCCAAAATCGTCAGTATCCGGAAACACATCCTCCTGCAAGGGTAGAAACACGCCGGACGAATCCACAAGGTAGAGCGTGGGGATTCGGTTTTCCATCGCGATGGTCTGCGCGCGCAACACCTTCTTGACGGTCATGGGAAAGAAGGCACCGGCCTTCACAGTCGCGTCGTTGGCTACAATCATGCACAACCGCCCACTGACCCTGCCTAGTCCCGTCACCACACCCGCGCTCGGCGCGCCGCCATACTCCGCGTACATTGCGTGCGCTGCCCACAGCCCCAGTTCTACAAACTCCGTTCCCTCATCCAGCAGGATTTTGAGCCGCTCTCTCGCGGTCAACCGTCCTTTGGCCTGTTGTGCTTCAGCGGCTTTTGCGCCACCTCCCTGACGAATCGCATCCTCTTCGGCGCGCAACGCCGCCATCAGCGCCATCAGCGCCTTGCGATTGGCCTGCGCCCGCGCGGACGTGGGATTCATCGTCGAGTGCAATCCGTTTTCGACCTTCAGTTCCTCCCGCCTATGCAAAGATCATTTCACAGGCGACCGTAAACGGCGCGCCGTTCCGCTTCGTGCATGGCCTCGTAGATCTGATCGAAACTGCTCACCGCAAATAGCAGTTTGTGCAGTTGATTCACTTTTACTGGCGTGCTCACCACCTCGTCCAGCGTAAAATCGTGGATCGCGCAATGCCCTTCCATCACGTTCCGGCATTCGCCGTACGAACTGATCAGCCCGCTGCCGTACACCTTGATCCCTTCCCGCTGGCGGATCACTCCGAACTCCACTGTGTACCAGAAGAGGCGGCCCAACTTCTCCAGCACTCCGGCGTCCTCAATGGAAGCACAGACGCGCCCATAGTGCGCGAGAAAATCAGCAAACACCGGGTGCGCGTGCATGGGTACATGGCCGAACACATCGTGAAAGATGTCCGGCTCGGGCGTGTATTCCAGTGATTCCCGGCTGCGCAGCCAGGTGGTGGTTGGAAAACGGCGCGCAGCCAGCATCTCAAAGAACGCAGGTGCAGGCAGAAAGCCACTTACCGGCGTGGCGTTCCAGCCGGTGCGCGGTTGTAGGCGCGCACTGATCGCCGCCAGATCGGGCAGCCGGTCATTTTCCAAGCCGATAATCGAAAATCCATCGAGGTATTCGCTCGCCGCGTGCTTTTCCAGTTCGGGAAATGCCCGCTTCACCAGCTCGGCCCAAATGCTGTGCTCCTCTTCGCAATAAGACGCATAGTTCTGATGAATGAGGTAGGGCGCGGCGGCGCCAGTCACCGCCTGACTGGAAGCTGAACGGGGGAATTCGTCCATAGCGACCCTCTTGACCACAAAGCGCATCAATGGGCTCGTGGCCCGCACGCTCCGGCTAAGCCCTAGCATAGGCTCACCCACTAAACCAGAAAATAGCAATTGATTGAAATAAGGGCTATTCACGCTTAACAGAGTTAAGCTAAATGGATGTATTGCCTAATGATTGGAGGCATATGGCGCACCGGACCGTTCGCAACCCAATCGAGTTCGACGAGGTTTCCTGGAAGATTCTTGAAGCCCTGCAACACAATGCACGCCAGTCCTTTGCGGAGATCGGCAGGCAAATTGGCCTCTCGACACCTGCAATCGCCGAGCGAGTCCACCGCCTTGAAGAAGCGGGCGTCATCACCGGCTACCATGTCGCGCTCGACCTTGCCAAACTTGGCATCCCCATCCGCGTTCTGGTTCGCCTCACTATCCCTGGCGGCGATTTGCAGGTAAAGCGCACGGTAGCCGCAATCAAGGATCTGACGGAGATCAGCCGATGTCATCGCATCACCGGCGATGAATCCTTTGTGATCGAGGCCAATGTCGTCTCCATCCGCCATATGGAAGCCCTCATTGACAAGTTGTCGGCTCTTGGCGCCACGTCCACCTCTACGGTGCTCTCCTCGCCAGTTCAACGGCGGGAATATAGCGCCAAGCAGGTCGAAGGCTTCGGCAAGTACATCTAGCTCTGAGCAGGCAACGGATTTGAGGTCGTGACCTTTCGCGATCTACTTAGGCCCTTCGCGCGTATTCAGTTTGACGTTTAGTTCTTTACCGCAACAGCGCGGAAGCCGCCCAAAGTGCCGCAGCATGACCGTGGAAGTCTCCTGTTATCCGCTTGCGCTCCAAGTAATACTCCAGATCGTTCTTCTTTCCTGTGCCTTCGCATACGCTGGTCAGGTTACTGTTCTGGTCGATGTAACCGGCCACCGCGATCCACCCCTTGCGTGCAGCAGGTCCGTACGTGCTCGCATCCAACCAACCGTTCTTTACGCCGGTAATCATGGCAAAGGTGAACATTGCCGAGCTGGAACTCTCAGGCCATGCTTCCTCGTGATCGATCAGTTCCCGCCACATTCCGTCCTTCCCCTGATATTTGAGCAACGAGGCCATCATCGTCTTGTAGCCCTCCATAATCCGCGCACGCTGTGGATGGTCTGCGGGCAGATCGCGCAGTATCTCCGCCATGCCCGCTGCCACCCAGCCATCCCCGCGTCCCCAGAAGAAAGGCACGTCGGGAGCATGGTAGAAAAGCCCATTCGGCTGTTGCAGCTTATCAAGGTATGAAGTCATTTCGAGCGCATCGCGGTCCAGATACTTCTTGTCTCCCGTGGCCCGATAAGCCTCCAATTGAAGGATCGTCAGCATATACATATCGTCAATCCAATAGCGTGTCTCTCCTGAGAGTCCATCCGGCTGAGGGCTCTCCCACTGCCGATCTGCCCAGGACTTCCCATATGCCAGATACTTCGGATCCTTCGTCTCAATCCCAATCTCCAGGGCAATAATTCCGAAGATCGAGTCGTCCACGTGATGGCGAACCGGTATCTTCGCGGCCTCGGCGCCTCCGGGCATCAACGGTTCGTACTTTTTGATAAGCTCGACGCGCAATGCGTAGTCATGGGTCAACTGAGCGAAAGTCAGCGCCCCGTACCACGTAGCTGCCTCGGAATAGTGAATGGTCGGACCGTACTGATGCCCACCAGGCACAAAATGTTCTACAAGCTTTTTGCCAACTTCTTGCGGAGAACTCCCGGTGGGCCAAGTGCTGAAGTAATCCTGCTGGGCCGCCAAACCACCTGCACTGGACCACGACAGCAGAATCAGCACCACAATCTTCATTGGGGCTTTCATATTGTTCTCCTCGGTTTCTCGACTTGTCTCTGGTGCAGTCCGTGAAAACGCCACACCCATTCGCAGGCGCACTTACGGCCTCTTCGTCTGTCGGGTTCTGCTTTGCTATCCAATCGCATCTGTGTGAATCCGAGGTTTAGCGGGTCTATCATGTTATCGGTTCCCTTGAAATACTTATTAAGCGCACCGTCTGCCTTCTCCGGCAGCGCAGCCCTGGAGTTAACGGAGTGACCATATAAGCGACCCGGTCCGCTAATTTTGCTCAAAACTATAGCCCACTCGGTGAACCATGGCTTTCTTAGCTCAATTTCAAGAATGACGCGATGCAGACTGCTTAAACCCATTCCCCCTGTCGCATTAATGGTTCCGCAACATCCGCGGCATTAATGCCATCGATGTCCAGCTTGTCCGAGCCGATCATCCAGTCCACGTGTATCAGGCTGTCGTTCGCACCCTTTGCTGCAAGTTGCTCCGCAGTCAGCTTCTCCCCATCGCGCAGACAGGATGAGTAAGCCTGTCCTAGAGCAATATGCGACGCAGCATTCTCATCAAAGAGCGTATTCAGGAACAGCATCCCGCTGGCTGCAATCGGCGACGAATGGGGCACGAGGGCCACTTCGCCTAAACGCCGAGCACCATCATCGGTGTCGATAAGTCTCTGCAGCACTTCCTGGCCCCTGCTTGCGCGTACCTCAACGATCCGTCCCTTTTCAAAGCGCACCTGGATGCCTTCAATCATCGTCCCCTGATGCGAAAGCGGCTTGGTAGCGGTCACTATGCCGTCTGCGCGGTCCTTATGCGGCGTGGTGAACACTTCTTCGGTAGGCATATTGGGAATGCAGTAGAGACCGTTTCCAGCCGTCGTCCCGCCCCCGAGCCAAAGATGGTCTTCGGCCAGCCCCAGCCGAAAGTCGGTTCCGGGCCCACGATATTGAAGCGCCGCATAGCGCTTTTCATTCAATCGCGCCGCGCGCTTTTGCAAGCCGGCATCGTGCGCTTTCCACGCGGCAACGGGATCATCGCGATTGATGCGCGTCGTCTCGAAGATCGCGTCCCAAAGCTTGGCCAGGGCCACGTCTGGCGCATCCTTGGGAAA
>PKXI01000116.1 GCA_003133425.1 Acidobacteriaceae bacterium
GGCGACTCGCACACCTCCACGCACGGAGCATTCGGCGCACTCGCCTTCGGCATCGGCACCAGCGAAGTCGAGCACGTCCTCGCGACGCAGACCCTGCCGCAATCCAAGCCCCAAACCTTCCGCATTGCGGTCGAAGGCGAATTGCCCCGCGGCGTCACCGCCAAGGACATCATCCTCGCCATCATCGGCAAAATCGGGACCGACGGCGCTACCGGCTGTGTTGTTGAATACGCCGGCTCCGCCATCCGCGCGCTCTCGATGGAAGGCCGCATGACCATCTGCAACATGAGCATCGAGGCCGGCGCGCGCGCAGGCATGATCGCTCCTGACGAAACGACCTTTGCATACTTAAAGGGCCGCCGCTTTAGTCCAAAAGAAGAAGCCTGGAAGGCAGCGGTCGCCGAGTGGAGCAAGCTGCCCAGCGATCCCGGCGCCAAATTCGATCGCGAGCTGGTCATCGACGCCGCCACGCTTGTTCCTTACGTAAGCTGGGGCACGAGCCCCGGCATGGTCGCGCCCATCACCTCCTCCGTGCCCGACCCCGCTGCGATTGCAAACGAGCAGGAGCGCAAGGGCCTCGAGCGCGCTCTTGAATATATGGATCTCAAGGCCGGCACGCCGCTTGAAGAGGTCACCATCGATCGCGTGTTCATCGGCTCCTGCACCAATGGCCGTCTTGAAGATCTGCGCGCTGCAGCCCGCATCGCCGCTGGATACAAGGTCTCCAGCCACGTCGGCGCCATGGTCGTCCCCGGCTCTCAGGCCGTCAAGGCCGCGGCAGAAGCCGAAGGCCTCGACCGCATCTTCAAGGAAGCCGGCTTCGACTGGCGCGAGCCCGGCTGCTCCATGTGCCTGGGCATGAATCCCGACATTCTTTCGCCGGGCGAGCGCTGTGCCTCCACCAGCAACCGCAACTTCGAAGGCCGCCAGGGACGCGGAGGACGCACCCACCTGGTCTCCCCGGAGATGGCCGCCGCAGCCGCCATCGCCGGTCACTTCGTCGACATTCGCAACTGGCCCGTCCACGATTCAGCCCGGGAAGAGGTAAAAGCCTAATGGAACCCTTTCGCACACTAACGTCACTAGCCTTGCCGCTCGACCGCACCAACGTCGACACAGACCAGATCATCCCCAAGCAGTTCCTCAAGCGCATCGAGCGCACCGGCTACGGCGATTTCCTATTCTTCGACTGGCGTCGCACTGCCTCCGGCGATCCCGACCCATCTTTCGAGTTGAACGATCCTCTGTACAAGGGATCTCAAATACTCATCGCCGGAAAAAACTTCGCCTGCGGCTCCAGCCGCGAACATGCGGCCTGGGCACTCTCCGATTACGGCTTCCGCGCCGTCATCGCACCCACATTCGCAGACATCTTCTTTTCGAACGCCGGCAAAAACGGCATCGTCCTCGTCCGTCTCAGCGAGGAGCAGGTGGCCGAACTGCTCAATAACGCAAAGACGATTCCCAACTATCAACTCACAGTTTCCCTCGAAGCACAGACCGTAACCGACGGCCGCGGCTTCAGAGCAACTTTTGAAGTCGATCCCTTCCGCAAGTTCTGCCTGCTCGAAGGACTCGACGACATTGGTCTTACTCTGCGTCACGCAGCCGCGCTCGACACGTTTGAAAAGAAGCACAACGAAGCAAGCTGGCTGAAGGCAAAGACCGCCTAGCCAAAAATGTGGGTGCCCCATCCTTGGCGCGTTTTTTGCGGCAAAGGCGGGAGAGCACAAAAGCAAATTCAGCAAGGATTCGTAGTTCAACCGCAGCACAAACAAGCTGATAGCTAAAGGCTGACAGCTAGCGAACGAAGAGAGCCAATGACCATCCAAGGCAAGCGCCAAAGCATTCCGTTGACCGAGGGACCCAGCCGCGCCGCCGCGCGCTCTTATCTGCGCGGCTCCGGCTTCGCAAAAGACGATCTGCACAAGCCGATTATCGGCATCGCCAATACATGGACCGAGATAGGCACCTGCAACTTGCATCTGCGCGAAGTGGCCGAGGCCCTGAAAGAAGGCATTCGCGAGGCAGGCGGCACGCCGATGGAGTTCAACACCATCACCATCTCCGACGGCATCACCATGGGCACGCAGGGCATGAAGGCGTCGCTGGTTTCGCGCGAAGTCATCGCCGACTCCATCGAGCTCGTCGCGCGTGGCAATCTCTTCGACGGCCTGGTTGGCATCGGCGGCTGCGACAAAAACATGCCCGGCATCATCATGGCGCTCTGCCGGCTCGACATTCCCGGCATGATGCTCTACGGCGGATCCATCGCACCCGGCAAATTGAATGGCCCCAACGGCGAAATAATTGACATCACCATTCAGAATGTTTTCGAGGGCATCGGCTCCTACGCCGCCGGCAAAATCGACGCCGCCGGACTTGAAGCGCTCGAAGCCAACGCCTGTCCCGGCGCGGGTGCGTGCGGCGGCCAGTTCACCGCCAACACCATGGCTATGAGCGGCGAAATTCTTGGCATCTCACCGATTTATCTCTCCGGCGTTCCCGCCACATCGAAAGACAAGCACACCGCCACGCGCGAAGCCGGCCGCATCCTCATGGATGCAGTCCGCGCCAATCGCCGTCCCTCGCAGCTCATCACGCGCAAGTCGATTGAGAACACCATCGCCAGCGTAGCCGCCAGCGGCGGTTCCACCAATGCTGTGCTCCATCTGCTGGCCATCGCTCGCGAGATGGGCATTCCGCTTTCGATTGACGATTTCGACATCATCTCCAAGCGCACGCCGTACATCTGCTCGCTTACGCCGGCAGGCAAGTATGTAGCCTCCGACTACCAGGCCGCAGGCGGTTCGCGCCTCCTGGCCAAGCGCCTCATCGATGCCGGCCACGCCGACGGCTCAACGCTCACCATCAGCGGCAAGACGCTGGCTGAAGAAGCCGCTCTTGCAAGGGAGACTCCGGGGCAGGACGTCATCCATACCTTCGAGAAGCCCATCAAGCCCAACGGTGGCCTGGTGATTCTCAAAGGCAATCTCGCCCCCGAAGGTTGCGTGATGAAGATTGCCGCGGCCAATCGCATGGAGCATCGCGGTCCGGCGCGCGTCTTCGACACTGAAGAAGCATGCTTTGAAGCCGTGCAGACCGGCAAGATCAAGCCGAACGATGTGCTCGTTATCCGCTATGAAGGCCCCAAGGGCGGACCTGGCATGAGGGAAATGCTTCAGGTTACGGCCGCCGTCAGCGGCAATCCCGAACTCAGCCCTACCGTGGCTCTGTTGACCGACGGTCGATTCAGTGGCGCAACACGCGGCTTCACCGCCGGCCACGTGGCTCCCGAAGCCTTTGTCGGCGGCCCCATTGCAGCCGTCCGCGAGGGCGACATCATTTCCTTCGACATTCCCAACCGCAAGCTTGATGTAGAAATCAGCGACGCAGAGATGGCGGCGCGGCTCAAAGGTTTCAAACCGCCGGCCCTGCGCTGGCCCAAAGGCGTCTTCCGCAAATATGTTGATCGCGTCAGCTCCGCATCCGAGGGAGCAACAACGTAAGAAAGGAAAGATAATGGGTCTCTTCGACAAGTTCATGAAAAAGAAAGAAGCATCGAATTCCGATGAATGCGTCCTTATTCATTTGGATGGAGTTCATCTGCCTGACCAGGTGTACCAGGAATGCGATCTTTCAACCCTTGAGGACATGCTGATCGAAGCGATCGAAAGTAGCAACGCCGGAGAGTTGGATGGAAATGAGATTGGCCCGACTGAGACCACCATATTCACCTACGGCCCGGACGCGGATCAACTTTATCGCGCAATGGAACAGGTGCTGAAGGATTATCCACTGAGCCGGAACGCTCGAATCGTGATCCGGAAAGGCGGCCCGGGATCGCCGCAAACCGAAGTTCATTTGTGACGTTGTCTATTTGAAAAGAACCGAAGCTGGGATTCACAATAAGGAGCTTTTTATGGGAACTAAACCAAACGCGAACGCAAAGGCACCGGAAACGAACGCTCACCTCACCACGCCTACCCGCCTCACCGGCGCTGAGATTCTGTGGGCCACGTTGGTGGGCGAGGGCGTCACCGATGTCTTCGGTTATCCCGGCGGCGCCATCCTGCCCGCTTACGACGCGCTGCGCAAGTTTCCCATTCACCACGTGCTCGTCCGCCACGAGCAAGGCGCCGCGCACATGGCCGACGGCTACGCGCGCGCATCGGGCAAGGTGGGCGTGTGCATCGCCACCAGCGGTCCCGGCGCAACCAATCTCGTCACCGGCATTGCCACTGCCATGCTCGACTCAATTCCCATCGTCTGCGTCACAGGCAACGTCTCCAGCAAAGTGCTGGGCACCGACGCATTTCAGGAAGTGGACATCACCGGCATCACGCTGCCCGTAACCAAGCACAACTTTCTCGTCAGCCGCGCTGAGGATCTTGCCAAGGTGCTGCGTCAGGCTTTCCAGATCGCAAAGTCCGGCCGACCCGGCCCGGTGCTCGTTGACATTACGAAGGACGCACAACAGGGCACGGCGATCTTCGACTTTGAAGCCGCCAGGCCGAAAGCCTATCGGCCGCACCCAATGCTCAGTGTCGAAGATGGGGGCCTCGCGCAGGCCGCAGACCTGATCCGCAACGCCAAGCGCCCCGTCATCTTGGCCGGTCATGGCGTCTCGGAGTCAGGCGCCATGGAACAGATCCGCACACTTGCCGAGCGCGCGCAGATTCCCGTGGCCCTTACGCTGCTCGGCCTCGGCGCCTTTCCCGCTTCGCACGCCCTCAACATGGGCATGATGGGCATGCACGGCGAGGCCTGGGTCAACCACGCAATTCAGGAAGCTGATCTGCTCATCGCATGCGGCATGCGCTTCGACGATCGCGTCACCGGAACCATTGCAACCTATGCCCTCAAGGCAAAAAAGATTCACATCGAAGTGGACCCCGCCGAGATCAACAAGAACGTCAAGGTTGATGTGGCCTTGGTTGGCGATCTTCGCGAAGTGCTGGATCAGTTGCTGCCGCGCATCGCCGGCCGCGACGGCTCCGCATGGCTCAAAGCCATCGACTCCAGCAAAGGTGCGGCTGCTGTGCGCGACATCAAGAATCTGCCCGACTCTGGCCACCTCTACGCGGCCCACGTCATGCACGACCTGTGGCGCGCCACCAACGGCAATGCTATTGTGGCCACCGATGTAGGCCAGCATCAGATGTGGGAGGCGCAGTACTTCCACCACGAGCATCCACGCACGCTCGTCACCTCCGGCGGCCTTGGCACCATGGGCTTCGCATTGCCCGCGGCCATCGGCGCAAAGTTCGCTTGCCCTGATGCTGAAGTCTGGGTCATCGCCGGCGACGGCGGCTTCCAGATGACCGCNNGGCATGGTCCGCCAGTGGCAGGAGTTCTTCTACGAGAGCAACTACGAAGCCACGCCGCTGGTCAGCCCTGACTTCGTTAAGCTGGCTGACGCGCACGGCATCGCCGGCCGCACCGTTCGCACCCGCGCTGATGTAGCCTCCGCCGTTGAAGAAGCCCGCAACGCCAAAGGCGCATTCCTGCTCAACTTCATGGTCGAAAAGGAAGATTCGGTTTACCCGATGATTCCCGCCGGCAGCGCACTGCACGAGATGATCCGCCGCCCGGAAAAGGACCCGCTGCTCGAGTCCCCTGACGACCTGTAGAAGGACAGGGAACAGGGATCAGAAAGAACAGGCTGCTCACTGAGCCTGAAGATTCAATGAACACTTACTCAATGATGATTGACGGGATATTGGAGGGAACCAAGGACAAGGATAAAGTTCAACGGAACTGACCCCTGATCCCTGACCCCTGATCCCTTGAAAGGCCTTTATGTTGCACACTTTTGTAGCTTACGTTGAAGACTTGCCGGGCGTGCTTACGCGCGTGGCATCGCTGTTCCGCCGCCTCAACATCAATATCAATTCGCTTACCGTTGGCCGCAGCGAGCGCGCAGGCCTCTCGCGTCTCACGCTGGTCTGCGAAGCCTCTTCTGAAGCCGGCCATCGCATCCGCGCCAGCTTGTTTAAACTTGAAAATGTTGTCGACGTGGACGACATCGCCCAGGCGCCGTCGGTCACACGCGAACTTGCGCTCATCAAGGTGGCCGCCTCGCCCAGCAATCGTTCGGGAATATTCGATCTGGTCGAAGTCTTTCGCGCCCGCATCGTCGACCTCACTTCGGAGTCGCTCATGATCGAGATGACCGGCGTTGAAAGCAAGATTGAAGGCCTCATTGAAGTACTGCGCGAAGACGAAGGCCGCATTCTCGAAATCTGCCGCAGCGGCAAAATGACCATGCGCCGCGGCCAGCATACCAGCAGCGTGCTCCGGGCCATGGACGCCCTCGAAGCCGAACACGCTGATGAAGTTGCGGAAGATAAAGCGGCGGTCGAGTCAGAGTAACTTAACATGCTGTTTTCCTGCGCTCCCTTAATGCTGTCATCCTGAGCGGAGCGCAGCGAAGCCGAAGGACCTGCGGTTGCTTTTCGATCAAATGGAAATCAGGCGAATCAAGATTGTGGGCCCCCAAAATTCAGCCCACTCCACTGAATCTCAACCAAAAAAAGGAAAACCGAGAAAATCATGGCTACGACTTACTACGATCACGACGCAGACCTCTCCCTTATCCAGGCGAAAAAGGTGGCCATCATCGGCTACGGCTCCCAGGGGCATGCCCATGCTCTTAACCTCAAGGATTCTGGAGTCCAGGTAAAAGTTGGCTTGGCTGCCACGTCCAAGTCCATCGCCAAGGCGCAGAAGGCCGGCCTTGAGGTAGTCACCGTCGCCGAGGCCACAAAATGGGGCGACGTTGTCATGGTCCTGGTTCCAGATCAGACTGCTGCCAAACTGTACGCGGAAGAGATTGGACCGAACCTGAGCGCAGGAAAGCTGCTCATGTTCGCGCACGGATTCAACATTCACTTCAAAACCATCGTTCCCGCAGCAGGCATCGATGTAGGCATGGCCGCGCCCAAGGCTCCCGGCCATCGCGTGCGCGAGGTCTTCACTGAAGGTGGCGGCGTCCCCGGCCTCATCGCCGTTCATCAGGACGCAACCGGCAACGCCCACGCGCTCTGCCTCAGCTACCTCAAGGGCATCGGCTGCACCCGCGCCGGAGTGCTCGAGACCACGTTCAAGGAAGAGACTGAGACCGATCTCTTCGGCGAGCAGGCCGTGCTTTGCGGCGGCGTCAGCGCCCTCATCAAGGCGGGCTACGAAACCCTCACCGAAGCCGGCTATCAGCCCGAGAGCGCCTACTTTGAAGTACTGCACGAGCTCAAGCTCATCGTCGATCTCATCTATCGCGGCGGCTTGGCCTACATGCGCTACTCCATCTCCGACACTGCCGAGTGGGGCGACTACGTCAGCGGCCCGCGCGTCATCAACGCGGAGAGCAAGAAGGCCATGAAGCAGATCCTCACCGAAATCCAGGACGGCACTTTTGCGAAGCGATTCCTCGCCGACCAGAACTCCGGCCGCAAGGAGTTCATGGCCTTCCGCGAAGCTGAAGCCAAGCACCCCATCGAGATCGTCGGCAAAAAGCTCCGCGCCGCCATGCCCTTCCTCGACCCCGTCACTGTCGAAGAAGTCGCAAAGAACCGGTAAGCTTCGCTCCAAATCAAAAACGCCGGACGGCATCCATTCCGTCCGGCGTTTTCGTCTACCGCCTCCGTCAACATTTCCACGATCGTTCGATCTCTTCCAGCGACCGTCCGCGCGTCTCCGGCAGGCGGAAGAAAAAGACAACCGCGATGTTGTCGTGCGGGATTCCGCGACGAAGAATTGATGGAATCAGGGCACCCCCCGAAGAGGGAAAAGATAGATAAAGGTTAGATGAGGACAGAGCCCGCTTCCACGGCCGCACCCACAGGGTACCCGGCCCGGTCCTTGTAGAATCAAGCTGAAACCCGCCTCATTCCGGCACGGGAGGCCCTTTGCTTTACTGGCTGCTCTACGAAAAGCTTTTTCCGTTCTTTCACCCTTTCCGGATCTTCCGCTATCTTACGTTTCGCACTGCCTTCGCCTCATTGACGGCGCTCATGATCGCGCTGTTCATCGGGCCTTACGTAATTCAAAAGCTGCGTGAATTCCAGATCGGCCAGTACATTCGCGAAGACGGGCCCCAGTCGCACCTGAAGAAGACGGGCACGCCAACCATGGGCGGCGTACTCATCTGCATCGCCATTCTGCTGCCTACCGTGCTTTGGTCCGATCCCGCAAATCCTCTGGTCTGGATCGCGGTCTTCGCAACTCTGGCCTTCGGGGCCATCGGCTTTGCCGACGACTACATCAAGGTGATCAAGCGGCGTAGCCTGGGGCTGACGGCGCGAGCCAAGCTCTTATGGCAGGGGATCGCTGGGGCTATGGTTGCCATTGCCCTGGCGGTGGTGTCGCAGTTCAGATTGTTTTCAACGCAATTGACGGTGCCATTCATCAAGAACTGGCGTCCCGATCTACTCTGGCATTGGCCCACTACGATTCCGCATCTGGGCTTCCTGGCGTTTCTGCCCTTCGTAGCCTTCGTCGTCTTTGTGCTGGTCGGTTCTTCCAACGCAGTTAATCTGACCGACGGCCTTGACGGGCTGGCCATCGGCTCCACAATCATCGCCGCCGGCGCGCTCACCGTGCTTACCTACGTCAGCGGCAACGTGGTTTTTGCCGACTACCTGGAACTGCAACACATGCCCAAAGTGGCGGAGCTCACCGTGTTCTGCGGTTCGATGGTGGGAGCCTCCATCGGTTTCCTCTGGTACAACGCCCACCCCGCCGAGATCTTCATGGGCGACGTAGGCTCGCTGGCCCTGGGCGGCGCCATCGGAACAATCGCAATCATCATTCGTCAGGAGTTGCTTCTGCCGTTCATCGGCGGCATATTCATTATCGAGGCGCTTTCGGTGGTGCTGCAGGTGGGCAGTTATAAACTGCGCAACGGAAAGCGTATCTTCAAAATGGCGCCGCTTCACCATCACTTCGAGCAGATCGGCTGGAGTGAATCCAAGATCATTGTCCGCTTCTGGATTGGCGCCCTGGTGTTTGCATTGTTTGCACTCACCACGCTCAAACTTCGTTAGGCAAGGCCCACGCGGAGCCCCGCGCGGTGCACAATCAGGAGTACAGGCAGAGGGATAAAGACCAAGTGAATCGCATCGTAAGGGCCATATATAAGCGTCTTGGGATCATCCATCTCGGGAGGCGGAGAGTTCGGGATCTGATCGATTTCATCGAAGATCGCAAGATTGACGTGGTGATCGATGTGGGAGCAAACGTTGGCCAGTTCGGTGAATCTTTACGAGCCGGTGGGTACCGAGGCAAGATTGTTTCCTTCGAACCGATTGAATCCGCATTTCAGGCCCTTTCCATCAAGGCGGCAGCCGATGGCAACTGGGAGGTCCACCACTGTGGCTTGGGCGCGGCTTCGGGCGCGGCCACACTGAATGTATCCGAACTTTCCGTTTTCAGTTCTATTCTGGGGATAACCAGTGTCGCGGGCTTGCACGACAGCCGAATGGTAGTCGATCACACAGAGCAGATTCCCATTCAGACCCTCGATCAGGTTGCGGCGGGGCTCTCCGGGAGAATGTTTCTTAAGATCGACACGCAGGGCTACGAAAGACAGGTAATCGAGGGCGGGCAGCGGACCATTCCGCGAATGATGGGCATTTTGATGGAACTGCCCATTATTCACGTGTATGACGGAGAGTGGCAGTTCCATGAGGCGCTGAAATTCATGGCCGAGACCGGCTTCGTTCCCGCGCAAATTCAGCCGGTAAATTATCACGGCGCGGACAATGTATCGGCGGTCGAATTCGATTGCCTGTTCCGTCCGCTCGGCCAGGTAGATGGGCCGAGCAATCCGGAGAAGAGTTGAAATGGACTGCGCAGCGGACGCGATTGACTTGTTGCTGTTCCGGGCCGTTGCGGGCGCCGGGGTTGTCGGCACGTCTGACTGCTTTCAGTTTCTAGTTACGAAGGGACATTCCCTTTTATCACCGAAAGGAAGTCGCGGAAACCGTAGAATAGACCCAATATGATGGAACTTAAAGGCAAGAAGGTTTTGGTTGTGGGGCTGGGGAAATCCGGTCTGGCTGCGGCCCTGTTTCTGCGCCGAAAGGGCGCAAATGTCACCGTCTCGGACGTGCGCAGTGCAGAGGCGCTGGCCAAGGATATCCCAGCGCTCCTCGAAGAAGGCATCATGGTGGAGGCCGGCGGCCACGGCCTGCTCACCTTCCGGCGCCAGGATCTGATCGTGGTCAGCCCCGGCGTTCCCCTGGACACACCCGAACTGGTGCAGGTGAAAAACTTTGGCCTCCCGGTCATCGGCGAGCTCGAACTGGCCGCGCGTTTTCTCCGGGGCAAGACGGTGGCCATTACCGGCTCCAACGGAAAAACCACCACCACCGCCCTGCTGGGCGAAATTCTCAAGGAATCCGGCGTTCCCACCCTCGTGTGCGGCAACATCGGCGTGCCTGTGGTCGGGCTCATTGATGAAAGCACTCCCGAAACTTGGTCGGTTATCGAGGTCTCCAGCTTCCAGCTTGAGAGCACCGTCGAGTTCCACCCCAACATTGCCGTCATCCTGAACATTACCCCCGACCATCTTGACCGGCACGGCAGCTTCGAGAACTATACGCGGGCCAAGGAGCGGATCTTTGCCAAACAGGACCAAACCGACTGCCTGGTGCTGAACGCCGACAATGCGCCCACCGCAGCCGCTGCCAGCCGCGCCTCCGCCAAAGTCTACTGGTTTTCAGTCGAACATGCAGTCGATCAGGGCGCCTGGCTTGAGAATGGATTCGTGGTCTACCGCGGCGCAAAGAGTGCCGCCGTCGAGCCGGTGATGCCCCTGGCAGGAATTCCGCTGAAAGGCGTCCACAACGTTGAGAACGTGCTGGCAGCGGTCGTTGCAGCCCGGCTGGCTGGCGTACCGGCGGAAATCACTCGCCGCGCCATCGAAAAGTTCCAGGCCGTCGAGCACCGGCTCGAGTACGTCGCCACGGTCAACGGCGTCGAGTTCTACAACGACTCCAAAGCCACCAACGTGGACGCCACCGCCAAGGCCATTGCCGCCTTCTCCTCCGGTGTTCACCTCATCCTGGGCGGCAAAGACAAAGGCTCGGACTACACGCTCCTCACCCCACTGTTGCGGGAGCGAGTGAATGCGGTATACACCATTGGCTCCGCAGCGGCCAAAATCGAGTCGCAATTGCGCGGCGTCGTCTCCCTCCACTCTTGCGAAACGCTGGAGAAAGCAGTGAGCGCCGCCGTGAGTGCCGCGCGTCCTGGTCACGTAATACTGCTGGCGCCGGCCTGCTCCAGCTACGACCAGTTCGAAAACTACGAGCATCGTGGCCGCGTCTTCAAGGAACTCGTAAGCGAACAGCGGGGTTGGAAAGCATGGCAGCCCGCGTAGGCGTAGACAAATGGATGTTCTTCACCACCCTGGTGCTTGTCGTGGTGGGGCTCGCAATGGTGTTTTCAGCCTCGGCCGTCGTGGCTGAGGCGCGCTATCACTCCGAATTTACTGACCTCGGCAGGCAGGCCCTTTGGGCATTGGGCGGCGTCCTCGCCATGCTGGTCCTCATGCACATCGACTACAGCGTCTACAACTCACCCCGCTTCATTTACCCGGCCCTCTGCGTCACCACGCTGCTGCTCGTCCTGGTGTTCTTTGTTCCCGGTTCCCACAACACCCATCGCTGGATCCGTTTCGGCGGCCACTTCACCTTGCAGCCTTCCGAAATTGCCAAGGCGGTTCTGGTGCTTTTCCTGGCCTGGTTCCTGCATTCCCGCCTCGATCACATGCGCGACTGGAAACATACGCTGCTGCGCGCCGCCGTCATGCCCGTGGTTTTCATTCTCCTCATCGTCAAGCAGCCTGATCTGGGCACGGCCCTGGTTCTGGCCGGCGTCACCGCCATGATGCTGATACTGGCGGGCATGGAGTGGAAATACCTCTTCGCCGGGGTTCTCGCGGCGTTGCCCGGCCTGGTTGCACTGCTATTCATGGTTGCCTGGCGCCGCCAGCGCATGCTCGTTTTTCTCCACCCCGATTCCGACCCCATGGGCGCAGGCTTTCATATCAACCAGTCGCTTATCGCGGTAGGCACGGGCGGCCTCACCGGTCGCGGATACATGGAGGGCATGCAAAAGTTGTTCTACCTGCCCGAAGCTTCCACCGACTTCATTTTTGCCAACATTGCCGAGGAGTTGGGCTTCATCGGAGCCATTTGCGTCGTTATCCTCTTCGCCGTCTTTGGCTGGCGCGGCTTGCGCACCGCATTTCGCTCGCAGGACCCCTTCGCACGTCTGGTCGCCTTCGGCATCACCACCAGCATTCTGCTCCAGGCCTTTTTCAACATCAGCGTAGTGCTCTCCCTGGTCCCCACCAAGGGCATTCCGCTGCCCTTGATCTCTTCCGGCGGGACCTCGCTCTTCTGTACGCTGGCAAGCATCGGCGTCCTGCTCAACATTTCTAGAAAAGTTGATTGAGCAAAGCAATCGCTGGAAAATTAGTACGTTTTTAATCTTCAGATTGCGGAACTCGAGCAAGCGCGCTCCGGCAAATTTGACTACGGTAATCTACGCTGGTTACTAGCGGATGGAAGTGAATCCAGTACCGAGTTGTTCCACTTGAATGCCCTGCATTTCTCATCGGAAAGGCAACAGTTTTGTCGGAACTGCGAATTCTCATTGCCGGTGGCGGTACCGGCGGCCACATCATTCCAGCCCTGGCGGTAGCCCACGAGCTGGTTGAACGGCATAAAGCCGAAGTTCTCTTTGTCGGCACGGCCCGGGGCCTTGAACTTCGCCTTGTGCCTGAGGCCGGATTTCGCCTGCGCCTCATCGCCGTGGGCCCGCTCAAAAACGTATCCCTGGCCACCCGGTTGCGCACCATGCTGCAACTTCCAGGCAGTGTTGCCGAGTGCAAGCGGCTCATCCGAGAATTCAAGCCGGATGTTGTATTTGGCGTAGGCGGTTACGCCTCGGGTCCGGCCATGGCGGCGGCGCTATGGCTCAAAGTCCCCACCATGATCTTCGAACCAAACGCCATGCCGGGGCTCGCCAACCGCCTGGTAGGCAAAAAGGTGCAGGCCGCCGCAGTCAACTTTCCTGCTGCCGCTGCCTGGTTCAGCAACAGCGAGGTCACGGGCATTCCCGTGCGTCCAATGTTCTTCACGATTGAACCGCCCACCGGCGAAGCGCCGCACCTGCTCGTCTTTGGCGGTTCTCTGGGAGCGCGCATCTTCAATATCCATCTGCCCGCCATCCTGCCTGCGCTGCTCGATGCCGTTCCGGGCCTCACCGTTCTCCATCAGTGCGGCACTCGCCATCTCGAGGTCACGCAAGCTGCCTATGCCGCCAGCGGCGCCGATCCGGCTCGCTGGCAGGTATGCCCCTATTTCGACGACATGCCTGCGCGCTTTGCCGGTGCGCACCTGGTCATGGCGCGCAGTGGTGCGTCTACCGTGGCCGAACTGGCCGCGGCCGGAAAGCCGGCCCTGCTGGTGCCCTTTGCCGCCGCCGCCGACCACCACCAGCGCAGCAACGCCGAAGCCATGGTCGCGGTCGGTGCCGCGGTCATGTTGCAGGAAAAGGAACTCGACGAGCCCGGTAGGCTGCTGGCCACGCTCACTGGCCTGCTCACGGACAAGGTCCGTCTCGCGGCCATGTCAGCCGCGGCACGAACCCAGGCCCATCCCGCCGCCGCCGAGCGCATCGCCGACCGCCTTGCCGAACTGGCCGCGGTGCGCGCCGCGCAAGAGCGTTAAGGGATTCGGGAGCCCCATGTCTCGTCCGCCGCGGCGGATGAGACACGGGATCCTCACCTGAAGCCTTGAGCCTCGAGCACCCTGACTCGCCGCCGCGAGTTACGTCCCGGGNNAAAAAGGCCCGCCTGCCGAAGCAGACGGGCCTTTCTTCACAATCCAACTGATTTACCGGTGTCCGCCGCCGCCGCCATGGCCGCCGCCGCCACCCATGTGACCGCCACCACCGCCGCCGCTGTATCCGCCGCCGACATGGCCGCCGCCACTGGAACCGCGAGCCCCGCCGCCGCTGTATCCGCCGCCACCGTAGGCACGAGCGCCGCCACCGTAGGCACGAGCGCCACCGCCATTAAAGCTGCGTGCCGCACCGCCATAGGCGCCGCCTACACGTCCGCCGCCATAAGGTGCACGGCCCGCATAGCCACCGCCGCCGTAACCGCCACGTCCGCCGTAGGCGTATCCACCGTGGCCGTATCCGTACCCGCCGTGACCGTATCCGTATCCGCCGCGGCCCCAGCCGTACCACGGTCCCGCGCCAATAAAGACGCCGCCGTAGAACCACTGCGGTCCGTAATAGCCGTAGGGGGCGCAACCATATGGGGCGTAAGAGTAATAGCCCCAATTACATACAGGAGGACCGTATGCATAGCCGTAGTCATCGGGCCCGGCAACTACCGCGGGGCCAACGCCAACGCCAACATCCACCTGCGCCTTCGCGATAACCGTAAACGGCAGAGCAAAAAGCATTGCTAACAGAACTAAGCGGTAACTCCGCATGACATCCTCCTTGTGCTGCCCGTCCACCTTGTTTCGGACCTGGGAACCGGAGGAGACCTCCGTTTTCAGCACTTGCCGGTCTTTGGGTTTCTCTTCCCAACCGGCTTCTGTACTCTCAAACAACATTCCTGCGGTTTAGTTGCGGTCTCTTCGAAAAAGAATCGCTCACGGCAACCACAAAGTGCAAGGCTTATTGTCGTTGTTTCCCTGCCACTGAGCATCAGATGTCCCCGCAGCGCATAAAGGAGCCTCGCAACCCGGGAAAGGGATCGCAACACCCGCAAAAAAGCGGCCCCTCCGGTTCGGGGGCCGCTTCTGTCAGGCCGTCAGGCAGAGAGTTTTAGCTACCTGCGATCCCGGTCCCGGGCACGGTCTTTTGTCGAAATGTATCGACTTTTGCTGAAGGATACGGGCTTTAGCTGAAGGGCACGGGCTTCAGCCCGTACATCTATCCGTCAAAATGAACGCGGGTTTTATTGAGCACTGCATAAGTAATGTCCAGGCAGCCGCGCCAGAGGCGCAGAGTTTGTTAGCCCCGCGCTTCAGCG
>PKXI01000276.1 GCA_003133425.1 Acidobacteriaceae bacterium
CAAGTACAACTGTAGTACTAGTGATGATGTCCCCAGCCTCCATGGCTGCTGGAGTGGCCGCCGCCTCCACCGCCATGCTTCCCGCCTCCAGAACTCTTGGGAGGTTTGGGGCTGCTGTAGTGCGGGGCGCTGAACGAATGCGAAGAGCCGTGGCCGCCGCCAAATAGGTGGAAACCGCCGGAGTGCTGCGATTTTCCGGAATATCCGTCGAACCCTCTGCCCGCTTGTCCGGAGTAGGCTCGTTGCCCATAATCGCCGCGCTGAGGTGCCGATGGAGCTCCGCGCCAGCTCTGCTGCGGGCTGCCGTAAACACTGCCCGGTCTGCCGCCATAAGCCTGATCTGTCGGTCCATAGAAGCCGGAGCCATAGCCCGGCCGCGCATACGATTGCGGTGCGTAGGATCGCGGTGCGTAAGATTGCTGCGATCGTCCCGGCATCGTCCCTTCAGGCCGCTGAATCGGTGGGTTATTTCCTAAACCACGCCAGGCGCGGCGGACGTTGCTGCCATATTCGTTCCCGTAGCGGTTGTCGTTGCGATTCTCAAATCCATTTCCGTACCCGTTTCCATATCCGGGCCGCACGGGATAGCGGCCGGACTGCCGGTTGATTTCCCGATCTCTTTCTTGTCCGCTGGCCCCGTTGTATCCATAGTAGCCATTGCCTTGCCAGCCATAGTTGCCTCGTGGCTGGTTGAATTGGCCCTGGTCATAGCCTTGCTGCTGCCACGTTTCCCCAGCCCACGCCCCGCCTCCGGGCATTGACCCGCCAGGGGAACCCCACCGGGCCACCGATGTGCTTTGCGAGGAGTAGTTTGAGTGGTTGAAGAGTATGGAGTTGCTCAGCCAATCCAGGGCCCAGCTCACCCAGCCAAAACCCGTGTGGCTGAAGGCTGCCGTCGCGATCTGCGCCCCAAATCGAATCGGCGCAGAGCCGGCAAGCGACTCGAGCGATCCAAGAAGCGAAAAACCGGGATAAGGCGAGACTCGATCTCCGTAAACGTTCCACGGGTTGTATTGCGGTACAGACACCTGCTCCGGATTCACAGGGGCCACTTCGATATTGCCCCGGTTATATGTCACAGCTTCCTGGGGAGTGTTCTGGAGATTACCGGCAGCCTGTGCGCGCTGGCGCATCACCTGCGCCGTTTGGAGAACATCCTGCGGCTGGTTGTAATAGGCATTGCCCAGGTCGGTGGTCCATGCAAGATCCTGGTCCATCTGCGCCAGCACCTGCGGAAACGCCGTAAGCGCCTTCACGCTGGGATCCCAGTTTTGCGCGTCCGCTCCAGCCGCAATCTGCTCGGGCGAGATATTGCCCTGTGTTTGCAGCCACTGGCTGGCAACCGCCACCTGCGCAGGATAGGTAGCCGCGGCCAGCACCTGTGCCAGCAGCGCGTCGGGATAGAGCGCGATCGGCGCCAGCAACTGCTCAAGTTGCTCCGCCGTGAACGATTGGGCGGGCCCCTGCTGCGGCGATCCGGGGCCGGCGTCCGCATAGTTCTGCCCGGCATAAGGTTGTTGTGCGAGGGGCTGCTGTGCGTACGGTTGCTGCGCATAGGGTTGTTGCGCGTAAGGCTGCGGTTGGGCGTAACTGGGCTGCCCATACCCCTGCTGTTGATTCGTAGGGTACGGTCCGTTATAGGGCGCGTTTTGCGGGTACTGGTTCTGCGTCGGGTACTGATTCTGCGGATACTGGCCGTATTGCGGCGATCCCTGCCATGGCTGCTGCTGCCCCAGCAGCTTTACCTGCGCCAGCGGCAGCAACGGCAGCACGGTCGCCAGTGCTGCGAGACGCCAAAACGCCCGTGTCCGGCCACCGGCGGAGCCGCTGTTTGGAGAAATGTGACCAGGTTTGCCGACGCGCAAGCGGGACAACCAGGCGACGTGTGCTGCGAACAGGTAGGTCTGGGGTCTCACGTTTCCTCCGGATCTTCCCCACAAGACCACCCCGAGGCGAAACTCTCTGTCCCGGCGCCGGAGAGCGGATGATAGGTTTAGACCCGCTAATCTGGCATTAGTTGTGGGGCGGTTGCCAGATAGCCCGCTGGAGACCGCAAACGCTTCGTTTGAAAGGGCAAATCCCGCTCCGTTGCATGCCTCCCCTCCGGCTGACCCGGACTCCTGCGCGTTCGCAGGGCGACCCGCCATCGCACTCCACAGCCCGATAACCCATCCCGGGGTTTATCATCGAAAATGGCGCGGACGGAGGCCGTCTGCGCCATCATCTTGCAGCCTCGGTGCTTTACGCGCCGGCATTTTTTGAGCGACACAACCACCGCGATCTCTCTCAAAAACAAAGGCTGCAGCACAGGATTCGAGGATTGGAAGAACATGCGAGCAAAGACGGCTGTAGTATTGGGCGCTCAGTGGGGCGACGAGGGCAAGGGCAAGATCGTAGACGTGCTGAGCGAGCGATTTTCCGCGGTAGCGCGCTACGCAGGCGGCCATAACGCGGGTCATACGGTCATCATCGGCGGCCAGAAGTTCGTGCTGCAACTGATCCCCTGCGGCGTGCTTCGTCCGGGATGCAAAGGCATCATCGGCAACGGCGTGGTTCTTGATCCGCTGGCCTTCCTCAAGGAAGTGGCGCGTCTTCGCGAGCTGGGCGTGGGTGTCGACGAGCAATTGTTTGTATCCAACCGCACCCAGGTCATTCTGCCTTATCACCGCATGATCGAGCTGGCCGCCGAAAGCGCGCCGGGACGCCAGAAGATCGGCACCACCAGCCGCGGCATCGGCCCTGCTTACGAAGACAAGATGGCCCGCAGCGGCCTCCGCGTTGTGGACCTGCTGCACCCCTCCCTGCTTAAAACGCACATTGAAGCCGCATGCGCTGAAAAGAACGCCATCGCCCATGCCCTGTTCGGCACCGACCCGCTCGATCCCGCCAAGATGTACGAGGAATATGCGGCTGCGGCCGAGCAAGTGCGCCCCTTCGTGGCCGACACCGGCCGCATGCTCAACAACATCCTCGCCAAGGGCGGCAGCATCATGTTCGAGGGCGCGCAGGGAACCATGCTCGACATCGACCACGGCACCTATCCCTTCGTCACCTCGTCCTCGGCAACGGCCGGCGGCGCAGCCACCGGTACCGGCGTGGGACCTACCGCCATTGGCACCGTGATCTCCGTGACCAAGGCCTACGTGACTCGCGTCGGCGGCGGGCCCTTCCCCACTGAAATTCACGACGCTTCAGGCGAAGAGCTGCGCAAGCGCGGCAACGAGTACGGCGCTGTCACCGGACGCCCTCGTCGCTGCGGATGGCTCGATATACCGCTGCTTCGCTACTCAAACCAGGTCAATGGCGCAGAGTGGCTGGTCATCACCAAGCTCGATGTGCTCGACGAACTGGCCGAGATTCCCATCTGCATAGGCTACGAAATCAACGGAAACGTCACCGACGAAATTCCCGCCGATGTACAAGGCCTCGAGCAGATCAAACCGGTCTACACCACGCTCAAGGGATGGCGTCAATCCACCGAGGGCATCACGGAGTTCGAAAAGCTGCCCAAGGCCGCCCAGGAGTATCTCCGCTTTCAGGAGCGCGAAAGCGGCGCCCGCATCGGCATGGTTTCCACCGGCCCGGACCGCGGCCAGACCATGGTGCTGCCCGACTTTGCTGCTGCGCTCGACAGTATTCACAAGTAGACTGAAAGAACGAAGGTAGACTTAAAGAACGCGTTGGGGCTACACACCTCAGGCGAAGAGGAAATCTTTCCTATGGTCAGCTTTGTTGTCCGGTTCACGTTTATCCCTGAAGATCGTGCTGAAATCGCAGAGGCCTTGCGGTTGCTGGCCGCTGAATCCCGCCGCGAGCCGGGCTGCGTCAGCTATGTACCGCATCATGTCGAGGGCGATCCCGACACCATCGTTATTTACGAGCAGTACCGCGACGAAAAGGCCCTTGCCGTGCACCGGGATTCGGAGCACTTCAAGAAGTACGCCGTCGGCGGACTCTTCCAGAAGATGAAAGAACGCAACCGCGAAAATCTCATTGCTCTCGTTTGAGAGCCCTCTGAGTCCAATGGCCGAAAGCTCCGATTCGGGAAGCAGTCGTGCTTCGCGGGATTTCCAATTGGTATGGCCAGCGCCATTATCTGAATGGCATTGACCAGCAGACCGTTTCGGGACTACTATCCGATACGCTTATGTCGGGTGCCATTACCAACGTCCCAGTTCGTGTTCCCGTTCCGATGCCCCGCCTACTGACGCTCGGACGCATCGTCGCTGCCGCCATTTTGTTTGCCCTTTGCGGCAATCTCCTCTACGCCGGTCAAGCCAAGCCGAAGAAGCACGATAGTCGCCACGAGATCGACCAGCTCGAAGAGGCTTGGCGCACCGCAATGCTCAAGTCAGACACCGCCGCCTTGAACGCGCTGTTAGCCGACGACTACATAGCCATCACAGCCTCGGGAACTCTGCATTCCAAGGAGGAGACCCTGGCTAATCTCCGGAGCCGCCGGGTCCACGTTACCGCTCTCAATGTCTCCGACCGCAAGGTGCGCTTCTACGGAAACACGGCGCTGGTCACTTCGCTTGCCGATGTGGAGGGCGCGACCGCCGACGGTGACCTCTCCGGAAGCTTTCGCTACACTCGAGTCTATGTGCGCGATGCGCAGGGCAACTGGAAGATCGTCAGCTTTGAAGCCAGCCGGATTCGCCAATCCGGTGGGCGGCGGTCGCAAAATAAAGATATGACTTCGAAGTAATCATGACTACAGTAACCGGATTTTTGACAATTAGTTATGTATTGCCAGGCCTTCAAAGTGCTTCACTCTTGGGCGCTTCAATTCCTCTCTGTTATAACGTCGGTAGCTGATGTGCCTTCGCACGATCGTCTTTTTTGGGCCGGAAGATATCAGTGAGTAATTCGTGATTTGCTGATCGTTGCAATTGAAGAGACAACCCGGAATCCTCTGATCAGGCCGCGGATTTTTGAGTAGTGCGCGTTCCCCAAGCTCTAGAGCATTTTCAATTTA
>PKXI01000411.1:0-512 GCA_003133425.1 Acidobacteriaceae bacterium
CAGCGTGGGGCTTGGATTAGGCGTCGTGCTCGGCCACAGCGTAAAACCCTCGTGATGCTTGCTCGTCAGCACAACGTACCTGGCGCCGGCTTCGCGAAACACCGTGGCCATCCGGTCGGGATTCCACTTCCGCGACTCGCGGTTGAAGACGGGCGCGAAGTCGTAGTAGCTGAAGTTGGCGCCGAAATGCTCCCGATGATATGCCTGCGTCGGCGATCCGCCGATGCGCAACACATTGAGATACCACTCCGCATAGGGGTTGTNNTTGCGGCAGCGGATGACGGTTGAGCGAGTCAAGCGTGGGCTCGTATTTTGGTGGAGCCTGCTGCGCGGCAGACATGCCACAGAAGGAAATCAACGCTGCCAATATCCCACTCACCACAATTTGTCTCCGAATCATCCGCACTCCCTCAAGAAGTCACAAGGAATGATAGTCACTCGGCGCGCTTGTGCCAACCTTCTCCGGATGCAAGGAGTACCTGCGGTGATGCGAACGGAAGGCCGCCCAAAGA
>PKXI01000411.1:568-31132 GCA_003133425.1 Acidobacteriaceae bacterium
AGCGTCTTGATGTAGTTGCCGCGATCGAACGGTGAGGTGTCGGGAACTGAGCGGCGGCTGAGGCACCCGCGAGTTTCCGACAACGAGGTGTATTCGCGCTTCTCAAGCCAGTAGCGAAGGTCGGCCATGACGCGTCCGATGTGCTCGATGCCGTGAATGTGAAGAGCCGATGCCATCATGGCAACATTAGCCCCCGCCATTATGGACTTGAGGACATCCTCTGCCGAGTGAACGCCGCCGGTGATGGCAATGTCGGCGTTGGTGTGGCCATAGAGGATGGCTGCCCAATGCAAGCGAGGCAACAGCTCAGAGGGCGTGGAGAAATGCAGCGTGGGCCGCACCTCCAGAGCCTCGATGTCGAAGTCGGGCTGATAGAAGCGGTTGAAAATCGCCACTCCACGCATTCCTGCATCTTCAAGCCGCGCGACGAGGTTGGGAATGCTGGTGAATGATTGGGAGAGCTTGACGGCAACCGGAACCTTGACCGCACGGCAAACATTGTCCACGAGTTCAAGCAGTTGCGACTCGAGTTCGGCGGAGGTCTGGCTGCGATCGGTTGCCAGCGCAAAGGTATTCAGTTCGATTGCGTCAGCGCCGGCCTCTTCCATATCGCGGGCGTACCGTACCCATCCGCCCGTGGTGGCGCCATTCAGACTGGCCATGATTGGAATCGCAACGGCCGCCTTGGCTTGCCGCAGGTGGTCAAGGTAGACCTCGTGCGTCATGCGGTAGTCGCTTAGATCGGGCAGGTAGTCAAGCGACTCGGCAAACGACTCCGTGCCGCGCGAAAGGTCTTCGTCCAGGGCCCGTGATTCAAGCGCCAACTGCTCCTCAAAGAGCGACGTGAGCACGATGGCCGCGGCGCCGGCATCCTCCATCCGGCGCATGTTATCAAGCGACTCCGAGAGCGGAGTGGACGCTACAACAATGGGCCCTTTCAGTTTGAGCCCTAGGTAGTTTGTTGAGAAATCAATCATTTTGTTCCTCCGGCGCTTACTGGCTCCAATTTCTCGGCCGGTTTTTCTTCAGGAGCGATGTTGGGGGTTTCACCGCGGCCCGGCATGCCGGCACGCGCGGAGTAGACGCGCCACTGGCGCTCGACGTCGTCCTGTGCCTCTTTCAGCAGGTTCGCCGCAAGCTCAGGGTTCCCACGAGCGAGCATGGTGTAACGCGCTTCGCGATACGCATAGTCCTTGAGCCGGATGGTTGGCGCCTTGGAGTCAAGCTGGAAGGGATTCTTGCCTGTCTCGCGCAATGCCGGGTTGTAGCGCATCAGCGGCCAGTAGCCGGACTGCACAGCCAGCTTCTGCTGCTCCAGTCCGTGCACCAGGTCGTAGCCGTGGGCGATGCAACTGGAGTAGGCGATGATGATCGACGGTCCTTCATGCGCTTCGGCTTCCTGGAAAGCCTTGACGACGTGACTGTCGTTGCCACCCAGGGCCACTTGGGCCACGTACACGTAGCCATAGCTGACGGCCTCCATGGCGAGGTCTTTCTTGCTGTTGACTTTTCCGCTGGCAGCAAACTTGGCTACCGCACCGCGGGGTGTCGCCTTTGACATCTGGCCACCGGTATTCGAGTAGACTTCGGTGTCGAGGACCAGGACGTTGACGTTCTTCCCGGAACCGAGCACGTGGTCGAGTCCGCCGAAGCCGATGTCGAACGCCCATCCGTCTCCGCCCAGGATCCAAACGCTCTTGCGGACCAGGGTGTCGGCGATGGCCAGCAGGTTGCGTGCATCTGAGGTGCCCTCACCTGCGAGCTTTTCGCGCAGGATCTTCACACGTTCGCGCTGTGCGTTGATTTCCGGTTCGGTCTTCTGCGATGCAGTGAGCAGAGCAGTCACAAGCTCATCGCCGAGGGCTGGAGCGACGCGCTTCACCAGCGTTTCCGCGAAGATCTTCTGCTGGTCGAGAGCGATGCGCATGCCGAAGCCGAACTCCGCATTGTCTTCGAACAGCGAGTTGGCCCAGCTCGGTCCGCGGCCCTGTGCGTTGGTGCTGTACGGGGTGGTGGGCAGGTTGCCGCCGTAGATCGACGAGCAGCCGGTGGCATTGGCGATGTAGAGCCGGTCGCCAAAGAGCTGTGTGAGCAACTTGACGTAAGGCGTTTCACCGCAACCGGAGCAGGCGCCGGAGAACTCAAAGAGCGGCTGCAGCAGTTGCAGGTCCTTCACCTGGCCGTGCGAAAGCTTGTTGCGATCCACCTCGGGCAAGCCGAGAAAGAAGTCCCAGTTGTCGCGTTCGGCCTCGCGTAGCGGAGGCTGAGGCGCCATGTTGATGGCCTTGTGGCTGGCGTCGCTCTTGCTCTTCACCGGGCACACTTCCACGCAGACGCCGCAGCCCGTGCAATCTTCAGGAGCGACCTGTAGCGTGTAGCGGTCCTGCTCCATGCCCTTCCACTTGGGCTTGGCCCATTGGAACGTGGCGGGAGCGTTAGTGGCGAGATCGGGACTGTACACCTTGGAGCGAATGACGGCGTGCGGGCATACCATGACGCATTTGCCGCACTGGATGCACAGGTCCTTGTCCCACGCGGGGATGAACTGCGCGATGTTGCGCTTCTCCCACTGTGCGGTGCCTGTTGGGAAGGTACCGCCGGCGGGGATGGCACTGACCGGCAGCAAATCTCCATGGCCCGCTGCGATCTGTCCCAACACATCGTGCACGAACTTGGGAGCCTTGTTGGAGATCACGTCAACGAGGTCGAAGTCAGAGGAGACAGCGGAAGGCAGTTCAACCTTCTCGAGGTGTGCGAGCGCCGCGTCGACGGCCGCGAAGTTCTTTTGCACCACGGCCTCGCCACGCTTGCCATAGGTCTTCTTGATGGCTTTCTTGATTTGCTCGATGGCCTCGTCGCGCGGCAACACGCCGCTGATGGCGAAGAAGCAGGTCTGCATGATGGTGTTGATGCGCGCACCCATTCCGGCTTCGCGCGCCACCAAGTAGCCATCGATGGTGTAGAACTCGATCTTCTTCCGCAGCATCTCCTGCTGCACGGTCTTGGGGAGCTTGTCCCACACTTCGGCCGCGGAATACGGCGAGTTGAGGAGGAAGACCGCGCCCGGCATGGCTGCCTCAAGCACATTCATCTTCTCGAGGAAGCTGAAGTTGTGGCAGGCGATAAAGCTGGCTTGGGTGATGAGGTAGCTGGACCGAATGGGGTTGGGCCCGAAGCGCAAGTGCGAGGTGGTCATGGAGCCGGACTTCTTTGAGTCGTAGACGAAGTAGCCCTGCGCGTAGTTGGGAGTCTCGGTGCCGATGATCTTGATGGAGTTCTTGTTTGCGCCGACGGTGCCGTCGGAGCCGAGGCCGTAGAAAAGAGCGCGAACCGTCTTCGGGTCTTCTGTCGAGAAGTTCGGATCGTAGTCAAGGCTGCTGTGATTGACGTCGTCATTGATGCCTATGGTGAAGTGATTCTTCGGCGCGGGCTTTGCGAGCTCGTCGAAGACACCCTTGACCATGGCAGGAGTGAATTCCTTGGAGGAGAGGCCGTAGCGTCCGCCGATCACCTTGGGCATTGCGGCGAAGGGCAGGTTGGCGGCGTTCTCGGCCAGGACGGTGAGGATGTCCTGATAGAGCGGCTCGCCGGCGCCACCGGGCTCTTTGCAACGGTCAAGCGTGGCAATGGACTTTACGGTCTTGGGCAGCGAAGAGAGGAAGGCGCTGGTGTCAAAGGGCCGGAACAGCCGGACCTTGAGCAGGCCGATCTTTTCGCCCTGCTTGACCATGAGGTCAACAGCTTCTTCGGCAACGTCGGCACCGGAACCCATGAGAATGATGACGCGCTCGGCATCGGGTGCGCCGTAGTAGTCGAAGAGGCGATAGGCGCGGCCGGTCTGGACGGCGAAGCGATCCATGACCGATTGCACGATGGCCGGAACCGCGTTGTAGAAGGGTGTGCAGGCTTCGCGGGCCTGGAAGAAGACGTCGGGGTTCTGAGCCGAGCCGCGAAGGATGGGGCGGTCCGGAGTGAGTGCGTTCTTGCGGAAATCTACGAGGTATTTGTCATCAACTAGAGCGCGGATGGTTTCATCGGAGATGGGGAGAATCTTGCCGACTTCATGCGAGGTGCGGAAGCCATCGAAGAAATGCATGAACGGAATGCGTGACTCGAGGGTGGCGATCTGCGCGACGAGAGCCATATCAGCAACTTCCTGAACGGAATTCGAGGCAAGCATGGCCCAACCAGTGGAGCGGCACGCCATGACGTCGGAGTGGTCGCCGAAGATGGAGAGCGCGTGAGTGGCCAGGGTGCGGGCGGTCACGTGCATGGTGGCCGGGGTGAGTTCACCGGCGATCTTGAACATGTTGGNNATCATGAGCAGGAGGCCCTGGGAGGCGGTGAATGTGGTTCCAAAAGCACCAGCCTGCAATGCGCCATGGAGCGCGCCGGCGGCGCCGCCCTCACTCTGCAGTTCTTCCACGACGGGCAATGCGCCCCAAATATTTTTCTTCCCCTCCGAGCGCCATTGATCAGCCCACTCGGCCATAGGCGACGAGGGGGTAATGGGGTAGATGGCGACGACTTCGGAGAGACGATAAGCAACCGAAGCGGCGGCCTCGTTTCCATCAAGAATTACCATTTTGCCAGGTGTTTTCTGTTCACTCATTCCAATTGCCTCATAGCGCGGCCCAGGGTGATCAACCGCTAGGGTGAGTGTCGATTGTGCGGGTATGGAGTGGCAGTGATGCGGGACACAGGGCGGTCGTCGATTCCCACATTATGAAAACCGTTTCATGAAGTGAACAGCTATTCCCGACCAGGAACATCGGCTTCTGTCCGGCTTCTCTGCGGCGGAGGAAGTTGTGACGACGAGCTTACTCAATCCAGCAGAACGGTAACTTTGGCCATCCATTGCGGGATGTCGATCTTTTGCGGGCACAAAGGCTCGCAACTACCGCAATCCATGCAGGAACTGGAGCGCCGGCTATCGGTGAGAAACACCTTGTAGCGGAGGCGGGCGGTCATCAGATCGTTGAAGGTGTGCGCGTAGTTGAAGAATTCAAAGTTGGCGGGGATGTCGAGGCCATTGGGACACGGCATGCAATAGCCGCAGCGAGTGCACGGGATGACGGTTCGCGCACTGTATCTTTCACGGACCGCGGCGATCAAAGCGTGCTCCGTGGGGCCAAAGGAACCTATGCGGGATGCTTCGGCGAAGCGCAGGTTTTCTTCGACCTGGCCCATGGTACTCATGCCGCTGAGGACGACGGAGACCTCCGGTTGATCCCATAGCCACGTGAGCGCCCACTCTGCCGAAGTGCGCGGCACTGGATAACTGTCCATGAGTTCACGAACGTCGGGGGGCGGATCGGCGAGGCGGCCTCCGAGGAGCGGCTCCATGATGACAACTGCGAGACCTTTGGCCGCGGCCAGTTTCAAGCCGGGGGTTCCGGCCTGGTTCTCGGTATCCATGTAGCTGTATTGAATCTGGCAGAAGGTCCATAGATCGCTGCCGTTGACGATCTCTTCGAAGGCTGCATAATCGCCGTGGAAAGAGAAGCCGAGATGGCGGATGCGGCCGTCGGCGAGGGCCGCGACGGCCTGGGCAAGAAGATTGTGGCGAAGGACGATGTCGCGCCAGTTGTTCTGATTGAGCGCATGAAAAAGGTAGAAGTCGATGTGGGAGGTCTGAAGTTTCCCGAGTTGCTCGTTGAGGAGTCTGTCGAAATCCGCCGGGGATTTGACGAGCCAGACGGGGAGTTTGGTGGCCAGCTTGACCTTTTCTCTGTAGCCGTCCTGGAGCGCCCTGCCGACGACGAGCTCGCTCTTGCCTTCGTGGTAGGGATAAGCCGTGTCAAGATAGTTGACGCCGTTGTCGATGGCGTAACGGAGCATGCGGACTGCTTCAGGCTCGTCGACGTTGGGGCTGTTGCGTTGACCGTCCAGATTTGGAAAGCGCATACAGCCGAATCCGAGCGCTGAAGGTTTCCAGTCAAGGGTTCCAAACTTTCGATATTGCAAAGGCGTTCTCTCTTCCCCGGTTTCAGGAAAGGATTTTACTCCAGGCGGAGGAGGACGGCTGTGTGCTGTGCGTTCTTTGACGTGAACGAACTATTTCGGTTGCATTAGCCTGGCCAACTGATCGGGAGGGACCGGCGGGCCGAAAAAGTCTCCCTGGGCCTCGTCACATTCGTTCGCCCAGAGAAACTCCAGATCTCCGGTGGTTTCAACTCCCTCAGCAATGACCCGGAGGTTAAGGCTCCGGCCGATGTTTATGATTGCTCCGACGGCGGCAGTTCCACCGGGAACAGTGGTGATCTGACGGACGAACGACGGGTCAATTTTGAGGGCATTGAGGGGTAGTTTCTGCATCGTGCTCAAATTGGTGTTGCCGGCACCAAAATTATCGACCGACACCTTCACGCCCTTGTCCCTGAGAGCCTTGAGGATGAATGCTGTGCGCTCGGGATGACTCATCAGAACACTCTCATTTACGTCCAGTTCCAGAGACCCCGGATCCAGGCCCGTCGTGTTTAGGACCTTGAACACCACATTCAGAAAATCGTCGCTCTGAAACTGGGCTCCTGAGACGTTGATGGCCATTGTCTTTGCGGGCAAACCCGCATTCGCCCAAGCCCTGGCTTGCGTGCATGCCTCACCGAAAATCCAGGCGCCGATGGGCAACATGAGGCCCGTCTTCTCTGCGATGGCAATGAACTCGTCCAGAGGGACCGATCCCTGCGTCGGATGTATCCAGCGGGACTTGGCTTCAGCCCCAATGACGACGCCGGTCTTGAGGTCAACTCTGGGCTTGTAGTGCATGGTCATTTCGTGCCGCTCCAGGGCGCGCCGCAGACTCTGCTCGATTGATTCGTGATCTACGATGTGGACGTTCATATCGCGCCTGTGAAACTGGTAGCGCTGGCGCCCGTTCTTCTTGGCCTGGTACATTGCAACGTCTGCGTTCCTGATAAGCGTCTTCGCATCCAGACCGTCATCCGGGTAAATACTCACGCCGACACTTGCAGTGACATGAAGCTCGCATTGGTCGATGAAATGAACTTCTGTCACCGCCTTTAACACTCTTCTTGCCGCAGTGGCGGCATCTTCCGGTTGCTTCAGGTCTTGAAGCAGCACGACAAACTCATCGCCTCCCTGCCTGCTTACGGTGTCCGGGGTACGTACACAACTCAGCAAGCGCTTTGCCACAGACTGAATAAACCTGTCGCCGGCCTCATGTCCCAGGGAATCGTTGATGTGTTTGAAGCCATCCAAATCCAGGTAAAGCACGGCGATCTGTCCCCTGTTTCGGCGTGCGAGGGAGATGGCCTGTCCCACCCGGTCGTTGAAGAGCGATCGATTGGGCAAACCGGTTAATGAATCATGTTCGGTCAAATGTGCCAACTGCTCCATCTGCTCCCGCGCCGCAGTCACGTCGCGGAAAACGATAACCGCTCCAGTCACCTGCCCTTCACGGTTGTGGATGGGGGCGACGGAGTCTTCGATGAAAACTTCATGTCCGTCACGGTGGATAAGGACACAATTCAATGGCAGTTTTCCTGTCCGATTTTCTGATGCCGCTTTCGTCATCGGATCCAGGATTGCCTTGCGCGTGGTGGCATCCACGACGCGGAAGGCCTGGGCGAGTGGCCGACCGACCGCTTCTTTCAGCGACCAGCCCATCATGCTCTCGGCAACTGGATTGAGGAAGGTTATGTTTCCCGACATGTCTGTGCAGATCAAGGCATCGGCGATGCAGTTGAGCGTGACCTGGGCGCGCTCTTTCTCATTGAAAACGATTTCCTCGTTTATTGAGCGCTCAATGGCATTGCCCAGGGTTCGCATGAGTTTGTACGGCTCGATCTGTCCCTTGATGAGATAGTCCTGCGCGCCTTCATGAATGGCTTGAACTGCTTTGGGTTCGTCGTCCGGACTGGACAACAGCACGATAGAGGCGCGGGGCGCGACTGTACGTGCCCATCTGACCGCTTCCGGTCCTTCAAGATGGGTCAATCCCAAGTCAAACAGGATGATGTCAACCGAGTGCGCCACAAGAAATGTCTCCGCGTCTGCCAGACATTCCACGTGGGTCAATGCGAAGGAGGGTGAGCCCTGATCGTTGAACATTGCGCAGATCACGCGTGTTTCTTGGGGATCATTCTCGATCAGGAGAACTGACTTGTCTGCGTTTTTTCCCATTGGTTTCGCCTCCGAGCGACCAACCTGGCTCCACTTTTCCAAGATTCATAACGTCACAGAATCTCCCCAGAAGAAATCGATCAAATGATCTCAAATGATCTCAAAGGCCACGAAACAGTGATGTTCTGTTTCGCACACCCAGTGATAACTAAAGTGGTACGTTTTGGTCCCGCGGAAGATGCTGACGACCCATGGTCCTTCCCGGTTCGACAGCAGATTGCGTTTTGGGCAAGCTGCCGCGCTAAATTGACGGCATTTATCGCTCACTTTTTGAGTTCGGCCGAGGTGGGGCAGAATGGATTGGCGGCTCAAGCTGAGTGATTTGGGTCACATTCAAAACGAATTCTGCCTGCTAAAAACAAATCATCGTTCCGATAAACAGAGCAGAGGGCCCGCCAGGGGGGAAAAGAGGGACTGGCGACATGAGGAAAGCTGCGCCCTTCTGGAGGTCTGGAAGTGGGAATCTTCCCAGCGAAACGCGTCGAAACCAGAGATTGCGGGCTGGAGGCAAAAAGCCGTATACTGAATTGCGACCAGAAAGGTCGTAGTTTTAGGTTGCTTCCCTTTCGGCAGCGCCTGGGAGTTCGGCGGGTGAGCGTACTTAGCGAATTGAAAGTCGGCGAGAGTGGGGTGCTGGTGGCCCTGGACCTGCCCGAATCTGTACAGAACCACCTGATGCATATGGGGTTTGTTCCCAATGCGCTGGTAACGGCCCTGCGCCGGGCACCGGCGGGCGATCCGACCGTTTACGGTGTGGACGGGATGGAGATTGCGCTGCGGCACGAGACGGCGGAGGCGATCCGGGTGAAGCCGGCCGAGAGCCAGACAAGTTCCGAAACCGACGAGGTGGCTGACCTGGTTGAGGCGGCGCGATGAGCAGTACCTGCTGCACCCTTCCCCCCTTTGTACCTCCTGCTGTTCCTCCGCCTGATGGGGCGTTGAAGACGGTTGTGCTTATTGGTCCGCCGAACTCGGGTAAATCCACACTTTTCAATCGTTTGACGGGACTACGGCAGAAGGTTGCCAACTTCCCCGGCGTTACGGTGGAACAGCGGCTGGGACTGATGGCCGGAGTGGGCCGCGAAGACCTTACGCTTATCGATCTGCCTGGCATCTACTCGCTGACACCGTATTCAGAGGACGCGCGCGTTTCGATTGACGTACTGCGCGGCAAAATGCCCGGTACGCCCAAGCCGGACGCGGTGTTGCTGGTGCTGGACGCGCTGCACATGACGCGGCAATTGATGCTGGCCGCGCCGGTGCTGGCAGTGGGACTGCCGACACTGGTGTTGCTGAACATGAGCGACCTGATGGAGTCACGCGGCGGACACATCGACACGCTCGAACTGGCAAGAGAACTGGGCGCGCCGGTGGCGC
This sequence comes from Acidobacteriaceae bacterium, assembly GCA_003133425.1. The sequence continues at coordinate 10,091 of PKXI01000411.1, forward strand.
AGATCAGTGCGGTGCATGGGACCGGACTGGATGCGGTGCCGCTATTTCTAAATCAGCAGACTGATCGCAAAGCCGCGAAGCCGCTGGCGCTGCCGGTACTGGGCAATGCAGCGAGTACACATTCCTGGGCGGCACAGGTGAGCAAGCGGACTGGCTACCAGGCTCCACTGTCGGTTGAAAGCACGCACAAGATCGACAACGTGCTGTTGCATCGCATCTGGGGACCGCTGTTGTTTCTGATTGTCGTGGTGGGCGTGTTCGAAGTAGTGTTCTCGATCGGGCAGCCAATGTCAGATTACTTTGGCGATATTCTTGCGCGCATGGGCGAATTTGTGCGGCCTTTGCTGCCGGCAGGCTGGCTGCAGTCGCTGCTGCTGGACGGGGCCTGGAAAGGCATTTGTTCGGTGCTGGTGTTTCTGCCGCAGATCCTGCTGCTGTTTTTGTTCATCGGAGTTCTGGAAGACTCCGGCTACCTGGCAAGGGCGGCGCTGATTGCCGATCGCGTGATGCGCACGATCGGGCTGAATGGCAAGGCATTTATTCCTCTGCTCTCGGCTTATGCCTGCGCGGTTCCGGCGATTATGGCGACGCGGACCATCGAGAACAGGCGTGACAGGCTGGCGACGATTCTGGTGACGCCGTTCATGACCTGCTCGGCACGACTGCCGGTGTACATGCTGCTNNATGCTGAGCCTGTACCTGGCGGGCTTTGTGGGCGCCATGACTACTGCGTGGCTGCTGAAGAGTTCGATTCTCAAATCGAGTGAGACACCGTTTATTCTTGAGCTGCCGCAGTACCGGATGCCGACGCTGCGTTCGCTGGCTCTGCGATTGATTGATCGTGCGCGCATCTTCCTGCGCCAGGCGGGGACGGTGATTCTGTGCGTCACTCTGGCGCTGTGGGTACTGGCGCATTTGCCGGTGATTCATACGGCGGCGGGGACAATGGCCGCGCCGGACCTGGCGAACAGCCTGATCGGAAAACTTGGGCACTTCATTGAACCGGCGATTGCGCCTCTGGGATTCAACTGGAAGATCGGAATCGGTCTGTTGTCGAGCGTGCTGGCGCGCGAGGTGATGGTGAGCACGATGGGAACGCTGTATGGCGCGGACCCGAGCACGCAGGCGATGCATCTGCAGACTGCGCTGCACCACGACATGACGCTGGGCGGCGCGCTGGCGCTGATGATCTTCTTCGCATTCGCGATGCAGTGCACGTCGACAATGGCGGTGGTCAGGCGCGAAACGAATAGCTGGAAGTGGCCGGCGGTGCAGTTCCTGTACATGCTGGTGCTGGCTTATGGCGCGGCCTTCGCGGTGAATCACATTGCGATGGCGATCTTCGGGTAAGGGAATTCCGGTTCCTGGGTCGGCCGGTTTCAGAGCTTTCTACTCTCAGCTCTCAGCTCAATTCCGAACATGAGCAGAGAACGCGAAAACATACCTCAGGGGCTAAAGCCCTCCTTGGTTTTGCAGCGCTTGCGGCACGACTAAAGTCGTGCCCTGACACTCCTTGGCTCACCGAATGAGTTCTTCCGCAGCCTGTAAAACCCCGACCTGCCAATCGTTGCTTGTTACCGAGCTTCTCCGTTTTGTTCCCAGATCAACTGCAAAATTGATGCCCACTACCAGTTGGTGATGGAGCCGTCGGGGCGGAAGTAGGTTTGCGCGCGGGCGGTGACGGGCTCGGTGAATTCGGCGATTTGAATTAGCTGCTTGAAATCGAGTTCTACGCCGATGCCGGGGCGGTCGTTGGGGTAGAGTTTTCCATTTTTGAAATCGAGGCATACGGGCAGGTGCGGAAGCGTGCGGCCCTGATAGTTGTACTCCATAAGCACTGGGCCGGAGAATGTGCCGAGCGTGTTGACGAGCGCCGCTGTAGCGATGGGGCCGGTGAAGTGGGGGACGATTCCTACGAAGTGTGTTTCGCAGAGCGCGGCGATCTTTAGCATCTCGGTGATGCCGCCAACGTTGGGGAGCGTGGCGCGAACGAAGTCGATGTCGTGATGCTCGACCAGGGTGTTGAAGTCCCAGCGATTGCCCCACTCTTCGCCGGCGGCCAGCGGGACGTTGACTTTCTGTCGCAGGATGGGAAGGTCCTGCTGGAAGGCTTCTGTACGGACTGCGTCTTCGACGAAAAACGGAGCGAGGTCTTCAATCTCATTGCAGCCGCGAATGGCGTCGGGAAGATCGAAGCGCTGGTGAAAGTCGATGACCCAATCGGCATCCTTGCCGACACCTTCGCGGGCACCGGCGCACTCTTCGCGCAGGTTCGTGATGCGCTCACGGGTGTTGTACGTGGTGTTTGCGGGACTGTCCATGGCTCCGAAGCGGAAGGCACGATAGCCGGCTTCGATGGTGAGGCGTGCGCGGTCCTTTATGGGCATGCCGGGCGTGATGCCGGGGATGATGCCCGCGGTGTTGTAGCACTCGCAGTAGTTGCGGACCATGCCCCCGAGAAGCTGATGAACAGGGAGGTTTTGCACTTTCCCCTTGATGTCCCACAGGGCCATGTCGAGGGCGCCGATGGCGTCTGTGCGCTCGCGTCCGGCGGGATAGAAGAAGGCGCGATTCATGTCTTGCCATAGGCGCTCGATGTTCTGCGGGTCGCGGCCAATGAGGCGGCCAGCGGAGGGCGCGAGCAGATCCTTTGTGCCGCCTTCGCCGATGCCGGTGATGCCAGCGTCGGTCTCGATGGTGACGACAACATCGCTCTGGTTGAAGAGCGGCGTGGGGTTGGGCGGGTTGTAGACGCGGATGCGCGTGATCTTCATCTTCGGCAGCGCTGCGAAGGCGGAGAGAGATCCGGCGGTGGCGGCGAGGATGGTGGCGGAAAGGGACTGAAGAAATTTGCGGCGCTGCATAGGAGGGGCCTCCGATTCAGGCGACATCGTAACAGAAAGGGGGCAGATGGAGGGGAACCACAACGGAGAGTACAAGGACCACGGCGACCATGGGAATGGGCATGACAATGGGCACGGAAATGATCATGGCAACGGCCACGACAAAGGAAATGGCCACGGGAATGACCACGGGCACAATTAGCTTGCGCGGATGCTACGGGTATTGAGGATTCCCAGGCCTGAAAAACGAGATCTGGGTGGCCCGTCACCCGGCAACTCGGTGATATAGACTTCGGGTCAGGCTGTTCGAAGCCGCGATTTCGAAAGTTCTCATGCCCCCGGTCATTCAAGTCTCCGGCGTTCGCAAGACCTACGGTCCAACGGTAGCCGTTGATGAGGCTTCTTTCGAGGTCAAGGATGGGGAGATCTTCGGTTTGATCGGCCCCAACGGAGCGGGAAAGACCACCACAATGGAGTGCATCGAAGGGCTTCGCAAGCCCGACCGCGGCAACATTGCAGTTCTTGGCCTCGATCCCTTTAGCCAGGTTTACCAATTGCAGGAACGCATCGGAGTGCAGCTGCAGCAGGCACAGTTGCAGAAGCGAATAAAAGTCTGGGAGGCGGTCGACCTGTGGGCATCGCTTTACCGGAAGAAAGCAGTCGATGGTGAGCGCCTTCTGGAACAGCTCGGCCTTTCCGATAAGCGGAGTTCCTGGTTCATGGACCTTTCCGGAGGCCAAAAGCAGCGGCTGTTTATAGCACTTGCGCTGATCAACGATCCGGAAGTTGTGTTTCTCGACGAGCTGACCACCGGGCTCGACCCACAGTCACGCCGCGCGATCTGGGATCTTGTGCGCGGCATCCGTGAGCGCGGCAAAACAGTCTTCCTGACAACGCATCTGATGGAGGAAGCCGAGCGGTTATGCGACCGCGTAGCCATCATGGAGCACGGTCGAATCATCGACATCGACACGCCGGAAGGGCTGGTGGCCCGACATTGCCCGCAGCGAACTGTCGTTCTCGATACAGAGAATGCGACCGCCAGGGAGCTGTTTCAGCAGATTTCAGGAGTTGAGTCGGTGACCTGCATCGACAAGCGATTCACGATTCGCGGCCGCGGCGACGATTTCGTTACCGAAGTGATTCACTGCCTTTCGGAAAATCGGATTCGAGTCACGGATTTCCGGACAATTCTTCCCAACCTTGAGGACGTTTTCCTCAAACTGACCGGTCACTCCATTCGCGAGTAGGAAACACAATGATGCTGCGTGGGCTTTGGAAGCTGACTTGGATTGAGATCAAGATCTTTCTGCGCGAGCCGCTTGGCGCAATCGGCACCATCGTTGTTCCCGTGCTGCTCTTTGTTGTGTTGGGTCGCGTGACGAACCACAAACTTGCGCCTTCCTCATTGACCGGCAGTGGACTTTCCGGCGCCGGTCTCCCGGTTCTTGTGTCGCTTCTGATTGCCATCAGCGCGGTGCTTTCACTGGTCACCATCATCTCAATCTACCGCGAAGGCGGCATCCTCAAGCGGCTTCGGGCTACGCCGCTTCGCCCCTACACTATCCTCACCGCACAGGTGATCGTAAAGCTAATGCTCACCGCGGCAACGCTAGTGTTGATGTTGATTGCGGGCAAGCGTTACTTTCCGGCAGGCGTCCATGTTCCGTGGTTCTCGTTCACCATTGCGCTCATGATCAGCACATGGAGCATTCTCTCTGTCGGGTTTCTCATTGCGAGCATTGTTCCTACCGCGCGCTTTGCGCAGCCCATCGGTGCGGTCATTCTGTATCCGATGATCGCAGTCTCGGGCCTGTTTGTGCCCGTTGAGGGGCTTCCGCCGGCGCTGCATGCGTTGGCTCGTGCGCTGCCGCTCACCTACGCCGTGAATCTGCTGACGGGGATCTGGAATGGCGACGGATGGTTCGCCCACACGGGCGATGTTGCGGCAATGACTTTATTATTTCTTCTTTGCACGGTGCTCTCGACAAAGATCTTTCGGTGGGAGTAGCTGCCCTGCGCCGGCGTCATCCCCTTAATGGAGGAGGCTGTTGCCACCTAACCGCGCACGCATCGGAGAGACTGGCTTCGTTCCGGTCGGATCTCCGCCAAACCGAACATTTCTAACCGGTTACGGCCGAGTGGGCACCGTGAATTGTGTGATCCGTGGCCCAACCCCAGGGCGCTGCTCCCCCAAAACTGTTGGTCCTGCTCCCCCAAAGTTGCTATGGTTTACCCGGTCATGACGCCTCTATCATCCCAACACAGTTAAAAGTGGGCCTCCTCGCGCCGTGCACATCTCCCCGGCGGGATTAAGACACTAAATGCGTCGTTCTTCTGGAGTTGCAATTGCCGTTGCCGTCGGATCGGTCGCCGTTGTGGCGCCGATCTGGATTTCGATCCAGCTCGCCTGGAACGAGGCACTGGCCAACGCCAAGTCCAGGGTGCAAACCCACGCCAGCCTTTTGGTGCGCCGCAGTGAAGAAGCGGAAAGCCAGCTCAACGACGCAAAAAGCCTGCTCAACGCAGTCCACTTCCCGCCCTGCTCCCCTGAGGAAGTGGCTCTCATGCAGCAGCTGGCGGTGACTTCGAATTACATTCAGGCCATCGGCCGCGTTTCCTACAACCAGCTCACGTGCAGCTCTCTCCGCACCAGTACCCCCATCGATATCGGGCCCGCCAACCTGATCACCGAGAACGGAGCCGAAGAACGCTTCAATGTGTGGATCTTCAAGGCGCAAACTCACCCGCTCCTCGTCATTTCAGAAGATGGTCTCGCTTTCATCGTCGACTCTTCGCTCATGGAAGACTTGCCCGAGACAGGACCAGGCATCACCGTTGGCTTCTTCGTTCCGTCGCAGCGGCAACCTGATCTGATCTCCACGGCAAACGGCGGAATTCCCACTTCCTGGCTCAGGGCAATTCCCAAGGGAAGTTCAACGACATTTCTTGACGATGGATATGTGGTTTCCATCGTCCGCGCGCAACAGGCAGATATCGCGGCCGTGGCAGCCTACCCCAGCATCTACATTGGGCAGCAGCTCCAGCCCTTCGCGTTCATTTATATCCCCCTGGGCCTGATTTGCGCCTGCGGCCTCGCCTGGGCTGTCGCCCACATCTCACGCATCCGGCTTTCGCTTCCGGCTGCGCTTCGCAGCGCGGCAAAACGCAGAGAGTTCTACGTCGAATACCAGCCCATCATTAATCTGGAGACCCTACGCTTTGTGGGCGCTGAAGCGCTGGTGCGCTGGCGGCGGAGCGGCCGCGTCGTGAGGCCCAACGAGTTTATTCCGGCGGCTGAGGAGAGCGGCGTTATCACGCTCATTACCGCCTGCGTGGCGGAGATCGTCGCTGCAGATCTTCCACACCTAATGGCGATCGACCCAGATTTCCATATCGCCATCAATCTATCGGGGCCGGACTTTCTGTCCACAGACACGGTGAACTTGCTCAAGGACGTGCTCGCCACCAGCCATGCACGGCCCTGCAACCTGCATGTAGAGGCCACGGAAAGGTGTTTTCTTCAGGCTGACCACTCGCGCTGGATGATCGCCTTGATTCGTTCCCTGGGCATCGCGGTGTCAATCGACGACTTCGGAACCGGCTACTCCAGCCTCTCGTGCCTGGAGACGCTTGGCCTCGATGCGCTCAAGATCGACAAGTCATTCGTCGAGACAATCGGCACGGACGCCGCGACAAGCCAAGTTGTGCCCCACATTATCGACATGGCTCATTCGCTTGAGCTGGCAATTGTCGCCGAGGGCATTGAAACCGCCACTCAGGCTAGTTTTCTGCGCAGCCGCGGCGTCCACTTCGCCCAGGGCTGGCTCTTCGGAAAGCCCATGGACCTTGCCTCGCTTTGCGCGTCCCTCCACGCGCAGCAAGCGGTCGAAAGCACGAAAGTTCTGGTCTGAACTTTCGTCGCACACTCTCCGCATATCAATAAGCGCTTTTGAGCATTCGGCCGTCTGGCCGCCCCCGCGCTCCGTTCATGGTGCTCGCCAGTTTGCTGCACGGGTAGAACGCCATCGCGGAAACCTCCTGCACCAATATGGGGTCCCGGTGAACTCCAGGGCAATCGCATGAACAGCTTTGAGATCAGGGATGGGGTTCGCTCCGCCCCGACGGGGCAGACTACTCCTTTTTAGACTCCTTCCCCGGATTGCGTCCGCTGCGGCGGACTTCATCCGGGGCTATTTTCGATCCCTCCCTACGGGAGGAAGTCAAATGATGCGTATGTATTTTATTGTGTATTATTTAGGCGCACTTATTGGCAGGAACGGATGAGGCAACTTTGAAGAAGCGCCTGATTCTTTTAGCTCAGACAGACACTGGGAGGCGCATGTGTGATTGACGTCACTTACGTAGGTATCCCGGTCAGGGTTTCATGGGATGCAGATGTGATTAAAATCACTTGGACTTGCCGATGCGAAATTCAGCATTGCGCGGATTGTTCGAGTGCTCAGGTCGAAGTGCAAGCAGCAACAACCCAGATTCCCTAAGCGAAGGAAAAAGATGCGCAAACTGATTCGGCTTCTTCTCACTTGTGCCAGCGTTTCGGTACTTTTCGGCTCCCTGCCCGCATTGGCACAAGTCGACCGATCTCTGGAAGGCGACCAGAAGTGCACCGTCTGCCACGATGCGAATTGGAGTACGCCGATACTCACCATCTACCAGACCAAGCATGGTGTGAAGGCCGACGGGCGCACTCCCGGTTGCCAGTCCTGTCACGGCGCCAGTGTCGAGCATCAGAGCGATCCGGGCAGCAAGCATCCGGATGTGGTGTTTGGCAGCAAATCCAAAAACCTTTCGCCGGCAGAAGCTCGGAATACAGCCTGTTTGAGCTGTCACGAATCGAGTGTGCGTGCCAGGTCGCACTGGTCGGGCAGCGAGCATGAAATGCACGGCGTTGCCTGTACCGATTGCCACGAGCTGCATTCGCCAAAGCAGAGAGTGCTGGATCCGCTGACCCAGGCAAGTGTCTGCGCCAAGTGCCACAAGGCCCAGGATGCCCAGATTCATCGCTATTCGCGGCACCCGATCCTGGAAGGAAAAGTGACCTGCTCCAGCTGTCACAACGTGCACGGCTCAGTGGGTCCGAAGCTCCTCATCAAGGAATCGGTCAACGAGACGTGCTATACGTGCCACGCAGAGAAGCGCGGTCCGTTCCTTTGGGAGCATGCGCCGGTTGTGGACGACTGCACCAACTGCCACATGCCTCACGGCTCGAATTTATCGCCATTGCTGAAGATGCGGGTTCCGATGCTCTGCCAGAGCTGTCACACGGGCGATCATGGGAAAAACCTTTATAGCGGCGCAAACCTGCCCAACGGCAACGTAACCACGGCAAATGGCCAGATACCGCTGGGAAGCCTGAGTCCGGCAGCGCAAGGAAATGGACGCAGTTGCATTGCCTGCCATTCGACGATCCACGGCTCGAATCATCCGGCNNCCGTTCAATTGGAGAGACTGAATTGACTACATACGCGAAGATAACCAGTTGTGCGGCCCATGCGATGCGGTACGTTCGTGGTGGCATCATCGCCTGCTTGATGTTTTTACTTCTGGCCGGATACAGAGACCGCGCGTACGGACAAGCGCCTGCCGCTAGCCAGACGCCTGCTGCAAGTCAGACGGCTGCTGCAAGTCAGACGGCTGTTCCAAGTCAGACGAAGCCTGACAGCAAAGTTGGTCTTGGTGTCGGCGGCGTGAGCGACAGCTCATTCAAGTTTGGCGAATACAACGGGCTGCAGAATTCGGGCCCTTTCGGCATCGGGAATTTCGACCTTCGCGGAGGCGCTCCCTATGACAGCAAGAGCACGTGGCGCTGGGAGATGAAGGGGCAGAATCTCGGCCTCGAAAATCGCAACGTGTACGCCGAGTTCGGCAAGCAGGGCAAGTACAGGTTCTTTGTTGGCTATTCCGAACTGCGGGCCAACCGCTCGGACACTTTCCAAACCCCTTATTCAGGCGCAGGCACGGGGAATCTCACCCTACCGTCCAATTGGGTTTTTCCGGCAGTTCCACAGCGCGGCGCAACATCGCTCAACTTCCGGGTCTTCGATCCGGTTGCCGGGGGCGGCAGCTACTACAACGCCTCCGGCGTGCTGACCGCGCCTACGGCTGCTCAACTGGCAACGGGGGCCAGCATCAGGGCCGTGGACGTTCCCGATTTTCAAAGTGTTTATCTTTCGACCAAGCGCACCAGGTTCGACGCCGGTTTAAGCTACAACGTTTCTGACAAGCTGGACATTCCACTCAGCTACACGTACGAGCACAAGTCCGGTCTCAAGGCCCTGGGCGCAGTTACTTCACAGGTATCGGAAAATGCCGCCATCCTTCCCATCCCGATTGACTTCGACACCAGCCAGGCGAACGCGGCCGTGAACTACAGAGTGGAGCGATTCTTCTTGTCATTTGCTTATTACGGGTCGTTCTTCACCGACAACGTCAACTCCTTGACGTGGCAGGACGTGGCCGATCCGACCAAGAGCGCCACGATGGCGACCGCGCCGAGCAACCAGTTTAACCAGTTCACGTTTATGGGCGCGGAGAAGTTTAAAGACACCATGAAGCTTGTGGTCGCCGGATCTTACGGGCGCAATACGCAGAACGATCCGTTCCTGGGACCCTCGACGGCGCAGAATGGACAATTGGCATTCGGCCTGCCGGTTACGTCACTCAATGGACTCGTGGTGAGCAGCATGGTCAACGCGAAGTTCACCGCAAAACCAAACAAGAAATGGAACCTGGTTGCGGCGTATAAATTCTTTGACCGTGACAATCAGACCCCGGTCAATACTTACTTGTTCCAGGATGCGAACGAGTCGAAGAGCGGCACTTCTTCCTTTAACGGTCTTTATGGATTGCCTGCCACGATGGGAAGCAACACGGATATTTACCAGAATCGCGCCTACAGCGCGATGACCAACCAGGCGGACGCGGAGGCGGAATACGCAATCGCGAAGAAGGAGTGGCTCAAGGCCAACTACCAGTGGCAGAAGATCGACCGCAGTTGCCCCGGCGCCTGGATTGACTGCGCCGATGCGGCCAGGACCGATGAACACACGCTGGGCGGGGAATGGCGCAGAACAGCTGTTGGCGGCGTGACCGGAAGAATCGACTACGCGTACTCGTGGCGGCGGGGAAAGTATAACGAGAATGCGTTTCTGTCGCTTGTTCCGATGGCGAACCAAATTCCACTGGGAGGCGCGAGCCAGAGTCTTTACTCGTACATGAAACAGACCGGGCTGACGGCGTTCGGTCCGATCGCGGGTCTGCCGAGCACTCCGCAGACCGGAGACGCCGCCATCTACAGCCCCCTTAACAACGTTGTGCCGCAGGCTCTCTATGCCAGCCGCAACAACATAAACGAAATACCGGGGCTGAGAAGATTCATGGAAGCGGACCGCAATCGCCATAAGGTATTTTCAGATCTGGATTGGCAGGCGACAGAGAAGTTTTCTCTGCATGGCAATGGGGAGTACAACGATGAGGATTACCTCAACACCTCGTACGGGCTGAAGAAAGACGTGTTTTGGGAAGCAAGCATGGATGCCAGCTACACGGTAAGCGAGAACCTGGTCGCCGACGTTTTCTATACCTACGACAACCAGCGACTTCTGGCCAGGGGCGACGCCTACGGCAGCAACAGCACTGCCGCGTTTGTGGGGCAGGCCGCCGACACGGCGATCTCGGGCGGATGCTATGCAACGGTTTTGGCCAGGAATGCTGTCGCGAAGCTCGATCCGTGCCTGAACTATTCCAAGAGCGATCGCGACAAGAACGATACGCTTGGATTCTCCATCAGCAGGAAGAACCTGGCATCCGGCAATCTGCAACTGGCAGCTCAGGTTTTGTACACTCGCGCGCGGACCGATACCGCGGTCCAAGGCGGAAGTTATGTCAATAATCCGCTGGCCCTCGCAGCGCCCGCTCCGGCTTTGCCTGCCGGAACGGCTGCGGTGTTTTTCATCCCGGCTGCGAATTACCCGACGGTTAGAGATGACGAAGTTACGGTGACGCCGACGGCGCAGTACGTGATCAAGAAAAGGGCTACGCTGCAGGCTTTTTATCTATTCCAGAAGATGATGTCGACGGATTGGATCTACCAGGGCATGCAGTATGGCACGGGCACGAGTTTCCTGCCCTCGAACGAGAGGGCGCCGAACTACGCGATAAGCGCCGGGGGACTTTCGCTGGTGTTTGTGTTCTAGGTGAATTCGGACGGGGCGCCGGCGGACGGCCCAGGTTTGTGGTATCCCACCCGGTTCTATAGGCGTGTCAAGGGTGGGGCATTTGGCGTTACGCCGCCACGACTTCGATGCGGTAGGCAGCCTTGCTCTCGGGTCCCACGACAATTTTCACGGGGCGTCCCAGTCGGACCAGGCAGTCCATCATCTTGATCTCGCTAATGCCGCGAAACTGGCCGCGCAGCATTTTGGAGAGCTTTGGCTGAGTCAGGCCGAGGACCTTGGCGGCCTGCTGCTGGCTCCATCCGCGCTCACGCAGAATCTCCCCAATCTTCGACACCAATTGCGCCTTCACGAGCATCTCTTCGGCGTCGGGAAAGCCCAATTGGGCATAGACGTTCATTTCCTTTTTGACTTTGCTCACCGGTCAACTCCTTTCGCCAATGCTTCGGCTTCCTTCAATCGCTCGCGGATCAGATCTATTTCCGGTTTCGGTGTCTCGACTCCATGTTTCGACTTCTTCTGAAAGCAATGCAGCACATAGACTGCATTTGCGAATCGGACTGTGTACACGGCTCGATAGGCATTACCGCGCCAGCTTTCAACAATCTCCAATATTCCTGCCGAACCGAATCCCTTGAGCGGCTTCGCGTCCGAGTGAAGATGGCCAATCTGCGCCTGGTACAAGGCAAAGCCAAAGGTCTGCTGCACCTCATCGGGCATCGCCAGCAAGTCCTTCTTCGACGACCCAACCCAGCGCAATGACCTGAGCGCTTGCCTCATATCCCGATTATGCCCATATTGATATAACTTGTCGAGAACAAATAACTATTCAGACGACGAGTCTTTCGGCGGATTGCAACTGGGGCCCAGGTTTTCCGCCACCGCGGACGAGACCTGGGGCCCCCGGCTAGCGGCGATCATTTGGGCGGCGCGTTGGTGGCTGGTTTCGGTGACTTTGGCGCCGGAGACCATCCTGGCTACTTCGAGGGTGCGGGTGCGGTCGTCGGGCTCGCGCATTCCCTGCAAGAAGTACCATCAAGCGCGTTTGCGGTGGCGGTCGACGTACTCGCGCAGGGCGGAGTTCATGCGGGTTTGGTAGCCCTGGCCCTGACGCTGGAACCAGTCGATAATGTCGGCATCGACTCGCAGTGAGAGTGGGCGCTTGATAGGACGGTAGAACGGTCCGCGGACCGCATGGCTCCAGTCGGTAATGGGCGGCATATCTGCGGTGTCGATTTCGCTGTCCGGCATTGCGGCAAGAGCATCCAATTCGGCCTGCAACTCGGGCGTAAGCGGCTCCGGATTACCTCTCTTCATAGTCCCTCCTCTCATGGCTCTCTGCCTTTCTTGCGCTGATGATTCGCCCGGATCCCGAATCATCCTCGGGCCATGTGTGGACGACATAGAGGATCACGATTCCATCCACGCTCGGTGAACCGAGAGTCCTCCACCGATCCTCGTCCGGGTACGGATCAGGAACCGATATGCACAGAGGATCACCAAGTGCGCGTTCTGCGAGTTCGAAGCTGACCTTGTGCTTCTAAAGGTTGGCCTTCGCCTTTTCGGGGTCCCATGTCCAATGCAACCGGCCCTCCGTATATACAGAAGAGTATCTACATTCCCGCAGTGTGTCAACCAGCTGTCACCGGCTGGCGGCGATCATTTGGGCGGCGTGCTGGAGGCTGGTTTCGGTGACTTTGGCGCCTGAGACCATTCTTGCTACTTCGTGGGTGCGGGCGCGGTCGTCGAGGACGCGGATCTGGGTTTTGGTGCGGCCGTCGGACTCGCGCTTTTCTACGACAAGGTGCTGATCGGCGAAGGCGGCGATTTGCGGCAGATGGGTGACGCAGAGGACCTGCTGGCCACGGCTGAGGGATTTCAGCTTCTGGCCGACGGCTTCGGCGGCGCGGCCTCCGATGCCGATGTCGATTTCGTCGAAGACTAGAGTGCGGGGGGTTGGATTCTTCTTGTTGGTTTTGGCGGAGTTCTCTTCGACGGTAACTTTGAGGGCCAGCATGACGCGGGACATTTCGCCGCCGGAGGCGATTTCGGCAAGGGGCTTGAGAGGCTCGCCGGGGTTGGTGGAGATGCGGCACTCGACTTCATCCCAGCCGGTGGATGTCCAGTGGGCGTGGGTTCCCTCAAGGGATAAATGGGTGGGTTGAAACCCACCCCTACCAGCCCCTTCTTTTTTTGCGGCATTTTCGGCACGACTGAAGTCGTGCCCTTTCAAAGCGTCGGCGGGGAGGACGGAGACTTCGAATTTTGTCTTCATGGCGAGGGTGTTGATCTGGGCTTCGGCTAGTTTGGCGAGCTTGGTGGCGGCGGATTTGCGCTGCGCGGTGAGTGCGGAGGCTGCTTTGCGGTATTCCGATGCCGCTGCTTCGAGAGCGGCACGAAGTGCTTTGAGGATTTCGTCGCGGTCTTCTACTTCGGCCAGCTGGCGGGCTACGTCTTCGCCAAAGGCGACGACTTCCTGGATGGTGTGGCCGTACTTGCGCTTGAGACGATCGATGAGCGCGAGTCGGTCTTCGATATCGGCGAGGCGCTCGGGGGAGGCGTCAATGCCTTCGGCGTAATCGCGGAGGGTGGAGGCGACGTCGCCGACGGTGGCGCGGGCGGAGGTGAGCTGCTGGACAGCTTCAGTGAAGCGGCTGTCGTAGCGGGCCAGCTCCTCGGCGTTGCGGAGGGCGGCGCGTAGTGCGACTTCGGCAGAGGCTCCGCCTTCGTAGAGCTGGTCGAACGCGCCCATGGCGGCGGCGTAGAGCTTTTCGGCGTTGGCGAGGACGCGCTTATCAGTTTCGAGGGCTTCGTCTTCGCCGGGCTCGAGATGGGCGGACTCGATTTCCTTGCGCTGATAGCTCCAGAGATCGACCATGCGGAGACGGTCCTGCTCGCCCTGGAGCAGATCGTTGAGCTTGTTCTGGGCGGCGTGCCAGTTGGCGTAGGCCGCGGCTACGGCTTCCGTGGAGACGCCGGCAAAGCGGTCGAGGAGGATGCGCTGCTGGGCCTGGTCGAAGCTGGTGTGGGTCTCGGTTTGAGCGTGGACGAGGGCGAGTTCGGGGGCCAGTTGCTTGAGGACAGCGACGGTGGCGGGCTGATTGTTGACGAAGACGCGACCCTTGCCGGTGGAGAGGATTTCGCGGCGGAGGATGATGTCGTTGCCTTCGGAATCGATGCCGTTTTCTTCAAGGATGGCTTCGGCGCCGGGGGTGGACTCAAAAACGCAGGCGACTACGGCTTTTTCTGCGCCGTGGCGGACAACTTCCGCAGAGGATTTGCCACCCATAAGGAGCGCGAGCGCATCTACCAATATAGATTTGCCCGCGCCGGTTTCTCCGGTGAGCAGGTTCAGGCCGGGGCCGAGGGCGGCTATAGCGTGATCGATAACAGCGTAATTCTCAGCGCGGAGTTCGACGAGCATTTTGAGCGAACCTCTTGAAACCCGTTCAGTTACCGGGACGTTGGCGGGTCATGCTTCACAGATTGCGGAACGGCCTGACTTTGGACGAAAGACACTGAAGCATCCCTCAGGGGCTAAAGCCCAAGTTTATAGAGGTGAGTTTATGTACGGGCTAAAGCCCGTACCCTTCACCGAATTGGGGTTCTGGCGAATCCCACCGCAGGCGCAAAAACACGAGCGCGACCCAGGTAGTTCCCCGATGGGGCCCCACTCTGTATGTAACACCCAATCCGTGCGCAGCATAGCATGAATGGCGGGGTTGGGGGGGTGCGGAGGCGTCGGGCGGGCGCGTGGAGGGACCAGAGCGGTCACTTGGGTGGGAGACATGAGGTCTGATACCGTGAATATTGAGGTGAAATGCTGAATTTAACTGCTGCTTTTCTATACCTATTGCAGTCTGACAGCGGCGCGAGCCCTGCGGCGGCGCCCTCCGGAATCACGGGCTTCAGCGCGCTGGCGGACCTGATGGGCAATATTGGCCCGGTCGCGATCGGGGTGCTTTTGCTGCTGCTGCTTGCCAGCCTGTACTCGTGGACGGTGATTTTAGGCAAGATTTCAACCTTCAAGAAGGCGACGAACCAGAGCCGCCGGTTTATCAAGGCGTTCCGGAAGGCGACGCAACTGAAGGAAATTGCGGCGGTGACCAGGGAGTGCGCGGGGAGCCCGCTGGCGCAGGTTTTTGAGGATGTGTACGAGACCTACAAGCGGCAGACGGGTGGGTCGGGTCCGCCACGCAACCTTGTTCCGCTGGAGCGGACAGCGCAGACAGCGGCCAGCGAGGCTGTGACTAGCCTGGAGCGGCGGATGCCGTGGTTGGCGACGATTGCCTCGACGAGTCCGTTTGTGGGGCTGTTTGGAACGGTGATGGGCGTGGTGGATGCGTTTCACGGCCTGGGAACGGCAGGATCGGGCACGCTGCGCGCGGTTGCGCCGGGCATTGCCGAGGCGCTGATTACTACCGCGGCGGGTTTGTTTGTGGCTGTGCCGGCGGTGGTGGCATACAACCAGCTTTCGGCACGGATCAGGATCTTTGCATCGGCCATCGACGATTTTTCCCGGGAGCTGCTGAACTCGCTGGAGGAGATTCCGGTGCGGACTGCTGCTACGCAGCCGCCACCGCCGCGAGCGACAGGGACTGAGATGCCGCGGGAGGCTGAACGTGGCGTTTACAAGTAGCAACGGCCAGACGCGGAGTTCGCTTGCGGACATCAACATTACGCCGCTGGTGGACGTGGTGCTGGTGCTGCTGGTGATCTTTATGATTACCGCGCCGGTGCTGCAGTCGGGAATTGAAGTCAATGTTCCCAAGACGCGGACGGTGAAACAGATTACCGAGCAGCGGATGGTGGTGACGATTGACCACGATCAGCAGATTTTTCTGGGCGATGAGCCGATCAATATTCACGAACTGCCGCAGAAGCTGAAACAGGCGGGAACCGATCCGGCGCACCAGGTGATTTATTTGCGGGCCGATCAGACGGTGCCGTTCGGGGCCTTTGCGAGCGTGATGGACGCGGTGAAGCTGGCGGGGATTACTAACGTGTCGATTGTGACGCAGCCGCTGGATACGAAACGGGCGGCGGCGGGAAATTGATGAGGGATCAGGGATCAGGGATCAGAAAGGCTCCTGGGTTGATGGCTTTGGCTTCCCACCCATTCGCCAAAAAGAAGGCGAATGGATGGGGCACGGGGCGGTTGGTGAGTCCGAGAAGAAGAGCAACCGCAGGTCCTTCGACTCCGCTACGCTTCGCTCAGGATGACGGCATGATTCTTGATGCAGAATGATTTTTGATTGCAGCGTGGTTGTTGGTGACGGAATAGTTTTTTTACGGTGAACGATCAGGCTAGGCCATGAGTGGTGTTCTTGAGGGCGCGGAGCTGCTGGAACGGGAGTTGACGCCGGAGCCGATTGCCAGGCCGGCGATGGGCTCTTTTGTGTTGCACGGGGTGCTGATCGCGGGGTTGGTGTTTTACACGGTCCTTGGAGGGCTCTTCCACCACAACCTGTGGGGCAACCAGGGGGCCGGGGGCGCGATGCAGGTGAACCTGGTGAGCAGTGCGATTCCGCTACCGAACAATCAGCCGATGAATCAAAACGTGCTGGCCACGGAGAAGCCGAGCCCGGCGCCGGAAGCGCCCAGTCCGAAGGAACAGAAGGCGATTGATCAGACGGCGATTCCGATTCTGGGCAAGCAGGTGAAGCCGCAGGAAAAGACGACGCCGAAGACTCAGCTGCACCAGCCGCCGCCAAAGCAGGACAACCTGGCGCGATACGGCGAGCAGAATGGCACGTCGATTCCGCGGGCGACGCAGCCGCAAAGTGCATCTAACGGTCCAACGGCAGTTGGAGACAGTGACTTTGCCAGCATGTTCGGGTGGTATGTAACCCAGATCAATATCAAGATGGCGAACAGTTGGTACAAGCAGGAGGTCGATCCGCGCACGCCGAAGGGCGCACGGGTTTACCTGATTTTTACGATTCACAAGGACGGAAGCCCATCGAATGTGAAGTTGGACAAGTCGAGCGGAAGCCCCACGCTGGACACATCGTGCGCGCGCGCGGTGCAACGCGTGGATACTTTCGGCGGGCTGCCGACGGCATACACCCAGAGCACGCTGATGGTGTCCTATTACTGTGAATATTAACGTTCCAGCAAATTCGGAGTCACGCAACACAGGTTGCGGGCGTGCTCACAACGCGCCCATTCTTCATCAGGAAGGAAAGTTCATCGCATGAAGGGATATTTACGGCTTCTGCCCCTCTTTCTGGTTTCCCTGGCATATTGGAATGCGCCCGCAGCGACCGCGCAGGACTGGGTGCACATCGGCACCAACCTGAGCAACCCGACGATTCGGCTGGCGGCGGCGGACTTCAAGCCGGTGGGAAACGATGCGCAGACAACGGCGCTGAAGGCGACATTCGACGCTACACTTTTCAGTGATCTGGGCAACGCCGGGATTTTCGATTTGGTGTCGAAGAGCCTGGCTCCGCAGGTGATGCCGGGCGCGCCACAGGAGTTTGTGTCGAGCCAGTGGTCGGCGGCGCCGGCGAGTGCTTCGATGGTGGCCTTTGGGGCACTGTCGACGAGCAATGGACGTCTGGCGGTGTCTGGGTGGCTCTTTGACACGAGCAGCACCACGACCCCGCAGGTGCTGGGCAAGCAGTACAACGAAGCGGCCACCGAAGACATGGCGCGCACGGTAGCGCATCGGTTCGCGGATGAGATTATTGCGCGGCTGGGCGGCGGCATCAACGGGATCGCGGAGACGAAGATCTATTTTGTGAGCACGCGCAGCGGATCAAAAGAGATCTGGGTGATGGATTACGATGGGCAAAACCAGCACCAGGTGACGCATCTGGGCAGCATTTCATTGTCTCCGCGCATCTCCCCTGACAACTCGCGCATTGCATTTTCGTCGCTGGGCCGGGATGGCTGGTCGATTCGCATGTACTCGCTGGAACTGGGCCGGATGGTGAACTTTCCAGGAGGCTCGGCGGGAGGAAGCAACCTGTCGCCGGCATGGTCTTCAGACGGTGCGAAGATTGCGTTTTCGTCGTCGCGATCGGGAGACTCGGAGATTTGGGTGGCGGATGAGAGCGGGGGCAACCTGCACAAAGTCACCTCGCTGCAAGGACCCAACGTAGCGCCGGTGTGGAATCCGCGAAGCAACGCGCAGATTGCCTTTGTTGGCGGGCGCACCAGCGAGCCACAGATTTACACCATGGGCCTGGACGGCTCAAACATGCAGCGCATTACCGACAGCGGCTATGCTGTCTCACCGTCGTGGCACCCCAACGGCGGATTGCTTGCGTTCAGCTGGAATCGCAAGTACGGTCCAGGGGACCCCGGCGGCCAGGATATCTATGTATTCGAGCTCGCGAGCATGCATTGGCTGCAGGTAACGCACGAGTCGGGCAGCAACGATTTTCCGTCGTGGGCTCCGGATGGACGGCACATTGTGTTTCAGCGGACAGTCGGCAGGCACCCCCAGATATGGATGATGCTGGCCGATGGCACGCATCAGCAGCAATTGACGCGTGCAGGCGACAATTCGATGCCGAACTGGAGCTTGAAATGAGTTCCGGAATATTTTCAGGCGGGGTGCGCGCCATCACAGGTGTCAACGTGGTATCGGGATAGCCGAGTTAAATGGGCTATGATTTTATACGTTACCGAAACCTTTCGGCGGTCATTACCGGAGGGTACAGGCCTGGCGACACGGCGTAGCTGAGGATGCCCGATAGTGCTGGAGTGGGCAGAGTGAAAACGACCGAGTCGCAGGGATGAAGATTTTTGAATTTTGGGAAGGAGTACTAAATTGAGGATAAGGAATCGAGTTTTTGTCCCGGTTGTTCTGCTTGTCACTTTGCTTGCTGTATCAGGATGCAAGAAGAAGCTGCCACCGCCCCCGCCCGCGCAGACGGCGCCGCCGGTAACCGCACCAGCGCCGACCGCACAACTGACAGCCACACCGACAGTGATTTCGGCCGGTGACCAGGTGCAACTGACCTGGCGGACGACCGACGCCACCTCGATTTCGATCGACGGGATTGGCGATGTGCCTTCCGTAGGCGTGAAGACGGTGACCCCAACCGCTTCGACATCCTACCACCTGGTGGCACGCGGCGAGGGTGGATCGGCCGACGCTTCAGCCAGCGTAACCGTGAACGCGCCGCCTGCGGTGCAGGTGCCTACCAACACGATGAGCGCTGAGGAAGAGTTCAAGGCCAATGTTCAGGACATCTTCTTCGACTACGATACGGATGCAATCCGCACCGACGCAGAGTCAACGCTTTCAAAGGACGCCAGCTACCTGGTAAGCCATGCGGACGTGAAGGTGGTAATCGGCGGGTATTGCGATGAGCGCGGCTCCGACGAGTACAACCTGGCGCTGGGCCAGCGGCGTGCCGACTCGACCAAGAACGCGCTGGTGACGGCGGGAGTGGCGACAAGCCGGATTCGCGTGATCAGCTACGGCAAGGAAAAGCCGTTCTGCAGTGAGTCGAACGAGGCGTGCTGGCAGCAAAATCGCCGCGCTGGATTCACGATGGACCGGTAAGACCTTCGGTGTGGTGATATCCCAGGTCTCACTCTTGAGACCTGGGGGCACCCGGCTTCTCTTTGGAAGTTGGCTGGTAGAACGGAAAGCGGAAGGCCAAGGGCCGTGCTATCCCACCCTTCGCTAGAAAAAGCGAAGGATGGGGCACCCAGTTCTATGGGTGGGTCAAGGGCGGGGCACCCAGTTCGAGACTCACAATCGAGACTGGGCAGATAAGGCAATGCAACAGCAATTCCAACGGCAGTCCCGCAGGATGACGAGGTTGCCGCACGCAATTGTTATCATGGATGAGTTATGCAGATAGCAAGTAAACTTCGCAATCGTCTTCTTGCGGCAGCAGTCTTTGCCGTCGTATTTGCCTGGGCACCCGTGCGGGCACACGCGGTTTCGAAGGAGATCATCGAACTGCAGACGCAGGTGCAGCAACTGCTGGACATGGTGCAGCGTCTCCAGTCCACGCTGGACACGCGCTTTGGCGTACTGCAGAACCTGGCACAGCAAACCGCGGACCAGGCCAAGCAGATGAGCACGTCTGTGAACGACTTGCAGCAAAAGCTGAATGCACAGAACGAAGCAGCGGGTGGCAAGTTGGACACCGTCAGCGGCCAGGTGCAATCGCTGAACGACTCGGTGGACGAGTTGAAGTCGCGCATCGCCAAACTGGACAAGTCCGTTCAGGATTTACAGACACAGTTGCAGAATATCCAGACTCCTCCGCAATCCGCAGCGACGCCGGGCAGTACACCGGGAGGCACATTTCCGGGAGGCGGCCCTGGTGGCCCCTCCGGCAGTTTGACTCCGAACGCGCCGGCGGCAAACCAGGCTCCGCCGCTGCAGGAGACCTACCAAAGCGGGTTACGCGACTTCAACGCCGCCAAGTACCAGTTGGCCGCCGCGGAGTTCCAGGACATTATTCACTACTATCCGCTTGACGATCTGGCGGGCACGGCGCAGTTCTACCTGGGCGAGATTGCTTACCAGCAGAAGAACTACCCGGACGCAGTAAATGCGTACAACGCCGTGCTGGAGGGGTTCAGCGGGAATCCCAAAGCTCCGACGGCGCAATTGCACAAGGGACTTGCGTTGATGGCGGAGAACAAACGGGACGCCGGCATTCACGAACTGCGGCTGCTGATTCAGCGCTATCCGCGGACGCCGGAGGCGGCGACAGCGCGGACCAGGCTTAACGGTATGGGCGTGCGGCTTGCGGCGCACTGAGTTTAGTTGGAATTGCGGCAAGGAAAAGCCCCGCTGATGGCGGGGCTTTTCTGTTGGTGGGTGGATTGGATTTGGCTTCCCGCCCTTGCAAAGAAGGCGAAGGATGGGGCACCCAGATTCGCGGGACAACCAGATTGGTGAGGGGTTTGGCGATTAGTGACAAAGGCAGCAAGTTAGCCCCCGCTACGCGGGGATAGCGAGTTAGCAAGTCAGCGGGAGCTTCGGGGGTCGCGGATCTTCGCCACTAGAGCATTTCTAATTT
>PKXI01000428.1 GCA_003133425.1 Acidobacteriaceae bacterium
CTCAACTCGAAAATGCTGTAGATAAACCTACTTGCCCAGCATGAAATGTTTGTGAGTGTCCAATGCACTGCCTTGCCCCTGGCGACGAACGGCGTGGAAGGAGACAGGCATGCTGAAGACGATTCTGGTAATTCTGGTTGCGCTTTGGCTTCTCGGGTTCATTCTGCATGTGGAAGGAAGCCTGATTCATCTTCTGCTGGGGATTTCGCTGGTGGTGCTGCTCGTTGACCTGATCAGTGGCAGGCGGCACGTGTTGTAAAGCCTTGATCGATGTTGCGGATGAGTCATTCGATACATCTTGTTAAGCTTGTTTGAGTGAGAATCCACAGCATGACGATTGGTTTGCGGGCAAGAACGAGCCTCCAGGCCTGGGGCCTGGTTCTTTTTTTGTGCGCCGGAGCCGGGACGATTCGCGCCCAGCAGGTTGACAGTGCCGCGATCCTGCAGAAGATTGACGCGGCGGTGAAAGCTCGGGTTGACGGGATTGCGGCGTACACGGTTACCGAACACTACGCGGTCTTCAGAAGCAAGGATGAGGTCCATCCGGTGGCTGAAATGACCGTGAAGACGACGTACAAGCAGGGGACGGGCAAGAGTTACTCGATCGTTTCCGAGACCGGTTCAACGGTGGTACGAAACCTGGTATTACACGCGATCCTGGACAATGAGCAGCACGTGAACGAACCCGGCATAAGAGAGGGGGCGTGGGTAACTACAGCCAACTACGAGATGAAGGTGAAGCTGGACGGCATCCTGAGAGTGGACGGGCGGGATTGCGTTGCTCTTGTACTGACGCCGCGACGGAAGGAACCCTATCTTCTGGAGGGGACGTTGTGGGTGGATGCGAAGGACGGCAAGATCGTTCAGATTGAGGGAAAGGCGACGAAGAGTTCTTCAGTGTTTACCGGCGCCACGCAGATGGCGCGCCAGTATTCGAATGTGGAGGGCTTTGCGCAGGCCTCGCACGCACGGGCGCAGTCGGACAGCTTTCTGTTTGGACAGACTGTGGTGAAGATCGACTATCAGGATTACCAGATTCAGCTTCAGCCGGCGCCTTGACGGCGGCGGTGAGCGTTGCCCGCGCGAACTGCGCCGTTTCTGCTCTATACTAGGCTTCGTGACTCCGATCTTCGGCGACTGGAAACTCGACGCCGCGCTGGGCTCCTGCCTCTTACTGGGGCTGCGCCATGGCTTCGACTACGATCACCTTGCGGCCATTTCAGACATAACGGCAGTGCAGCGTAACTGGAAGAGCGGATTGCGGTTAGGCATGACGTATGCGCTCGGCCACGCGTTCACGGTGGCGGCGCTGGGCGTGGCGGTTCTGGAGTTGCACATGGGCCTGCCGCAGGGGCTCGACCACTGGACCGAACGGCTGATCGGGTTGACCCTGATCGTGCTGGGTGTCGGGGTGGTGGCGGGAATCCTGCGCAAGGACGTGCATGGACACAAGCATGGGCGCATCGAGAGCCGGCTGGCAATCGCCATCAACGGCGTTCTTTGGCTGGCCTGGCGGGTGCGCCGCCTGTGGAACAAAGAGACTCCCAGGCCGGAGCGCTTCCAGTGGATGTACAACGGCAAATCGGTGTTTGCGATCGGCGTTCTGCATGGCGTGGGCGCTGAGACGCCGAGCCAGTTGGCACTATTCTTTCTGACAGCCAACCTGGGCGGGACTTCGCGGGGCATGCTGGGACTGGCGGCGTTTTCGCTGGGGCTGGTGGCGATGAACGCTCTGATGACGGCGTCGATGGGCGGGGCATTCCGTGCCAGCGGGCACCATCCGCGTTTTTACCACGCGATTGCCTGGACCGGCGCGGCTTACAGCTGCATTATCGGATTCATCTTCCTGTTCGGAATCTCGGATCGCTTGCCCTCTCTGGGCTAACAAGGCAACGGCTAGATAGTTCGAAACGGCAATAAAATCGAGTTAGTGATAAGGGTCACTGATTTCAGCGTGGTACGCCCGAAACCGGTGATCTAGAACGACATAGACCCACACCGGCGTGACCACTGTCACCGACTATCGTCCCCCATCCGACTAAAACAATCGTAGGCATCGCGCGGGCGAACTATATGCCACGCAGTGTACGCGGTGCCTCGAATCCGGGAGGGTATCGTGCCAGCATTCACACCTCCGCCGCTACCGAGCGACGACAAACGATGGAAGATAGTGAACGGCACCATGCGCAAGAATGGGTTTGCCCGTCACGCGCTGATTGAGACGCTACACACGGTGCAGTCATCCTTTGGGTATCTGGATGACGACTCGATTCGATTCGTGGCCCAATCGCTGCGGGTTCCGTTGAGCCAGGCGTATGGAGTGGTGACGTTCTACCACTACTTCAGCCTGAAGCCGCCGGGCAAGCACACGGTGACGATCTGCGCCGGAACAGCCTGCTACATCAAGGGCGCCGACAAGCTGGTGGCCGCGGCCGAAAAGCGGCTGGGGATTTCCCAGGGACAGACCACAAAAGACGGACAGATAAGCCTGATGACGGCCCGATGCGTGGGCGCATGCAGCCGCGCGCCAGTGATGCTGTGCGACGGCGAGGTGGCGGGCGACGCGACCGCTGAGCAAGTGCTCGAGCAACTGGAAAGGTGGGCTGTGGAATGACAATCGAGGAGCTCGAACAGATAGCAGAGAGCGTAAAGGCCGAAAACGCCAAGTTCGACTATGAAGTAAATGTGTGCATGGACCTGGCCTGCGCGAGCCAGGGCTCGGAGAAGCTGCGAGAGGCGCTGGTAAAGGCCGTCGAAGCATCGGGAAAGACGGTGCTGGTGCGCCGCACCGGGTGCATGGGGCCTTGCTCATCTGGACCGCTTGTGAGGGTGGACCCGGAGGAGACGCTTTACAGCCATGTGAATGCGGGCCATGCGGAAGCGATCGTATCGAGCCTGGGTGGCGAACCAATACAAGCGCTGCAGTGCGACCTGAATGAACACTTCGACAAGCAGGTGCGCGTGGTGCTGGAGAACGCGGGGCACATCGATCCGGAGAAGATCGACGATTACATCTCCTGCGACGGCTACAAGGCGCTGATGACGGCGCTGTTGGAGATGACGCCGAACGGAGTGATTCATCGGATCACGGAGAGCGGTTTACGGGGACGTGGCGGCGGCGGTTATCCGACCGGGCTGAAGTGGAGCACGGTGGCCAAGGCTGGCGGCGCCCTGAAGTACGTGGTGTGCAACGGCGACGAGGGCGACCCCGGCGCGTTCATGGATCGCAGTGTGATGGAAGGCGATCCGCATCGCGTGATTGAGGGTATGGCCCTTGCTGCATACGCGGTGGGCGCGAGCAAAGGGTTTATTTACGTCAGGGCCGAGTATCCGGTGGCCGTGGCGCGACTGACGACTGCACTGCGCGAGGCGCGGCGGCGTGGCCTGCTGGGCAGCAATATCGGCGGGACTACGTTCAGCTTCGATGTGGAGATCCGGCTGGGCGCCGGAGCGTTTGTGTGCGGCGAGGAGACGGCGCTGATTGCATCGATCGAGGGCCGGCGCGGGACACCGAAGCCGCGGCCTCCGTATCCGGCAGTAAGCGGACTGTGGGGCAAGCCGACGCTGCTGAACAACGTGGAGACTTATGCCAACGTCGCGCCGATTGTGCGCAACGGCGGCAAATGGTTCGCGAACATGGGCTCGGAGCGGAGCAAGGGCACGAAGGTGTTTGCGCTGACGGGCAAGATCGCGAACACGGGGCTGATCGAGGTTCCGCTGGGCATCAAGCTGTGGGAGATCATCGACGTGATCGGCGGCGGGGTTCCCGGCGGCCATACGTTGAAGGCGATCCAGACGGGCGGCCCCTCAGGCGGCTGCATTCCCGCGAATATGATGGGCCTCGGAGTGAGCTATGACGCGCTGATGGCGGCCGGCTCGATTATGGGCTCGGGCGGCATGATCGTGATGGACGACACCTCGTGCATGGTGAACGTGGCGCGGTTCTTCATCGAGTTCTGCATGACCGAATCGTGCGGCAAGTGCATTCCCTGCCGGGCAGGAACGGCGCAGATGCACACGCTGTTGACGCGAATCTGCGACGGAACGGGAACGATGGAAGACCTGGAACTACTGGAAGATTTGTGCTCGACGGTGAAGGAGGCCAGCCTGTGCGGATTGGGGCAGACAGCGCCTAACCCGGTGCTGAGCACGCTGAAGTACTTCCGCAACGAATATATCGAGCACATTGTGCACAAGCGCTGCCCGGCCGGCGTTTGCAACATGGAAGTTCCCGCGGAGGTGTTGGCATGAGTGACCCGGTGGAAGTTAAAACACTCATCATCGACGGGCAGGAAGTGAGCGCTCTGCGGGGCCAGACCATTCTGGAGGTGGCGCGGGAGAACGACATCAACATTCCCACGCTCTGCCATCTTGAAGGTCTGAGCGATGTAGGCGCGTGCCGGCTGTGCCTGGTGGAGATCAAAGGGAGCAACAAACTGTTGCCGGCCTGCGTGGCCACGGTCTTCGAGGGCATGGAGGTAAGCACCAATACCGAGAGGCTCCAAAAGCACCGCCGCATGATTCTGGAGATGCTGTTTGCCGAGCGCAATCACATCTGCGCAGTGTGCGTGTCGAACGGCCACTGCGAGTTGCAGGCAATGGGGCAGGAGCAGGGGCTCACGCATATACGGCTGCCGTATCGGAACCCCGCACTGACGGTGGATGCTTCGCACGAACGGTTTACGGTGGACCACAACCGCTGCATCCTGTGCATGCGCTGCGTGCGGGTGTGCGCGGAGATTGAGGGTGCGCATGTTTGGGACGTGATGGGGCGCGGCATCGACTCGATTGTGATTACCGATCTGCATGACGAGTGGGGCAGCTCAACCTGCACCCGCTGCGGCAAATGCGTGCAGGTGTGCCCGACGGGAGCCTTGTTTGACAAGAGCAAGATCGGCTCCGACCACCCCAAGTACCCGGACTTTCTGCCCAATCTGAAATTGATGAGGGAGGCGCAATGAGCAAACTGAAACTGGCAACAGTGTGGCTGGATGGATGTTCCGGATGTCACATGTCGTTTCTGGACATGGATGAACGGCTGCTCGAATTAGCTGAATTCGTCGATGTGGTGTACAGCCCCATCGTGGACGCCAAGGAATTCCCCGACGATGTGGACCTTGCGCTGGTAGAGGGAGCAGTGGCATCGGTAGACGACGAGAAGAAGATCAAGAAGGTCCGCGCCCACTCGAAGATGCTGGTGGCGATGGGCGACTGTGCGGTGGCGGGCAACGTGCCGTCGATGCGCAACCCCATCGGGCCGGCGGCAATTCTGGATCGGGCCTACATCGAGAATGCGAGCTTGCAGCAGCAGATTCCGTGCGTGGTTGTTCCCAAGTTGCTGAAGGTGGTTCGTCCGATTCACGAGTTTGTGAAGGTGGACGTGTTTCTTCCCGGTTGCCCGCCATCGGCCGACACATTTCACACAGCGCTGACGGCGCTGTTAACCGGCGGGCCGCTGGATATATCGGCACTGACCCGCTTTGGAGCGTAAAGATTCGGAGTTTGCACCATGAGCCAGACGATCACCATCGATCCCGTTACGCGCCTTGAAGGGCACGGCAAAATCACGATCTACCTCGACGACAAAGGTGAGGTGGAGAACGCGCAATTCCACGTGACGCAGGTGCGAGGATTTGAGAAGTTTTGCGAGGGCCGGCCATTCTATGAGATGCCGAGCCTGACGGCGCGCATCTGTGGCATCTGCCCGGTTTCGCACCTGCTGGCCTCGGCGAAGGCCTGCGAGGCGATCATGTCGGTGCGGATTCCCTACACCGCCGCGCAATTGCGGCGGATGCTGAACCTGGCACAGATGGTGCAGTCGCATGCATTGAGCTTCTTCCATCTCTCGTCGCCGGACCTGCTGCTGGGGATGGAGTCCGACCCGGTGAAGCGCAACATTTTCGGTGTGGCTGCCGCACGCCCTGATCTGGGACTGGCGGGCATTGGATTGCGCCGGTTCGGCCAGCACATCATTGAGTTGCTGGGCACCAAACGCATCCATACCGGATGGGTGGTTCCCGGCGGCGTGACCGAGCCGCTATCTTCGGCGCACCGGGACGAGATTCTGGCAATGCTGCCCGAGGCGTACGCGAACCTGGGCAAGGCGCTGACCGCCTACAAACAAATTGCCGACACCTTTAAGCCGGAGATAGAGGTCTTCGCCAATTTCCCGACGAACTACCTGGGCCTGATCAACGAGGACGAGTCGATCGAATTCAACGACGGGACACTGCGGCTGATCGATCCAAAGGGAGCAATCATTGAGGACGGGATCACGGCGACCCGGTTCACTGAAGTAATCGGCGAGGCCGTTGAGAACTACAGCTACACGAAGTTTGTTTACTACAAGCCGCTCGGCTATCCAGAGGGAAGTTATCGTGTGGGCCCGCTGGCTCGGTTGAACATTGTGAAGAGCATGGGCACTCCAAAGGCGGACAAGGAGCTGGCCGAATTCAAGCAGATCTCCGCAGGGCCGGTTGAGAGCTCGTTCCATTACCATCACGCACGACTGGTCGAGGCTATGTACGGCATCGAGAAGATCGAGCAGATTTTGAACGATCCGCAGATTCTCGACAAGCATGTGCGCGCGACGGCCGGAGTGAATCGCCTGGAAGGCGCGGGACAGATTGAGGCGCCTCGCGGCACGCTGAATCACCACTACAAGGTGGACGAGAACGGCAAGATCACCTGGGCGAGCCTGGTGGTTGCCACAGGTCATAACAACAACGCAATGAACCGGGGCGTTCTTCAGGCGGCAAGACGGTATGTGAAGGACGGCAAATTCAGCGAAGGCGCTCTGAACCGCGTCGAGGCTGTGATTCGCACCTTTGACCCGTGCTTGAGCTGCTCCACGCATGCCTTTGGGCAGATGCCGCTGGCAATGACGCTGATGTCGGCCGACGGCAAGGTTGTGGACCAGGTCGTGCGCTAAAGTATGGCTGATTCAGGTCTAGACCAAACGAAGCATTCCCTCAGGGGCTAAAGCCCTCACTGACTTTTTGGCATTTTCGGCACGGCTAANNACGGCTAAAGCCGTGCCCTTTCAAAACGTCGTTGAGCCGAGACTCTCTGAAGTACGATTGAACAATGACAGTGACCAAGGCCCGATGTCTCATTCTTGCTTGCGGCAATACGCTGCGCTCGGATGATGGCGTGGGGCCTTGGCTTGCTTCATGGGCGGAAGAGCGGTTTGGCAGCGAGGCTGGTGTGCGGGTGATCAGCCGGCAGCAGTGGACGCCCGACCTGGTTGAAGAGATTGCCGCTTCTGAGACGGTGCTCTTTGTCGATTGCTCGGTTGCGGTCGCCCCCGGCTCGGTGAGCGTCATTGAGGTGCAACCGACTGCCGCGGAGGGCCGGGCCACGCACCATCAGGGTGCGCCCGAACTGCTGGGATTGGCGCAAAAACTCTACGATTCCCTTCCCCGCACGTCGCTGCTGTTAACTGTAGGCGCGGGGTCGATTGAAATTGCCGAGGAGTTCAGCCAACCGGTGCTCGACGCGATTCCGCTGGCCTGCGCAAAGCTGGAAGAGACGGTGACGCGTTTCCTAGCCGGCGCCGCGCCGCTTGACGCTCCGCAGCGGGCAGAACGTGCTTAGCTGACGGCACCAAAAGCAATTGCAGGTCCTTCGATTCCCCAACGCTTCTCTCGCCCATCGGCCGAGGCCTTTTCGCGGGGTGCCTCGTTTTGTTTCGGATCGGCCCGTCGAGATTTATTTGTGGACAGTTCGGACGCCCCTGCGGGGCGTGGTGAAAGAAATCTGGCTGCATTCCCAGGGTTGCGTCCACCGCGGCGGACTTGCCCTGGGCTATTGTGGTGTTCTCCCATACGGGAGAATGGGCTCAGTAAAATTCGTGCGGTGGATGATTTGAGCGGGCGGGATTATGGGTGACCGAAATGCAACCGCAGGTCCTTCGACTCCCCTCCGCTGTGCTTCGGGTCGCTCAGGATGACAATTTTTAAATTGGTTGCGACGCCGACGATGGGATAGACGCTTTTTTGTGGCAGAAACACCGACGGCGGCTGCACCGAAGTGCGGCCGCCGTGGTGTCAGGGAGAACTGCGTGGTTAGAAGGCGGCTACGGTCTGGCGCAGGCTGTAGGAGCTAAGCGTCTTGATGTAGTTGCCGCGGTCAAAGGGTGAGGTGTCTGGGACCGAACGGCGGCTGAGACATCCGCGCGTTTCGGCTAGCGAAGTGTACTCGCGCTTTTCGAGCCAGTAGCAGAGGTCGGCCAGCACACGGCTGATGTGGTCGATGCCGTGGATGTGAAGGGCGGAGACCAACATGGCGACGCTGCCGCCGGCCATGATGCTCTTGAGGACATCTTCAGCGGAGTGAACGCCGCCGGTGATGCCGATGTCGATGTTGGTGTGGCCGTAGAGGATTGCGGCCCAGTGGAGACGGGGCAGCAACTCGGAAGGTGTGGAGAAGTGCAGCGTGGGCCGCACCTCGAGGGCTTCGATGTCGAAGTCTGGTTGATAGAAGCGATTGAAGAGCACGACACCAGCCGCGCCCGCAGCCTCGAGCCGGGCAGTGAGATACGGAATGCTGGTGAAGGACTGCGAGAGCTTGACGGAGACCGGAACCTTGACCGCCTGGCAGACGCTTGAGACCAGGTCGAGCAGTTGCAGTTCGAGATCTGTCGAGGTTTGGCTCCTGTCGGTGGCCAGGGCGTAGGTGTTGAGCTCGATGGCATGGGCTCCGGCCTGCTCCATATCTTTTGCGAAGCGGACCCAACCGCCGGCGGTGGCGCCATTGAGGCTGGCCAAGATTGGAATTGCAACGGCCTCGCGGGCGCGGCGCAGGTGCTCGAGGTAAACCTCGTGCGTCATGCGGTAGTCCTTGAGGTCGGGCAAGAAGCCGAGCGACTCGGCGAAGGAGTCGGTGCCGCGGGAGAGATCGTCATCGAGGGCGCGGGACTCAAGCGCCAACTGCTCCTCAAACAGCGAGGTGAGCACGATGGCGGAGGCTCCCGCGTCTTCCATGTGGCGAACGTTGTCGATCGACTCCGACAGCGGCGTGGATGCAACCACGATGGGTCCGCTCAGCTTCAAGCCGAGGTACTGCATTGAGATGTCGATCATTCTTCTCCTCCGGCAGCTGTGACTGCCAATTTTTCTTGAGGCTTTTCCTCAGGAGCGATGTGCGGGGTCTCGCCGCGACCGGGCATTGAGGCCCGCGCGGAGTAGACGCGCCACTGGCGCTCGACGTCGTCCTGTGCATCCTTGAGGAGTTCTGCCGCCAGCTCGGGGTTGCTACGCGCGAGCATGGTGTAACGTGCCTCGCGATAGGTATAGTCCTTGAGCCGGATGGATGGTGCCTTGGAGTCGAGCTGGAAGGGATTCTTGCCTGTGTCGCGGAGCGAGGGGTTGTAGCGCATGAGCGGCCAGTAACCGGACTGGACAGCGAGCTTTTGCTGTTCGAGGCCGTGGACCAGGTCGTAGCCATGAGCGATGCAACTGGAGTAGGCGATGATGAGGGACGGGCCTTCGTGCGCCTCGGCCTCCTGGAAGGCCTTGATGACGTGGCTGTCGTTGCCGCCGAGGGCAACCTGAGCCACGTACACAGAGCCGTAACTCACCGCTTCCATAGCGAGATCTTTTCTGCTGTTGGGCTTGCCGGCGGCGGCGAACTTGGCGACCGCGCCGCGTGGGGTGGCCTTGGACATCTGGCCGCCAGTGTTGGAGTAGACCTCGGTGTCGAGGACTAGGACGTTTACGTTCTTGCCGGAGCCGAGCACGTGGTCGAGTCCGCCGAAGCCGATGTCGAAGGCCCAGCCGTCGCCACCCAGGATCCAGACGCTCTTGCGGACCAGCGTATCGGCGATGGCGAGCAGGTTGCGAGCGTCAGAAGAGTTGTTGGCGGCGAGGCGCTCGCGAAGAGCAAGAACGCGCTGCCGCTGCTGAGTGATTTCTGTTTCGGTCTTCTGGGAGGCGTGGAGCAGTTCGGCAACCAGCTCAACGCCGATTTCAGATGTCAGGCGCGCTACCAGTAACTCGGCAAACTCCTTCTGCTGGTCGAGGCCAGTTCTCATGCCGAAACCAAACTCCGCATTGTCTTCGAAGAGCGAGTTGGCCCACGTCGGACCACGGCCCTCTTTGTTGCTGGCGTAAGGCGTGGTGGGCAGGTTGCCGCCGTAGATGGAAGAGCAGCCTGTGGCGTTGGCGATGTAGAGCCGGTCACCGAAGAGTTGAGTGAGGAGCTTGACGTAAGCCGTCTCGCCGCAACCTGCGCATGCACCGGAGAACTCGAAGAGCGGCTGCAGGAGTTGAAGGTCCTTTACCTGCGTGTGGGAGAGTTTGGTGCGATCGACTTCAGGCAGCGAGAGGAAGAAGTCCCAGTTTTCGCGCTCGGATTCACGGAGCGGAGCCTGTGGAGCCATGTTGATGGCCTTCTTGCTGGCGT
Organism: Acidobacteriaceae bacterium; assembly: GCA_003133425.1. The sequence continues at coordinate 10,405 of PKXI01000428.1, forward strand.
CGCTCTTGTTCTTTACCGGGCAGACTTCAATGCAGACCGCACAGCCGGTGCAATCTTCTGGAGCGACCTGGAGCGTGTAGCGATCCTGCTCCATGCCCTTCCACTTTGGCTTGGCCCACTGCAGGGTGGCGGGCGCCTTGTCGGCGAGCTCCGGACTGTAGACCTTGGCGCGAATGACAGCATGCGGACAAACCATGACGCATTTGCCGCACTGGATGCAGAGGTCCTTATCCCAGACGGGGATGAACTGTGCAATGTTGCGCTTCTCCCACTGCGAAGTGCCGGTGGGGAATGTGCCGCCTGCGGGAATGGCGCTTACCGGAAGCAGGTCGCCCTTGCCGGCAGCGATCTGGCCGAGCACGTTGCGAACAAACTCGGGCGCGTTGGGCGAGATGGAAGGGATGAGATCGAATTCAGAGGACACGGTGGCAGGCAGCTCGACTTTTTCCAAATGGGCCAGTGCATGGTCGACGGCGGCGAAATTCTTGGCAACTACCGATTCACCGCGCTTGCCGTAGGTCTTCTGAATGGACTTCTTGATCTGGGCGATGGCTTCTTCGCGGGGCAGAACGCCGCTGATGGCAAAGAAGCAGGTCTGCATGATGGTGTTGATGCGGGTTCCCATGCCGGCTTCGCGGGCTACGGTGTAGCCATCGATGACATAGAACTCGATCTTCTTGTTGATCATGCCCTGCTGGGTGCTCCTGGGGAGCTTGTCCCAGACTTCGGCGGCCGAGTACGGCGAGTTGAGC
>PKXI01000038.1 GCA_003133425.1 Acidobacteriaceae bacterium
AATTAGGAAGATGATCGTAACCCATTGATTCTAAAGCGCACTGATGGCTCAGAAAGCGCACATAAACACCCTAAAACACCCTTCAGCACCCTAATCGAACCCTAAATCTCGCCAGAAAGAAGAGGTCAAATGGGAAGTGGTCGAGGGTACGCTTCGCTTCCTTCAGGCTCATCTTTGGATTGGAAAAAACTGCGTCGGCTCGAGCCTCATTTGCGCCCCGCCGTGCTTGAAGCATGAAAGAGGAGGCATAGGAACCCGGATCGCAGGGAATCAACCGGTCAAAGCTTGGCCCTATAACGCTGAAGGAATTGTTCGAATTGCTCCGTGCTTCCGATATCCGTCGGGTTAAGGTGTGCTGGCAGCTTGCTACGGAGTTGATCTTTCTTGCGCTGGATCATGAATTGGAGGCCAACGCCGTCGTTTCCCCAGCGAACGACCTTTGCATTCAGTGTGATGGACCGCTCGATGGTCGGTTCGCGCTCATCTGTAATTGTGTTTCGGACCACCGTGCCAATGTACCAGCGTTCGTCCGTAAACACGTACATACCGGTGGAACTTATATTTCGAATTCCGTGTGGTTCCGGATTGCTGCCCGTAAAGAAATAAGCAACGAGCCCGGGCAACGATTCGCGCGGCGTCGTTCGTGGATCGGGAGGCTCACCGAACAGCAGCCACTGCCACCAATTCTTTGGTCCTCTGACGTCTTTCGACGCAGGCAGTTCCGGATTCGGGGCCGGACTCTGTGCCTTCGGGGCGGATTCCTGAGGAGCAGGGGACTCGGCAGACGCACTCTCGATCGAAGGCTTAGACTTGGAGCGATCTTCGGATTGGAGTGCATGGTCAGCTGATTCGTGAGCAGAGAGATCCAGATGTGACGCTGTGCCCTGGCCGTGAACTAGGTGCGGATCGACCTGGATATCGGATCTTGAGCTTTGAAACTGCCCGAGGTGCCGCTTTATCTCTTCCGGCGTGCGCAGAATCAACTGATCGCCAGCCTGGATTCCGGCAATAGCAATAACACGCGAGGGCAGGGCAAGGACGCTCGCGGGCGGCGGGACAGAAGGATCGACCCTGGAGCCAGGAAAGGACTCGACCGCGCCGAGGACTACGCGATCTTCATTCAGGTAAACGAGATCGATTGGGAAATGCACGCTTGTTGCGGATAAGCCCCGAAAAGGGATGAACCAGAGGGCTGCACCAGAGTCCAATTTGAGCTTTGAAAGGCGATCCTCAAGACTTGCACTGGTGGAATCTGCAGCTTCGACGTTGTTACTTAGAAAAAGCCCACGAGTCTGGTTGTATGCGCAGTATCTGACTGTCTCCGAGCTGGACTGAACTCGAGGCGAGTGCCCGGGAGCCAGATCTTTCTCTCGATCTTTCCGCACCGATGACTCTCCAACCAGCTTGCGCTTTGGCATACTGCTCTTTGATGCCGTCTTCCTTACCCGTGTGGCCCCTCACCGCCTTTGGGCCTCCTGCCTATGCAATCATGTCTTCTTGGCGGTCTTCATGTAGTCGTGAAAGCATGCGAGCATAAAGTCACTCATCGTCGGAAAGTCGAGCTGAATGGCCGCAAGCTTAGCCGCCTTGACTTCACTCGCCGGCCACCGAACCTGCAGTGGCACCACCTTGGCCATTGGTGCCGGCTTGTTCCGCCTGGGCTCGACCGGCGCCGTGGGTACCTGCGCAGCCTTGGGAACGGGCACCGCTGCGGTCATGATGTCTTCTTTTAGTTCAGTTGCCTTGGCCATATGGCGCTACCCCCTACGTGCTTCTATGGTCTCATGCAGGCATGATTTTATGTTCGCCCACAAGGCAGACATCTCTTTTGCAGCAGTTCCCCGCGGCTCCGCTTCGGTAATGGTCTGGCCCTTGGGATACGGGGATTTGTACGCGGTGCGATCACCGACGAACGTCTCCGCAACCTGTCCATGCTTGGACAGGACGGCTGCGGCTTGGGCCGTGATGAGCGTATTGGCCTTCACGCGTGTCAGGACGAATAGGAATGGGCCCCCTACCTCCTTCAAAGCCTGGACCGTTACCGGTGCTGCGGTGAGATCGTCTTCGCTGGCCTGAACAGGGAATATGACGAAGTCAGCCAGCTTGAACAAATCCTTGGCGACCTCAACGCGGCCTGAGGCGGTGTCAACGATGCAGTAAGCGGCCCCATGCTGGCGCAACAGACCCAACCTCTTATCCAGCCCATCAAAGGGCAATTCGACGCGTTGAGGTGCCTCGGACTCGCGCTTTGTGTGCCAAGCGGTCAAACTGCCTTGGGGATCGGTGTCGATCAGGAAGACCGGTCCATCCCCGGCGCGTTCGGCTTCGACTGAGAGGTGCTTCGCCAGCATGGTTTTCGCGCTGCCGCCCTTCTGAGAGTTGATGATGATTGTCCGCATGGCTTCATGCCTCCATGGTTGCAGTATACGCTATATTCATGCTTGCATGACTTCATGACATACGATTTTGTTGAAGTACGGGTACCCACCAATCATGCTGTCAACCTACACTCGAAGGGCGGTTTGAACTTGGACAGTATTGAAGATGTGCTTCCCGCACCTCAGCCCTAGCGCGTTCGAAATTCCGCAAACAACGGGCGCAGAGCCGCATGCGTTGAAGTTTGCGTTGGCTCGACGGACTTACGCTGAGCTTGAAGATCGTTGGCTGGCTGCGGCGCCAAGCCGCCGGGTACCCAGGTGTGTTGCCGCCGGGGTCCGTCCCGCCACACTGCGAATCGGTTGCCCCGCTGGGGGGCATCTGGCACTTCATTGCTGTTTACTGAT
>PKXI01000352.1 GCA_003133425.1 Acidobacteriaceae bacterium
CCGAGATATTGCCCTGCGGGCTGCACATTGGCGAGTAGATGGATGTGGTGGCCGACGGTCTCCCAATCGCGGATGTCGAGCGGAACTCCGATATGCCGGGCGATGGCATTGATGTGAATGGGGCAGTTGGTAGAGCCGCCAATAGCCGAGTTGACCACGATGGCATTCTCAAAGGCCTCGCGCGTGAGGATCTTGGATGGTGTGAGATCTTCCTTGACCATCTCGACGATGCGGACGCCGGTGAGGTAGGCCATCTTCGCTCGTTCGGCGTAAGGTGCCGGGATGGTTCCGCAGCCCGGCAGAGACATGCCAAGCGCTTCAGCCAGGGAGTTCATCGAGGAGGCGGTGCCCATGGTGTTGCAGTAGCCCGCGCTGGGAATGCCTGCCACCACGTTGTCGATCAGTTGCGTTCCGGTGATCTCACCGGCGGCCAATTGTCGACGCGCCTCCCAAATCACCATGCCCGTGCCTGCGAGCTTGCCGTTCACGTAGCTGTCGAGCATGGGGCCGGCTGAGAGTACGATTGCGGGCAGGTTTACCGTGGCCGCGGCCATGATGCAGGACGGAGTCGTCTTGTCGCAACCCGTGGTGAGCACAACTCCGTCGAAGGGATAACCGGCAAGCATCTCGACGAGTCCGAGGTAGGCGAGGTTGCGATCGAGCGCGGCCGTCGGGCGGCGGCAGGTTTCCTGCAAGGGATGTGTCGGAAACTCGAATGGCACGCCTCCGGCATCGCGAATGCCGTCTTTGACGCGATTTACAAGCGAGAGATGGATGCGGTTGCAGGGCACAACGTCGCTGCCGGTTTGCGCAATGCCGATGATGGGTCGCGAGCTCTGCAACTCCTGGCGGGTAGTCCCGAAGTTGCTGAAACGTTCTATATACACTGCGGTCTCACTCGGATCGTTGGGGTCGTTGAACCAGATTTCGCTGCGGTGAGACTGCTTGCTGTCGTCATTCATAGTTGTTCCAATCCAATCAGAAATGCTCGATCTGTGTTGTGGTCAGCCGTCAGGGCTAAATCTAATCCAGCAAGCGCACTTTTTCTGCTGGACTATTTTCGAAATGTTCCTTGAGCATCGAAGTTTCGGTAGCGGCGGGAATCATGTGGTTGACCCGGATTCTGCAGGCGACTCAATCCCGCGCGGCGGCTGGATTGATCGGTAAATTGTACCAAGTTGCGTGTTGGTGAGGCGCAGTTTCATTTTCAATCCATCGACATGCCCGGAATTCCTCCTGCAAATCCATCCATTCCACGCCTCGCCCCAACGCGCCGAAGACGCGGTCTTCAGTTCTCTCCGTTGATCAACGCTGAAAGCTCCGCGACTTCACTTATGCGGAAATGTCGGCTTCTGATTTATCTGCCGCAAATCTCTCGTAACAGGTTGCCGCTTGGGTGAGTAAGATTTTCCAGAGCCCACGAATTCTCTTCAGGATGCACCTAGCCGAGTCTGCAGCGTAGAATGGCATTTCGGTGATCAGCGGAGATTCATCCGCAACCGATGAAAAAGGAGTTAGAGATGCCAATTGAACGTCGTGATTTCCTGAGGACTTTTGCAGGGGCGGGTGCGCTCGCACTGGCTCCGCGCTTTGTTGAAGCGGAAGCACAAGTGGCGCGTGCGACTCGAGCCACACCTGCACCTCGAATCAAGGACGTCAGCGTCATTGAATGCCAGCCTGAGGGTGCGCGCCTGACCGTTGTCAAGATCACGACGGATCAGGACGGGCTGTATGGCTACGGCTGCGCGACCTTTACCCAGCGAGCCGATCTGGTGAGGCCCGCGGTGGAGAAGTACCTTAAGCCGTTTCTGCTTGGCAAGACGACCGATCGGATCGAGGACATCTGGCAGTCCTGTTATGACAGTTCGTATTGGAAGAACGGACCGGTGCTGAACAATGCGATCAGCGGCGTCGATCAAGCGCTCTGGGATATCAAGGGGCGGCAGGCTGGAATGCCAATCTATCAGCTCGTCGGCGGCAAGTGCCGCGAAGCAGTGGATTGCTACGGGCACGCGAGCGGTGACGAATTCGAGGACGTCGTCGCAAATGCAAAGCAATATATAGCGCAGGGATTTCGCAATGTCCGTGTTCAGGTTGGCCTTCCCGGAATGGCGGGCTACGGTTCGCAACACAAGGAAAATAACAGGCCAAAGGCTCTCCACGACAAGCCGCTTTTCGACCCAGCGGCCCAGATGCGGCGCGCATTGAAGCTGCTTGAGATCTGCCGTCGCGAACTTGGCGATGAAATTGAATTGCTCCATGATATGCATGAGCGCTTGACGCCAAACGAAGCGGTGCAATTCTGTAAAGAGGCGGAACAGTTCCGTATGTTCTTCCTTGAAGATCCGCTCTCTCCGGAAGATCTGGGATACTTCAGGCAGATTCGTCAGAATTGCGCGACGCCAATCGCCATGGGAGAACTGTTCAATAGCCCGCACGAATGGCAGCCCCTGATTACGGAACAGTTGATCGACTACATCCGTGTGCATGTGTCGCAGGCTGGAGGATTCAGTCCGGCCCGCAAGATCGCGATTCTAGCAGAGCAGTTTGGGGTCAAGACGGCGTGGCATGGTCCCGGCGATGTTTCGCCAGTTGGACACATGGCAAACGTGACGCTGGATCTTGTGAGCTATAACTTTGGAATTCAGGAGTATTCGCCGTTCAACGAAAGGACGCAGGCGATATTTCAGGGTTGTCCGGAGATGCGAGACGGCTATCTATGGGTGAACGAAAAGCCCGGATGGGGCATCGAGATTGACGAGAAGGAGGCAGCGAAAGCCCCGTTCACGGCGAACCCGCTGAATGGTGGCTGGGGTGAGATTCGGCTTCGGGACGGCACCGTCATCAAGCAGTAGACCTGTTGCAGGTGCGGCGCGTCCGCAGCAGAATCGTGTGTCACTTCTCTCCGCTGATGCAGAGAGAAACGAAGTTACTGCTACGGTGTTCGGGCGTCTCCCTTGTGGTGACGGGACGGAATTTCCAGACTGTCCAACCGAGGAGGCCCGGTTCTAAGAGAACCGAGTCCGGCGCCACAACAGAGTTCCGCATACTCCCAAGGGCACGATTGTGCCTGCTGCCAGCACGAGTGTCCATGGCAGGCTGATGGTGATATGCTGGGCCCGCGTGCCCAGGGCCAGCCATACGAAAACTCCTACCGCGGTGCACATCACAAGCACTTCCCACCAGCGGCGCGGGTGTGGCGTGCCGGCATGCGGATCGTCCCCAGCGACGACGGCGGCCACTTGCTCGGCGTCAAGACCGTAGCGATCGCACTCGCGGTCCATGGCAACCTTCCAGTTCACCAGTTCCGAGTCTCCTGGATCGGCCAGACTGATGGAGACAGCGCCTAAGATCATGATCCCCGATCCGGCAAAGATCAGCAGTTTTCCTGAGGGGCTGAGCCCAACCATCTCGCCGAAGACCAGCGCACCCCACGCCAATCCCCAGAGTTGATTGGTATTGGAGAGAGGGATTCCGCGCCCGATGCCGATGTACTTTGCCGCGTACTGCTGGAACAGGTCGCCTATGACCCAGCAGAAACCGCCAAGGAAGGGCCAGAAGAGCATGGGACGGGCTGTGTGTAGTTGGGCGGCCAGACTGCTCAAGCCGCCAACCTTGATGGCTGTCAGGAGGAAAACGGTGCCTAGCTCGCCGAAGGTGAAGATAGTGACGAACGACAGCGGGTTCATGCCGCTGATATAAGCCTTGCGGTAGGGGATGTACATGGTGCCGAGCAGAACGCCGGCCCCGAGCGCAGCGATGATGCCGACTGCAGCTTTGCCGGGCGTATCGGAGTGGCTCGCGGTGGCAACTGCAAGAATAGCCGCGCCCCCAACGATGGCTGTAGCGCCGCCTAATACCTTCGACCATCCTATAAAGCCGGAACCGCGAAGTTCCTTGAAGAGCAGCCATCCCCAGAAGAGGCCAACGAGGGAGTTGGTATTCCAAAGCGGAAAGGCGATGGCGAGACCTACATTACGGACCGCAAAGATGGTGAGCGTGTTGGCTACGGCCCACAACATACCTGCCAGGAGCGCCCACACGATGAGATGCGGTTTGTCGCGCAGGTCATCGAACAGGAAGCCCGTTCCCTTTAGCAGCATGGGCACTGTCCAGCGCGCCACAAAGGCGCCCATCACCATGCCCATGGAGAGAATGAAGGGGGCAAACGCAGCGTCTAGCAGTCCCGTGTTCACCAGCTTGGTTGGCGCTTCGGCGCTGCCGAGCCAGACTGCCGCGGCTAGTCCGCAGAATACGCCGAGCTTGTGCAGGGAAAGGGTGGACCGCCCGGGGGTGCCCTTGGAATTTTCGCTCACGCATTCACCTCAGGGTCATCAGGAGGGTGGTACCGAGAATCAACACACCGACGGGCACCCAAAGATGCGCGTCGGTGAGGATACAGATGAGGGTTGATCGTTTCATGCTTCGACCTCTTCCAGACGAACGGGACGGTGCTCGTCGTACGACTTTCGTGCCGCCATCGCCATGACTACTGGAATGCGTCCATCAATTCCGGTCACTGCAGTCGTTCTATTTTCGAGCACGGCTTGAGTAAAGGACTGCAACTCCATGGCAAAACTCTCCGTGTAACGCTCCATGAAGAAATTCAGCGGCAGGTCCTTGTACACAGATTTTTCGCCGCTGATCACTGCCTGGTTCGGATAGCAATTCTCTGTTTCAATCTTTCCTTCGCTGCCCAGGATCTCAACCCGCTGGTCGTAACCATAGACTGCTTTGCGGCAGTTGTCGATTGTTCCGATAACGCCGTTACGAAAGCGCATGACGATCAGCGCAGTGTCAAGATCGCCAGCTTTGCCGATCTCCGGATCAACCATGACACCGCCTACCGTGTAGATTTCTTCCACTTCGTCTCCGATGAGGAAGCGGGCCATGTCAAAGTCGTGAATGGTCATGTCCATAAACATGCCGCCGGAGACTCGGATGTAGCTGATCGGCGGAGGACCGGGATCGCGGCTGATGATGTGCATCAGACTTGGCTTGCCGATTTCGCCGCTGACAACAGCCTGACGGACACGGGCAAAGTTGGAATCGAAGCGCCGGTTGAAACCAATCTGTAATTGGACTCCTGCAGCTTTTACCGCAGCAAGGGCGCGGTCGATCTGGCCCAGGCTGTGGGCAATCGGCTTCTCGCAGAAGATGTGCTTGCCGGCTTTTGCGGCCTCGACGATCAGGTCGGCATGGGTATCAGTGGAGGAGCAGATCAGAACCGCGTCGATACCGGGGTCGGCGAGTATCGCAGCGCTCGAATCAGCGACCTTTGGAATTCCGCAGCGGGCTGCCAGCGTCAGCGCGGCCTCGCGGTTCACGTCAGTGATCGCGACGATCTGGGCTTCCGGCAGGCGGAATGCAAGTGTTTCAGCATGCACGCGGCCAATACGGCCAGCGCCGATGATTCCGATATGAAGCTTCTTCTCGCTCAATGTGCCCTCGCAGGAAACGGGTCAAACAAAATAGATTTCTGAGTGCGTCTTCCATGAACATTTTCTGGCCCGCTCTCGCTCGATCGTACCGAGAGGGAACGGGCCAGATTATATTTACGAAACACGCGCGAATGATTCAGTGCAATTGGATTCGATGGAGTGCAGATACTCACGGCTCCGTCGCGCGCTCTCCTTGGGTGTGCCCATGCCAGGCAGGATGTCCTGCTCAACCAGGCAATAGCCCTTGTAATCCCGTGCGCTCAACCACCGCAGTAGTGCCGGAAAATCCACGCAGCCTTTACCTAACTCGCAGTAGACGCCGTGACGCATGCCGGTGAAGTAGTCCCACTTCTCGGTCCGGGAGCGCCGCGCAATCTCAGGCTCAATATCCTTCAAATGGATGTACCAGATGCGATCTTTGAAGCGATTGAGAGCCGTGACCAGATCGCAACCCTCTCCGCCGGTGCCGTGATAATAATGACCGGTGTCGAATACGAGGCCGAGCCGTTGCGGATCGGTCATTTCCAGCAGGGTCGCAATCTCTTCCGGCGTCTCCACATAACCTGCACAGTGGTGATGGAAGACCGTCCGCAGGCCCGTTTCGTCAAACACAGCGCGTGCAATCTGGTTTGCTCCGCCGGCAAATATCTTCCACTCCGCCGGGCTGAGCCCATCCTTTGGCGTCACACGCCCTGCTATTTTGGTTCGTAGAGGATCGGTGCCATTGTCGTCTGCAAGCACCAGGAATGGTGACGGCGTTGAGGCGACCGCGGCCAACAGGCGCGCGGTTTTCACGGCAACAGCCACGCCCTCTGCATGAGCGGAAGAATACTTCATCGCTACCGGCACAAACGCACCCAACATCACCAACTTGCGTTTGGTGATTTCTTCAGCCAGTGCAGCGGGGTCGATGGGCATATAGCCCCAATCACCCAGCTCAGTTCCGGTGTAGCCCGTCTCGACGAGTTCATCCAACATGCGGTTAAACGGGACTTGCTGGCTCGTGTCCTGGTGTTCCAGCGTGCCCCACGAACAAGGAGCATTACCAACCAACAGCTCTTTCATGCTTTCTCCCCTTAAAACTTTCGGCTCCAGTCCCTAGGCCAGCGTTCGACAACCACCTTCGTTTGTGTGTAGAACTCCACCGCATGATGGGCTTGGGCGTGCAGGTCGCCGAAGAAACTCTCTCCCCAGCCGCTGAAGGGGAAGGAGGACATGGGTGCAGCAACACCAACATTGATGCCCACATTGCCGGCATTCACCTCGTAGCGGAAACGGCGGGCGTTGGCGCCGTCGGTGGTAAAGATGCACGCCATGTTGCCGTAGCTGCGGCCGTTCACAAGCGCGATCGCCTCTTCAATTGTCTTGGCGTGCATCAGGCTGAGCACGGGTCCGAAGATCTCAGTGCGCGCAGTCTCTGCGTCAGGCGGAACCTGATCAAGAACAGTCGGCGAGACAAAAAATCCGTCTTCGAAGCCGGCTATCTTGCGATTGCGTCCATCCACCAAAATGCGCGCTCCATCCTGCTCTCCCTTGGCGATGAGACCTTCGATGCGAGCCTTGCTCTCGGCCGAGATCACAGGGCCCATTTCGATGCCGGCAGCGGCGCCGTAGCCCACCTTGCGGTTGGTGGCCGTGGTAACAATCTGCTCGGTGAAGATAGGACGAGCGTCGCCCACGGTGATTGCAACGGACGCAGCCAGGCAGCGCTGTCCGGCGCAGCCAAATGCAGAATCGCCCAGAATCCGTGTCGTCATTTCCATGTCGGCATCTGGCATCACGACAACGGGATTCTTGGCGCCGCCCTGGCACTGGGCGCGCTTGCCGTTGGCGGCTGCGCGGCTGTAAATGTAGCGCGCAGTGGCCGTGGATCCCACAAAGCTCACGGCACGAATTACCGGATGATCCAAGATGGCGTTCACGGTGTCGCGGCCGCCGTTCACGAGTTGAATCACGCCGGGCGGGAAACCTGCAGACTCGATCAGGTGAAAGAGTTTCTGCGAAGTGATCGGTACGCGCTCTGAAGGCTTAAGCAGAAAGCAATTTCCGGCCGCCACCGCATAGGGCATAAACCAAAAGGGAATCATGCCCGGAAAATTGAACGGGGTAATGGCGGCTACTACCCCCAGCGGCTGGCGGATCATGTGTTCGTCGATGCCGGCAGCGATGTCTTCGCAATTGGTGCCCTGCATCATCATCGGCATGCCGCATGCGGTCTCAACGTTTTCGATGGCACGCTGCATCTCGCCCTTGCTCTCAGCAAGAGTCTTGCCGCATTCATCGGTGATGGTGAGCGCCAAGTCGTCGCGGTTTGCTTCCAGCAGACTCTTGAGTTTGAAGAGCGGCTGAATCCTGTCCCCAACCGGGGTGCGCCGCCATCCAATAAATGCACGCGCCGCGCAATCAGCGGCCTTGTTCACGTCGGCTGCGGGGGAGAGAGGAACCTGGGCCAGCACCTGCGTGGACGCTGGATTGATGACGTTCAGCGTCTGCTCGGCGGTGGAGGGACTCCATGTGCCATCGATGAAATTCTGCAACCGGTCAGTCATGTTCGTGTTCTCCTCACAGGTGATAGCGCTCGCGCTTGCGCGCCTCTTCATAGTTTGTACGGGCTTTTCGCACGCTGTCCATTTCAGAGACTTCGGCAACCGCTACATCCCACCATGATTCGTAGCCGGGTACGCCTACCGTTGGGTCCGTCTCTACTACTATCACCGTGGTGCGATCCGCCGATTTGGCTTCTTCGAGGGCCTTTCTCAACTCGGCCACTGTGTCGGCTTTCAACGCGTGTGCTCCGAGGCTGCGCGCGTTGGCCACAAAATCCACATTCAGGCGATCGCCGTCCAACTGCCCCGACGCTTCCGAGCGGACGCGGTAGCTGGTCCCGAATCCGCCCAGTCCCAACGAGCGGCTCAAACTACCAATGCTGGCAAAGCCGTGATTGTCCACCAGCACGATGATCATCTTCAAGCCCTCTTGAACCGACGTAACAATCTCGGTCGGCATCATCAGGTAAGTTCCATCGCCCAGGAAGACATAGATTTCGCGGCTGGGATCGGCGATCTTCGCGCCCATGGCGGCGGGAATCTCGTAGCTCATGCAGGAGTAGCCGTACTCCATGTGATAGCCGTTAGGCGTGCGCGTGCGCCATAGCTTGTGCAGGTCGCCGGGATGGCTGCCCGCAGCGGAGAGCAGTACATCGTGGGGTCCGGATGCCTCCCACATGGCGCCGATGACTTCGCTTTGCGCGGGCTTGCCAGGGTTGTTCAGATGGAACAAGCGATCCACCTCGGCTTCCCATGCGACCTTCAGGCTGGCAACTTCAGCAGCATATTCCGCGCTCACTTTTTTGTTGGGCAGAGCCGCGGCGAGCTGCTCCAGCGTAACTCGCGCATCAGCCACCACCGGAATTGCGCCAACCTTGTATGCGTCGAACTCCGCCGTGTTGATGTTGACAAATCGCACATCCGGATTCTGAAACGCTGTCATTGAGGCTGAAGTGAAATCGGCATAGCGCGTGCCGATGCCGATCACGAGGTCGGCCGAATGCGCCAGCCGATTAGAAGCCAGAGTGCCCGTTGCGCCGATCGCGCCCATCGACTGCGGATGATCCCATGCCAGCGAGCCTTTGCCCGCCTGGGTTTCCGCAACCGGAATGCCGGATTGCGCAACAAATTTGTCGAGTGCCTGCGAGGCCTCGCTCATTAGCACACCGCCGCCGGCGACGATCAGCGGCTTTTTGGCCGTGCTAATTGCTTCAACGGCCCGAGCGAAAGACACCTGATCGGGTTGGCCGCGGCGAATCAACCACACGCGTTTGCGAAACAGTTCTTCTGGATAGTCGTACGCTTCGGTCTGCACATCCTGGGGAAGAGCCAGCGTGACGGCGCCGCAGTCGGACGGAGACGTGAGCACCCGCATCACTTCGGGCAGTGCGGTAATGATCTGCTCAGGCCGATAGATGCGGTCCCAGTAGCGTGACACGGGCTTGAAGCAATCGTTGACGCCAACATCCTGCGTGCTCGGCGATTCAACCTGCTGCAGTACGGGCGCCACATTTCGGCGGGCGAAGATGTCGCCGGGCAATAGCAGCACAGGCAGGCGGTTGATGGTCGCCAGCGCGGCGCCGGTAATCATGTTGGTGGCGCCGGGTCCGATCGATGAGGTGCAGGCAAAGGCGCGGAGCCGGTTGCTGGCCTTGGCAAACGCTGCGGCCAGGTGCACGCCGGACTGTTCGTTGCGTACCATGATGTATTTGAAATCGGGATTTTGCTGCAGAGCCTGCCCGATGCCTGCCACGTTTCCGTGACCGAAGATGCCCAGCATTCCGGCGAAGAATGCATGTTGCTGTCCATCCCGCTCGACGTACTGGTTCTTAAGAAACTGAATCAGGGCCTGCGCCATTGTCATGCGACGCGTCTTCATCTCTCTCACCTTTTCACCATGGGTAACCTGGGGTCCTTTTCGTTCCATGTGGCTCTCACCCACGCATAGTCGGGATCGTCGGAGGCGGCCAGCGAACGCGCCGAGCCCGCCAGCGCGTTCAGGTAATACGCGTTATAGCCATGCGCGGCCACCACAGGATGATAACCCTCCGGGACCAGAACCAGCTCGCCGTCGCGCACGGTGAGTGTCTCATCGATTCGGCGATCGGCCGTGTACACCTTCTGTATCGCAAATCCCTCCGGCCGGTCGATCCGGTAGTAATAGATCTCTTCGAGGTCCACTTCTCCCGGTGGGTTATGCACGTCGTGCTTGTGGGGCGGAAAGCTGGACCAACTGCCAGCGGGCGTGAAGACCTCGACAATAATGAGGCGATGCGCTGGAAAGCTCGGCGGCAGCATGCTGTTGATCTGGCGCGTGGCGTTGCCACCGCCGCGAATCTCGATGCCCACCTGGTCAGGCGTAATCAGACACGCGGGGTGTTCTTCTTCGGCACGGCTGTAACAGAAGGCGAGGTCGCAATCGGTGTCGGCGGTAACAGTGAATGAGGTGTTCACCGGAAGGTAGAGAGTGTATGGCAAGCCGTCAAATACTGTGGCCCGCTTGCCGATGCGCTCCCACTCACCCCGTGAGCTCTTGACCGAACAGGTGCCGCCCAGCACTACGATCGCCAATTCTTTGGACGCGGTCTCTCCGCTGAATCTCTTGCCCTGCTCGAGTTGGCGAGACTCCAGAGATAGAAATTCGAAGCCGAAATCTTCGATCCGGTTCCGGAATACTTCCGGACGGACCAACAAGTCACTCATGATTTCTCCTTGGGACCGCTCAGCGCATGAGCCACAGGAGTCTTCTGTGGGCCCATTCTTGCTGTACATCGTCTGGTGTTGGACGAGGCGATACCGAACTGACAAAGCGAGAAAATGCACACGTGTGCATCAACTACAAAATCATCCACCTCAGCAGCCGTGCCTGTCAACATGAAATGCCGAAAATTGGAATTAACCGGGCTTGGAATATCTCAGAATCCAGATTCTCTAGAGCCTGTTATTAACTTTGCGTGAGTTGCCGAACGAGATTCGCGAGCATAA
>PKXI01000410.1 GCA_003133425.1 Acidobacteriaceae bacterium
TTTCAGGTCTCATGGATGATGGACATGATTGGGCTCGGAAACGATCCATCGATGGCCGCCATGCGATCTTTTGAGCCCTATCTCGAAACGGCTACCGCCTGAAATCGGCAGGCTTGCAGGCGGCGGTTCAATCTGCCGCCTGCAAGACGGGGCCACGCGGGCGGCTAGAGCGCTGATTCTAGAATGAAACCTGGAGAAGCCGCTGTTATTGCATCAAGCCCTCTTGACCTGTACGGCATGATGCCGTACTGTTGTATTAGACGGCGGGGATCCCCCGTCATGGAGTTTCTATGGCATCACCTACACGCAATATTCGCCCAGGCCGGCCCCTGACGGAACGGTTGGAGGCTCGCGTCGATTCTGAACAGAAGAGCTTCTTTCAGCGAGCTGCCGCACTCCGCGGAGTAAGCCTGAAGGAGTTTATGGTTGTCTCAATGCGAGAGGCGGCCGTGAAGACAATCCAGGAACACGAATGGATTCTCTCCACGAGAGACCAGCAAATCCTCGTGGATGTGCTCACAAATCCGCCAGAGCCGAATGCGGCTCTCAGGGCGGCTGCGGAAGACTACTTCAGGACGGTCGGCAACTAAAGTGAAAGAGAATTCGGAATACCTAGTCAAGCCGCTCGAAGGCGAGGATCGAGCGGCTTTTCAGTGCGGCGACGAGGCGATCGACCAGTATTTCCATGAACGAGCGTCACGCGATATGCGAGAGAAACTGGCTGCGGTCTTCATACTTGTCTCAAGGACGAATCCAGAGACCATCGTCGGTTTTTTCACGCTGTCTGGTCAGCAAGTAACCTGTGCCGACCTCCCGGAGGATATCCAGAAGAGGACCGGCCGCTACAAGGTTGTAGGCGTGACGTTGTTGGGAAGAATAGGCGTAGCCAAAGAGTTTCAGGGGCAGAAGCATGGGCGGCGCTTGCTCTTTGCCGCTCTGTACGAGGCATGGAAAGCCACGCGGCATGTAATGTCCTTTGCCGTTGTTGTGGATGCGAAGTCCGAGAATGTCGTTCCCTTCTATGAGAGATACGGCTTTCGCAGGCTGGAAGGCGTTCGTCTGATTATGCCAATGAAAACGATCGAGAAAGTTGTTTGCGCTGCGCGGTAGGTAACAGCGGACTATCCCGCAGACTGTTTTCTATGACCGGCTAAACCAACAGAAAACAGGTATCTGCTTCTGATTCTGCGAGTTAAAGAATACCACTACATCTTGTGGTCGTTTGAGTCAAGNNCTGAAGCCCGTACCCTTCAAACTGACCCACTACCCTCAGTTGGGCTGGTTGGTGCCGGCTGCCGGTGAAGGCGTCTTGACGGGCGCCGGTGAAGTGGCGGGATCAGAGGCTGCTGGTTTCGCCGAGCCAGGTTCCGTGTCGGGCACGCTGTCAGGATTGGCACCGGGCTGCGCGTCAGGCTTCTTCTTGGGGAACTGCACCGGCTTCATGACGCCGACGTTTTTCTGGCCGCTGGCCTGATTGACACTCGCGTCGTCGGTGGGGAGCTGCTCGCCAGGCTTACGGAGGCTGGGCGGAGCTGTTGGCGCTTCCTTGTTGGGGTCGCGCTGCACATCGCCCACCCTGGAGATATGCGTGTGGTCGGCGGCAGTAATCACTGGCGTGCCATCGGTGCGGAGCATTGCCGAGACTACATCGTCGGTAAAGACCACCGGCGGCTCGCCCATTTTGGCGACTTCGACGCGGATGACGCGGTTGCCATTGATGCGAACAAAATCCACTTCTTCGGGCGGCTTGCCGTAGATCCACTCCTCGAAGGGCATCTGCCCGTCCATTTCACGCGACTTGCTCTGCGGCTGCCCCTTGGAGAAGACCACCATGTCCAAACTCATTCCGACCATTACATGGTGATTGAGAATGGCGTCTTTGAGCTGGGGAGGAAGTGTATCGGTAAAGGCCTGAATCGGCGTTTTGACATCGAAGGAGATAAGCGGCGCGAGCAAAGCCTTGGCCTGGGCGCCGGTCAAAGCCGGAATACGATTGCCGAAATCGAGCGTGAGCCGGGCGCCAACTGGGTCTTGAGCGTCGCCCTGGACGACAGGGTTGGAGTAGTTCGGGTCTGCCCCGATGGAGATGTGGCGCAGGAAGGCATGCTTGGCGTCCGGTCCGCCGTTGAGCATCAATACGATCTTTGAGTGGTCGAACTTGACGTCAGTGATCACTACGCGGTCGCCGGGTTTGGCGGAAGTCCCGTTGGTGATGACCATGTTCAGATAGGCTTCTCCGGCCGGCTCCAGCTTGCCGTTTGCGACCAGCGTGAGTCCTTTGTGGCCGCGCGGAAACGGACGCATGGCAAAACCCTGCTCGGCCTGGAGCACTCGGATGAGGTCGATGCGGGACTTGGCGTCGAGCTCCGACTGGGGCAATGGAATGTTGGTGGGGGTGATCTGCGCGTAACGCCGGTCGATTTGCCCGTCGGCAGTAACTTTGCCCTTGCCGCTGGTATCGATGGTGATGACCTGAGCCGAAGACGTAGCGGCTGCCAGCAAGGCTGTGAGCGCACAGGAGATTGCAACCTGCCGGAAGTGCTGGTTACGGCTGGCGTTTGCGATCATTCGGGGAGCCGGACTGAACTCCCTGGGAAGGAATGTCCGAATCATGGGAGCCTCCCATGCGCACCAACAACATTGAGCAAAAGATAGCCCCGCCAGGGGAGAAAAAGCAAGTTCGCGACGGAACTCTTTTCTCGAAGAGCGGCCTGGAAGATTCAGATGCGCATTTTTTTGGAACGAGAGCTCCGGTATGCCGATTATTCTCCAGAGCGGTCGCGAGGCGGGATTGTGGGAGGGGGNNGTGGATAAGCGCAGGCGCTTTCGGCTCGGCTGGCCCCATGGCGGACTCATGCTGGGCGCGCGCGGCAGCGTCAAGATCTACGGGAATGCCGCCCGGCACGATTACCAGGGCGTTGTAGAGGAAGTCCAGATTGCGGGTGACGCCGAAGACGACGGGAAGCGCAGCGATGAGGATCAGGAACGTGACCCAACTACCCTCCAGACCAAAGCCTCCGCCGGTGAGCCAGAACGGGCCCATCGGATTGCCCTGAACCACAGGGGAATGGCTGTTGACGCCGCTCACGGCGAGTCCGAAGAGGAGGGCGCGGCTGGCCTTCCATCCGAAGTTGAGCCCCCAACTCAGCCATAAAGCCTGGGTTCGCAGGTAGGCAGCGGAGAGTACCAGGCCCAGCGCAATGGAGACGAAGATGCTGGCGCGGTTCGAGCCCGGCACAGCGGCCTGCACAATGGCGTAGTAGGCGGCGAACCCCAAAGAGGCTCCCAAGGGCCCAACTGCATGGACAAAGCGCTGGAATCCGTAGCCGCGAAAGGCAATCTCCTCAGCCAGCGCCGCCAGTGCGAAGAAGGCGGCATCGGCGGCAAGCCAGCCCCAGGAAGGGGCCTGCATGGAAACAGAGACGGCGATGCCGCCAACCAGCGCAAGCAGAATGACGCACAGAAGCGCTATTGCCCAGCCGGTTGCGAGGCCTATACCGACTTCGCTGCGCCAGCCCGGCCGTCGCGGTAGTCCCTGCGCGCTTACGGGGTGGATTTGCCGGTTCAGCCAGAATCCAAGCGCCGCGTAGCCGAGCAACAGCAGCAGAGCAAGAAAAGCCTGCTCGAAAAGCGGGTACCACTGATCGCCGGCAAGCGCAGAGGCTGCACGACGGGCCAGGGACCGCGCCATGAAAAAGTAGAGGACCGCTAGAAGGAATTGCCAGTAAGCGCGCAACCGGCCGCCAGACTCAGGTGCGCTCATGCACACCTCCGGGACCAATCGATGAGGTTGACCGTAGAGCCTGCGGCCGCCCGAGACGTATCTGGCAATTTCGTCAGAGATTCCACCATTTCAAGAGTTTTTGCTGAGAGACGGTTCGCAACCAGGATTCGTTTCGGCATGTCTAGGGGCAATTGTTTTTCGCCGATTGAGTCAATGTCGAGACAAAACATTCTGTCCAATTTTGTCATACAGACAATTTATTTCTCCATGACCTAGTTTACTTCACCTTGAGTCCCAGTTCCGAGCGGCCCGATTCGCGCTTGGAAGAACGGAGATTGAACTGCACTTAGACTATTTCCCATGCGACATAGGAGCGCGCCTCCCCTCAACGGCGGTTAAGCCAGCCTTGGTCCTTGTAGCTGATCTAGCAAATCGCGTGTCCTAACATCGCAAAAGCCCAATTTGGCGCTGCAAAACGCGATTGTGACAGGAAGCAATGAGGATGGAGTCTGGCGGACGAAGAAATTTAAAGCGAACCAATCACAAGATCAGCGTGGCGCATCTCGGGCAAAGAAATTATCCCTGACGAACTTTCTAGTACTACAGTTGTAGA
>PKXI01000328.1 GCA_003133425.1 Acidobacteriaceae bacterium
AAGAGCACATAGCCGCCCCAGCTAACACTCCATACTCTGCTCACTGGGGAGATTACCCGTTGCTTGCCTGGTTCGTAGATCGAATCCCAGCCCAGCGTGGTTTCTATGGCGTCCGCAATCGGCGCGGCATTTCCCGCTGCAGCAATGGAATGCTCGTAAACGCCGCGTTGCCGCGCGATCGCAGCGTCAATCTCTGCAACCGTGCGCCGCTTGCCTGTGCTCACGCCGATGGGACCGGCAAAGTCCGCCGCGAAGTACGCGCCGCTCACCGGGATGTCGACGTCCTCATTCGCCCCCTGTGCCCCGGCCGGTGCACATGTGCAATAAATCCGAACTACTTTACTCGTTCCTTGCGCCTCGATGAACTCCGGACGCCTCACCGTCGTTCCCGTCCGGTTCCACAGAAAATTAACTGAGAAAACGATCGTTGGCGGAAGTGCGAAAATGGACTTCGAATTCAGTGGACTCGCCAGCAACACAAGGTCTTCGCCGTCGTGTGCGCTTTGAACGCGCCAGCTATGACCCTTCCACGAAACCTGCAAGTCCGTATAGCTGCCATCCCAGGAGTGCCTGCCCGGAACGACCTGCTCTGCACCGGGGTTCAGCCTGCCAATCAGCACATCCTGCAGAAATGCATCGCCGCCCTCGGTGGTGTTGTGCTTCAGCCCTGCTCGAATCGCCAGCCCATCAGGCAACAGCACATTGGTTGTGACGCTGTTCACGTCCCATGTATTCCATCCGCGCGCTAGTCGTCGTTGTACCTGCTTATAGTTTTCTGAGGTCAGCCCGGTGTGATCTTTTGCATCCCCAAATCGAGATTGAGCCACAGTTTGAATTGTTGGAGGTTGGATCTCCGTTTGCGCTCCAACGAATAACGGGCAATCTGCCAAAAACAGCATGAAGAGCATTTGGATCGCTGCATCGAGGAATGCTTTACGGCAAGACTGCATAAACACCCTCCTGCTGCTTGCAAGCTTCTTATTGGAGCGGCGGATCATGGAACTGGAGCCAAGGTTACTTGGCCCGCCCAACGCTTTTTGCCAATGGTTGGTAAGTGTAGCGCAACGGGCAAGGTTTCACCGTCCTCAAAAAGAAACTCTGACCAAGGACCAGCGTCTACTCTATTCCAAAATGAGCGGGTCAATCAGGCGCCAGCGAGGATTGTCAACGATGACTGAATGGACTTGCGCCAGCATATGGGCGTTCTTTCCAGAAGAATCGCATCGAGATTTGCTTGGACACGAAACCTCGGGAACCTCTGATCCGGTTCCGTTTCGCGTCGAACATCCCCTCAGGGGCTTATGCCCTCGTCAATTTTCGCCATTTACGGCACGGCTAAAGCCGTGCCCTTTCAAAACGCCGACTTAATCAGAGGTTCACTCGGTTTTATTCACGCAGAGCAATCTTCTCTTCTTGCCTCAGGATCCAGTGGTCCCGCGCAAGAGAAGGAAGATTATTACCAAACGTAGACAGCTGCAACTTCAGGAGGGCTGGGTAACCCGTCAGTCACCGCGGTCTGCAAGACGATCTGCATATTCCGCCCCTCCCAGCCCGGCGAAGCCGTCCGGAGAGCCGCCTGAAGGTACTCGGGATTTGAAACGAACTCACCAGCCGCCTGCGTACCGTAAGACTTGATTCCGGCAACGACTACGACAAATTGGCCGGTCGTGGAGTTCAGAAGTCGGGTGACAACTGCGTAGTCCTCCGTGGCTTTGCCGTTGGAGTCGGTTTTTGAGCGCCATCGTTTTCCGGACGGGCCGTTTTCCCGGATGAGCGATTCGTTGCCCTCTTCGGCAAATACAAAATGAAGATTGGATGTCATTTGCATTGTCCAGCGATTATTGAAAGCTCCAATCACAACCGCGGGAGAACTGCGAAGATCTTCGAATGAATAGTCGCCGCCAATTCTGACTTGATTCTTCTTTCCGATCTGGCCAAACAGACCAGACAGCCGAATCGCAGTGTAGACATCCCCCCTTGCGAGCCCATAGTCGGGGTACTCCTCCATATCGCTCCAAGTCAGCTTGTCATCAGGCCCCAGATTAGGTCTCTGAGTGAGCCTTGCGAATTGGCCAACAAACTCCTCAGGAGTTTTGGAATGCCTTTGGTACAGCTTGACCGAAGGCCGATAGACTGAGGGCTTGGCCAGGCAAATCAATACCGGTTCAGGAGACGAAAGCGCTGGAGCCCAGAACTTCTGAAGTACCGACTCCTGGATTCTGTTGCGATAAATCGTTGACCCTAGCAGAACCAGCCCGGCGAGTATGACGAGACCAACTGCCGGCAACGCCCACCAGAGCCACTTGTGCTTTCCCGAATTCCGCCTTGTTTCCTCCGGCAAAGACGCCGCGGACTGATTTGATTCTTGGACGAGGCCGACTTTCCGGGCTGTTTCTTGAGATTCCGGTTCCGCCTGAGGCAAGGAGGAGTGCTCCATCTGCTTCTCATGGCGTACCCACTTGAATTCAGGAGCATAGGACCCGACATGAACCTCAATGCGGACTTCCGAGCTGTTCGGGTTTGCCTGGTAGTACTGGTCCAGCCTTCTGCGAACTTCACCGGCCTGTACACGAACCACAGGATCGTCTCCGGTGGCATAGCCAACCGGGCGCTGAAACAGATCAACTCCTATGGTGCGTTCTTTGAGTCGATCGTGGTTCCCATCCAGGCGGTGGCGGACCACATATGACAGAAACTGTTGGCCGCGTTTGCTCGGCTGAAAAATTGGGCTGTTCAGGATAGAATTCAGCTCGCGAAGGACCGACTCCTTTTCAACCTCATCGAAAGTCCGGCTATCGCCATCAACCTCTTCGGGACCGACCTGACGAGAAGTCAAACTCATGGTACTCACAGCCTTCCATTTGAGAGCACTTCACTCGTGCAAGACGCGGCCCAAGATCACTGTACACTGCACCGTTCACCACGGCTACAGCGTTGTTGCGCCTTTCTCGGCAGGTTAAGAGCACGACTCCTGGGATTTTCTACAACAACCCTCTCTCGGCTCCATCCTGCAGATTCAAAGTCGGTTAATTAAACTTCCGGTGCACCTCCGGCTACCCATCACACTGTAATACACAGTGTTGTACTTGAAAAGTCCCCTCTCCACGGAAGATTGTTGCAAGATACCGCAAAACCGGTAGTGTCCAGCCTGACACTGGTTTGATTCCCTGGTTAAGGGGAATTGAAAGTACGGCACTGGATTCCACCCTGGCTACGGCTTCCGCGGCCAAGGTCACCGCGGCGGTTCTGCAGATCGGGATGAAGAGAGTGACCACAACCAATCCGGCGCGCCACTTGCGTATCGATAAATCCGGTACACCCAACTCCACAATACAAATAAATGCCAATTGCTTCAATGCCTGGGAGCGGAAGATCCTGGTCCTTCAGGTTGGCAAAACTCGAATGCACTCCCCTTCGCCGGAGTCACAGGCAGTTTCCGCGGCTGGCCCTGCCAACACCACCGAGGCAGCAGTAAATCCGCTAACGGACAGAACCACGTCGATTATTCCAGAAACCCCACTTAGTGTGATGCCGCTCACCAGCCTGGACGGATTCTGCGCCCTCGTTAGTAGTGACGTACTCAAACGCTCAATAGAGCGCCAAAAGAACATTTGAACCAAACGGAGAAATACATATGAAGTCTTTGGTGCATTCGCGCAGAAATCTGACATGGCTATTGGTGGCCTTCTGCGCAGGTTCAACTCTCGCCGCCCAGAACACCGGCGTAACACTTGAACGAGGCGGCAGCACGGTCGTCCTCGAGCCGTACGCGCCGAACATCCTGCGTGTGACGCTGAGCCTTAAGCGCGAACCAGCGCTTGCCGGGCCGGGATACGGCCTTGTTGCTAAGCCGTCTGCCACCGGGTGGAGCGCGAGTCAAACGGCGAGGGCCGACGTGTACCGCTCAGATCGAGTCGTTGTGACGGTGGACCGCAACCAGCCCAATGGCACGCCACCTGTTCAGACGCAGGTGGATATTTCGAAATACTTCAATGGCACGACTCCGGGCGCACATATCGTCTTCAGAACACCCGAGGGGAAACAGATATTGGAGATGAACGACTGGTCGCAGGGCGTTCCCAATCACAAGGACGGCACCGCCGCAGTGCTGCAGGATCGCCGCCCGGGTGATCCAGGGTTTTACACGGTGGGCGCGACGTTTGCATCGCCGGACGATGAACACTACTACGGCCTCGGTCAAAGCCACGAGGGATTTCTCGATCATCGCGGCCACCAGGTTCGTTGCTGGGCCGATTACCTGGCCACCGGCGGGCCGAGTTTCTGCGTACCGTTCCTTGTGACGAACAAGGGCTACGGGCTCCTGTGGGACAACCCTTCGCGGACCACAATCGAGCCTGGATTCAACGAGCAGACGCGCTGGAAGTCCGAAGTCGGAGACCGGGTCTCCTTCTTTGTGATCACCGGCAACACCATGGATGAGATCTACGCCGGCTACCGGTTGCTGTCGGGCCCTGCACCGATGCTGCCCAAGGCCGCCTACGGTTATATCCAGTGCAAGCAGCGCTACGCCAGCCAGGACGAATTGATGGCAGTGGCAAAGGGGTATCGCGACCGCCACCTGCCTGCCGATATGCTGATCGTCGACTGGTTCTACTACACGAAGATGGGGCAGATGGATCTGGACCCCAAATTCTGGCCCGATCCCAAGGCGATGAACAAACAGCTCCACGAAATGGGCTTCGAGACCATGATCAGCGTATGGCCGCGCTTTGTTCCGGACGACCGCTACTATTCCGAACTGCGCCAGAAGGGATGGCTGATTCACCTGGCTGACGGCACGCCGATCGACGGATTGCCGTACGACCGGGCCGGCTCTGACATTGACACGACAAATCCTGAGGCCGCCCGCTGGTATTGGAAAACGATTCACGACAACATCATGAGCCAGGGATTCGACTCACTGTGGGCAGACGAAACCGAGCCTGACCTGCCTCCGAACGGCGCGTATTTCCACGTCGGGCCGGGAACGCAGTTCTTCAATGTGTATTCGCTCTTCCACACCGCGGCGCTCTACGACGGATTCCGCAAAGACGAGCCGCAACGCCGTGCGCTGATCCTTTCGCGCGATGCGTACCTGGGAGTGCAGAGCAAGGGAACCATCGTGTGGTCCTCTGACATTTTTCCGACATGGGACACGCTCAAACGGCAGATTCCCACCGGGCTGGACGTAACCGCTTCCGGAATTCCTTACTGGTCCAACGACACCGGCGGCTGGCAGTATCTGCCCTCAGTTCATCACCCGGCCCACAAGCCGCTGCTTGACCCGTCTGACGCTCGCGAGACTGTAGGCGGCTACGATGACTACCCCGAGCTTTACACGCGCTGGTTCCAGTACGCCACGTTCCTGCCCATCTTCCGCACCCATGGCAGCCGGCCGGCGAACGAAGTTTGGTCGTACGGCAAGCAGGCTGAGCCGATTCTGGAAAAGTACCTCCGCCTGCGCTATCAACTGATGCCGTACATCTACTCTCTCGGCTACAAGACATGGTTGACGGGAGCTCCAATCATGCGCGCTTTGCCTCTGGATTTTTCGGGTGACCCCAAGGTGGCGGATATCAGCGACGAGTACATGCTCGGGCCGGCGTTTCTCGTGGCTCCGGTAACGGAGCAGGGAGCAACGAGCCGCGAAGTCTATCTGCCTGCCGGAACGGACTGGTACAACTTCTGGACCGGGGAGCGGGTGAAGGGCGGAATGAAAATCACCGTGGATGCGCCGATCGATACGATTCCGCTGTTTGTGCGCGCAGGATCGATTGTTCCTCTCGGAAGCGCGGTGGAGAGCACGCATGAGGCGCAGACGATAGCCAAGGTGCGCGTTTACCCGGGAGCGGATGGCGACTTCACTCTGTTCTCAGACGACGGCAGGACCTACGCCTACGAGAAGGGCGCGGGCTCCATCACTCAGCTCCACTGGAATGACGCGACTGCAAAGTTAACTCACGAAGGAACAGAACTCTGGACCGGACCGGACAGCGCGGTGGTCGAAGTAGTTGGGCGCTAAAGCATCTTCTGCATTCATCGCTTACGTGTTTCGGAAGAATTGAGGGCGGCATTCCACCGCAATAAGAAGAGAGGATTCAGATGAGACTTATTGTCAATCGTGGCCAAATCTTGATCTCGGTCATGCTTGCATTCTTTGCTGGGCCAATACTCCACGCACAGAACACAGGCATGATTGTTGAGCGAGACGGCAACACAATCGTTCTTGAACCGTACGCGCCGAACATTGTTCGAGTGACGTTGAGCAGGAACAAAGCAGCCGCGACCGAAGCCGCAGGATATGGTTTTGTGGGAACGCCCGCGATGACTGGCTGGACTCATGAGCAAGGCTCCGACGGCGGCGACGTTTTTCGCTCCGCGAGGCTGGTTGTTCATCTCTCTCCCGACCACATGGACAAGTCGCTCCTGCCAAAACCGATGCCACTCGATGACCTGAATCAATCGCTGCGAGACCATTACTTTGGAGGTGGCCCCAGGAGGGGTCCCAACCAGGACGCGATCTCTGTAACTACGGCTTCGGGTCAGATGCTCCTGAATATGCGGAGCTGGTTAATGATTCCCAACCATTCTGAGTCCACGGCGGCGGGCGCAGAAAAGCAGGATCAAAAGGAAGCCGGTTACCATGTCGCCGCGACATTCGACTCTCCGGCTGGCGAACACTACTACGGGCTCGGCCAGCAACAGCAAGGCTTTCTCGACCTGCGGGATCACCAGGTGCGCTGCTGGCATGACTACAGTGCCATCGGTGGACAGAACGTCTGCGTTCCGTTCATGGTCTCCAGCCGCGGCTACGGATTCATCTGGGACAATCCTTCAAAGACTACCATCAATCTCGGCTTCAACCAGCAAAACGTCTGGTCGTCGGAGATAGGAGACCGTGTTTCGTTCTTCGTCATCGCAGGTGCAAACAGCGACGAAATTTACCAGGGCTATCGTCAGCTGACGGGCGTCACTCATCTGTTGCCTAAGTCTGCCTATGGATACATCCAGAGCAAGGCGATCTATCCGACCCAGGATCAGCTGTTGGCGGTTGCAAAGGGGTATCGCGATCGTCAGCTTCCACTGGATGTTCTTGTAGTCGACTTCCTTAATATGACCAGGCAGGGCGAACTGGACTTGGACCCTGCACGGTGGCCTGATCCAGCAGCCATGAACCAGCAACTTCATTCCATGGGCATCACCACGCTGCTGAGCGTTTGGCCGCATTTCTCTCCCGGAACTCGTTACTACGACATGTTGCTCAACAAGGGATGGCTGATCCATTCCCCTGATGGCAAACCGGATTTCGGTGGGTTCAAAGATGTGATTGGCCCGAATATTGACACCACCAACCCCGACGCAGCCAAGTGGTGGTGGGAGTCCATCAGGGATCGATACATCAAGCCCGACGGTTTCGACTATCTCTGGCTCGACGAAACGGAACCCGATATCGATCCCGCGAAGGACGTGTTGTTTGTCGGATCCGGTTCACGCTATTACAACGTGTATCCACTCTTCCACACAGCTTCTGTGTACGAAGGCTCCAGACGCGACTTCGGAGACAGCCGCCGGGTGATGACTCTCGCTCGCGCAGCCTATCTGGGAGCGCAACGCAATGGCACAATCTTCTGGTCGAGCGACATCCTCTCGACATGGGACATGTTGAAGCGCTCCGTCCCGACCGGTTTGAACTTCACAGCATCGGGTATGCCTTACTGGGATACCGATATCGCCGGCTTCTTCTCTCCTGCGCTCCCGGCAACGTATCGCCCGATGCACACGCCCTTGGTCGACCCCTCAGATGCGCTTGGCAATGTCGGCAACTACGTAGATTATCCCGAGTTGTTTGTACGATGGTTTCAATGGGCGACCTTCCAGCCTGTCATGCGTGCACACGGCGAGAGGATCCACAACGAGGTTTGGGGCTACGGGAAGCAGGCTGAGGCGATCCTCTCAAAGTATCTCCGCTTGCGCTATCAGCTCTTGCCCTACACATACTCGCTCGCCTATGGAAGCAATCAAACCGGCGCGCCGTTCATGCGTGCGCTCTTCATGGACTTTCCCGGCGATCCCAATGTTGCCGCGATCGGCGATGAGTACATGTTCGGGCCTGCGCTCCTCGTAGCCCCGGTTACTGACCAGGGAGCGACCAGCCGCACGGTCTATTTGCCCGGCGGTACGGACTGGTACAACTACTGGACAAATGAACGCTACAAAGGCGGCCAGACGATCACGGTCAACGCGCCAATTGATACGATTCCACTCTTCGTTCGCGGCGGCTCCATTCTTCCGCTCGGCAAGCCGATTCTAAGCACGGAACAGAAGCAGGATCTGGAAAGGATCAAGGTCTACCCTGGCGCAGATGGAGACTTCGCCCTTTACAGCGATGATGGAAAAACTTACGCCTACGAGAAGGGGGATTTCCACATCACCAACTTGCATTGGGACAACACAGCGGGTAAGTTAACCCAGAAAGGATCGGTTGCCTGGACGGTCCCGGATAGTCAGCTCGTCGAGGTGGTTGGCCGTTAGATCACGCCCGAAGAACAAAGAGTGAATTACGGCCTAACGGTGCGGAAAAGAACGGATCGCCGATATCTGGCGGCCGAAACGCAACTAAGCGCCAAGCAGAATGCAGTGATGACTCTCGAACAAATGTTCGCGAGTCATCACTGCGCTTCAGTAAATTCATAGTCTTCCCGAAACGGATAGATACAGCGTCTAGCAGCACACACGAGAAGAGGGTTCAGATGAGATTGTTCGAGAGTATCCGCAAAGTCTTTTAATTGTTATGGCCGCAGCGATTCCGGGAATCGCGCTGCATGCGCAGGAAAGCCGGATCGTCATTGATCGAGATGGCAGCACGATCGTCCTTGAGCCCTATGCTCCGAACATTGTCCGCGTGACTCTGAGCACACTCAAGGATCAGGCGATCGCAGGACCAGGATGCGGAATCGTGGCAAAGCCCCTCCCCGCCGGATGGACATGTCTAAACCCGCCATGCGGTCAGTGAACCGTTTGCATTCGATCTCGCGTTTTCGCCATTCTAAGCGCCACTCGGCCAGCTTGTTGTAAATACGAATTAAGCATGGCCTCTTCCCTGCGTAGAGCGTTTGGGCCACCGCTCTACCCATCCCGACAAACTGCAGTTCCTTCTCATGGGATTTTTCGATGCGAGAAGAAAACTGCTTCCGGTTCACATATGAATGGTCTTTGAACCATGGCACGGACACGCCTTCAATGTCGGCAGCAAGATCGGTTCTCATGACCCCGAGTGTCCACGGGGCCACGTCGAAGAGCAGGGTTACGATTCGCGCCATGCCCTCAAGGGTCTTCTCGCCCGCATCGATCATTTCAATCTTGTGGTTTGGCCTTCCATTGCGGAGGTATAGGTGCACAACCGCGTCGATACCGAAGGGCTCTCGAAGATCACAAATGTACTGGTAATACTTGGAGGGTCGGAAGAGTGGGACTGGGTGCCTTTTCAGTTCTTCCAAAGGCCCCGCGAGTATGGGACCTGGAAGAGCAAGCTCGGACACCCGCACGTCGAGCTTATCGAGCACCTGAGAAACCCTCCTCAGGTACCGGGGACAGTGCTGAAGATTGCCGAAACGTAAATTTACGTGAGTTGCAGGCTATTAGACAGAGCCTGCAACTCAAGGCGGCTTCGCCGCCCTGGTGGACCTCTGCCGCCGATGGGCAGCGGCCAACGCTTGCGCACAATGCCGGAGAATCCCCGCTCAACGCTGTATACGCGTCTCGGAGAGGCTGTTCGAGGTCTTGGAGGGGAGTAAGCGGCTAGGAAGGGAACTGCGGTGCTTAAACAGGATTTGCGGAGAGGAACTGTCTGGGTGCATTTCTGGCCTCGTGGGCGGGCGCCTATGGTCGAAACCAAAAAGGCGAGGGAGAATTCCGCTGGTCGATGGCAACGGCTACATGACGTGCGGTCCATGCGCCTCCTTGTCCCAGCGGTCGAGAGTTTGGAAGAACTGAATCAGGGATGTGACTTGGGAATCGTCGAGGACGTAGGAAGGGAATGAGTTGGATTGAGCATTGGGGGTAAAGGAGGCCAGCGCTTCACGCTGGGCTTGATTGGCGGGGCTCTGCCCCGAACCCCGGCCAGTTTTAGACTGAGTGCCCCCCGCTTCGCGGGCCGTTGGAATGACCTTGGGGTCTGTTGCGGGAGGGAAGTAATTTGGTGGGCGAGCCGCTGGCTTTCGGCCAGCCGTCGATGGAATTGTAGGCCGTCTCAGTCCCGGACCGGTCTGGCAAACCGACTCCCCGGATTTTGGTCCGACCGCATTCCGCTCGCCAATGAAAGCGCCTCTCATAGCGCTATCTTGGTTATAACTCGGCTATTTACATTGTCTTAATGGCGAGAACTGTGGATGAATTTGCATTTTGTGGCGGAGCCATTGACGATGGTCTTGATTACCTGGCGGTGATATTTGATTGGCCCCGAATTACCTGGCGAAGATTTTTCTGAACTGACCTGGGAATCAGAGCACGAGCAGAAGCGCAAGCCCGGAAGGCCGCGCGAGATTGACCCAGAATCTCTTAACCGTGCAGTGAACGATTTGCAGTTCGTCCTTGAGCAGAATTGGGGTGCGGTAGGCTGGCTCCTTCGAGAAGCCAAGTCGATTTCCGACGTGCGAAATGCGTTTGCGAAAATCGTCTACCAACGTTGCGGATACTTAGAGCCATTCACGGACGTTCAGGCACCGAAAACTAATCCCAACGAGCTACGAGCACTCCGGAAAAGAGTGGCAGAATTTAAGGAACGACATAGCCGCAATTACGCCCGATGCCAAAGCGCGCGGGAAGATTTTGACCGTGCATTCGAGGCACACGCTGCGGATTCCGATCCGGTAAAGCAAGCGCAGATTCAGGCAATCCTCCCCGATCTGGGCTACAAGTCTCAAGAGGCGGCTTCACTTGAGCAAACGAGCAGAATAGAACTGGAATTGCTCCGGACCCAGCTAAAGGAATGTGAAGCCTACTTCGCACAAACGGAGATTCTTGGGTTCCTTGAAAGCAATCGCCGCCAGTTCACGCCCAAAAACGTAGCGTGCGCGATGGCGGGACTCCCGCACGTAACTGCGCGAGTCTCATGCGAGCAATGTGCCAAGTACGGGATCAATCCCTCGCACGGCATTGCGTTTGAGATTTTCCGGACTATCGAACGTGCGGTGCAGGAACCGATCCGTGATCTGGGACGTTCAATCGACACGCTGCGGACAAATCTCCTTACCGGACCCCACAACCATCTTGCCCATGCTGTTCAGCTCCGGAAGAACTGGTATTTTCTGGAATCGGCTGTCCGATCAGCTGCCCGCGATACGCATGCGCAACGCGGTTCCCTCGCATTCCGCATATTAGCCGATTACAGCAGGTTCAGCACTTCGCATAGTGCCGCCGAGGCAGTTCTTGCCCAGGCAGCCCTGTTGCTCAAAGACGACGAAAACCCCGAATTGGAGCGTGGTCCGAGTTGGGGTAATGCCGGTCGGTCATGCGGATGACAGACTCGCGTGTCTTCTTCACCCGTGCCAGGATCTGCTCGTACTCGATCTCGAGTTCGGTGTTGCCCTGTGCCTGTCTGCCGATCTTCTACCGGTAGGTGTTGTACTCACGTGAGTAGGGAGCTACATCGGCCAGGATGGACAGCTTGTGGATGTCTGGATAATCTTCTGGGTTGATGTCTTTCAGTTCTGGATGGAGTGCTGCATATCCTTCTCCGGGCAGACGGGCATAGCCTTCATCGACCTTGATGAATGGATCACCTTCATGGAAGTTGACGTAGTAGTCGTCGCCAGGGAGCCCGGTGGCAGCGTTTTGGTGTCGTGCCTTTGGTGCCGGACCTGCTTGAGCGCATGATCTTCATGTAATTCAAATCAGCACGTCCTGGATTTACTTGACAGGAGCATCCATAAGGAGCAATGTGTATATACTTACGTCACTTTACAGACAAGACGATCCCCTTCCAGTTCGCCGCCTGGTCCTGGGCCGGCTGGGCAGTTGTATAGAGAGGCTCCGTGAGGCTGGCGGCCGTTCCAGAGAGCAGTCAGTCCACTTGGCCAGGATGGAGGTGCACGAATGGATTACAGTCGAGGCCGGCGCCCTTGACCTACAGCGCAGTGGCGGCAGGTCCCCACAACTCATATACTCACCTCCAGAGGAAGGGGGTGAGTCAGATCGTGAAGAAAGAAGCATCGGGACTCAAAAGAGTGAATATCAACGTTAAAGTTAGTCTGCACAATGCCTTCAAGGCCACAGCCGCGGCCCAGGGCACAGATATGAAGACCATACTGCTGGAGTTCATCCGGAGCTACGTCGCCAAGCATTGATCTATCGCCCCGCAGAAGAAGAGCAGGCGCGCATGAAGCGCGCCGCGCTCTACTCACGGGTCTCGGCCTAGGATCAGATCCCCCAAACGCAGATCCTCGATCTGCGTCAGATGGCTGCCCAACGCGGCTATGTAATCGTCAGGGAGTACACGGACAAGATCTCCGGCACAAAGGCTAAACAGCCAGGACTCGATGCCATGATGGCTGACGCCCGCTGCGGTCAGTTCGATGTGGCGATGACCTGGGCGTGCGATCGCATCGCTCGTTCAGCGCCATTTTCTTGAAGTGCTGGACGAACTGAACCGAATCAGCGTCGAGTTCATCAGCTTCAGGGAGAGCATCGATACTGCTGGGCCGCTGGGCCCGACCATCGTCGTAATCATCGGCTGCATCGCCGAGCTGGAACGCAGCCTGATAATCGAGCGGGTGCGCGCCGGCATGCGGCGCGCCCGGCTTGAAGACTGTCAGATCGGCAGAAATCCGTTGGTACTGGATAACCTCGCCATCCAACGAGACCGCGAGTATGGCCAGAGCCTTCGCCAGATCGCCAAAGGCCATCGCATCTCCACGGCCACCGTCCGGCGTGTTCTCTGCGAGTGGCCGCCCCCGCTCCTCGACAAAATAGCCTGACCGGACCCCTTGCCGCCCTGTGTGAAAAGGTACGGGTTATTGCACAGGCCAATCCGGAGAAACCGGAGGCTGACACTAGCTACAGGCATCATCCGTGAAGCCTGGCCGACATTGCGAAACTAATCCCGTGTCAATGCCTCATCTTGTGGCGACAACGAATCTATAACCTCTTGCGGGTCGGCTCGCTAATCGAAAGAATGGCTTTCAGTTCTCTATGATCGGCGACGGCGGCCCTTTCCAGGTTTGAACTCCCAACCTCGCTCGAATTGGGAGTTGGCGGTAAATGCCCTCACGAAGGGCCGTCTTCACGTTTAAGCCCTAAGTTGCGGAACACAACGAAACCTCCGCCACCTGATTCTACGACGATCTCCGCGCGGTTCACCCAGCGCGTTGAAGTGTATCCAGTTCGCAATTCATGGCAAAAAAACAACATGATTGACAATGGTCTGGCCATATGCTTAATATACCGTGAACTTAATTCCGGGCCCCGTACTCGCATTAACAAAATAAAGCCCCTCGCTTCCGTTGTGGGTTCATGCGAAGGCAAGTGGGGACTTTTCAACTCACATTAGCGCAGGAATCGAGCAGGAAAACAGCGGTGAGAGTCTGGCGTCAGTTCCTCGGTGCTACTTTCTCCCAATTCATGTGCGTCCAATCAAACTTGGTTGTCCGCAACGTGAGTATCAGAGAAATGGGTCGATAGGGAGCGTCAAGCTCCCGGGTTGAAATCGTTATCCATGGCTGCAAGCGACCATGGAATTCCACCGTCACTTTCGTTCCGCAATCAAAACTTTGGAGGGATTTCGATGAGGTCGATAGGAATTCGAGCCGCCTTTGCAATGTTAATGGTTGTCAGTGCGTGCGTCTCAGCGCTTGGTCAATCCACAAACGCAAGCCTTTCTGGCGTTGTGCAGGATGCTCAAGGGGCAGTCACTCCAAATGCCCCCGTTGTGGCAACTCAAATAGATACGAGTCAGAGTCGCACTGTACAGAGCGGCGCGGACGGCCACTACATCATCACCAATCTTCCTATTGGGAACTACAAAATCAGCGCTTCGTCCGGAGGGTTCAAGACCATCGTAATTCCCTCCATCACTTTGCAGGTGAATCAGTCGGCAGTGGTAAATCTCACGTTGACAGTTGGGTCAAGAACCGAGGAAGTTACCGTAACCGAAGAGGTTCCGTTACTGACCACCGACGACTCATCCGTCGGCCAAGTAGTGCAGAACCAGTCTATTGAAAGCACGCCACTCAATGGGCGTAATTTCTGGCAGTTGGTCGCGCTAGGTCTTTGACCGTATAAT
>PKXI01000053.1 GCA_003133425.1 Acidobacteriaceae bacterium
TATATGTCGATACGGCCTAGTATGGATTCGACGGTCTGACGGTACTCTCCTGGCCGATGGTAAAGACACATCGCTTGGCCACGTGACGCATCGCATGGAGAAGGCATAAGGGGCGCTCGGGTGTTCCGATCCATCGGGCTGCCCTCAAGGCAAGGAATTCTGGACGTTCTTCGAGTGCCGCAGATCGACCTATCGAAGGGGAACGAAGAAACGCATGGAACTCCAATTCCAAACCGGAACTCTGCTGCTTTTGATCGCCGCTGTCGTCGCGATGCTGACCAGACGACTTCACCTTCCTTACAGCGTCGGCCTTGTTGCAGCTGGAATTATTCTCGCATTCTTGCCGTTTGCGCCAAAGGTCGTCCTTACCAAAGACCTCATCTTCACGGCACTGCTCCCCCCGCTCCTTTTTGAATCGGCGTTCTCCATTCATTGGAATCGGTTGCGTCGGAACCTCTCTGTCATCTTCGTGTTGGCGACTCTCGGCGTCCTGCTCTCAGCGTGCGTGACCGCGACCGGAATGCGTTATCTAATGCATTGGCAATGGGCCGGTGCACTCGTGTTCGGTGTTCTCATCGCTGCGCCGATCCGGTTTCAGTCATCGCAATTTTCAAGGAAGCAAGAGCTCACGGCCGTTTGCTGGTGCTCATTGAGGCTGAGAGCCTTCTTAACGATGGTACGGCCGCGGTTGCCTTCGGCGTTGTTGTCGCCCTGGCATCAGGACAGCATCTCACGCCGATTGAAATCACCACAACGCTTCTAAAGACAATCGCGGGCGGCCTCCTTTGCGGCGCAGTGGTTGCGCTCGGAGCGCTTCTGCTCGCAGGGCGAACGGACGATCAACTCGTCGAAATCACTTTCACCACTGTCGCCGCCTATGGTTCGTTCCTTCTTGCAGACCATTTAGGCTTGTCTGGGGCCTTGGCAACCATCGCAGCAGGACTTGTTATGGGCAATTTCAAGTCGCTCGGCGGGATTTCCGAGCGGGGAAACGAAGCCGTCCAGGCATTCTGGGAATATGCCGCATTCGTCGCGAACTCGTTGGTATTTCTCCTGATCGGAATGCACGAAGCCCATCAGAACTTCGTGGCGATATGGCTTCCGGCGACGATCGCGATTGGACAGGTAACACTGGGCCGGGCGGTTGCAATCTACCCCTGTTGCCTTCTCTTCTCGCGCTCCTCGCTCCGCGTTACCTGGAAACATCAACACATCCTTTTCTGGGGTGGCCTGCGAGGTGCATTGGCGCTGGCTCTCGCCCTTGGACTTCCCACGGAAGTTCCACTGCGCGAACAGATTATTACGATCAGTTTTGCTGTCGTCGCCTTTTCCGTCTTCGCGCAAGGACTGACTATGGCTCCGTTGCTTCGCAGAATGGGTGAGATCCCACGCTAATTCGGTTTGTTGTGTTCGAATGCCTTCGACAGAAGCTATTGGAATGGGGGACGCAACCGCAGCGGCGCCATCTCTGCGAGACAGGAGACGCCTGTTTTTAAGGGACAGGCTCTGGAATCAATCGTGCGTGGACACGTCGATGACACCTGACGGTTGTTCTCTCGGGCGTGAAGCCTCGTTCGCGTAGACTGTTTCTATGGAATCTGCCGCGACCCCCGAGAACAAGCCGAAAGAGAAATGGTGGACGATTCTCAGGTCGCGTTTGATTGCACATCTTCAACAGCGTGAGGAGCAGATTTTTCTTCTCCTGTCCTTGCTGATAGGAGCACTCACCGGGCTCGCTGTTGTCGCCTTTATTGTGGTCACGGAACGGCTGGGAATGCGCCTCTATCCCGTGGGCAGTGCCGCATGGAGACGTGTGCTGGTGCCCGTCGCAGGATCGCTGGCCATGGGCGTCTTGCTCTACCGTTACTTTCCAAATGCCAGAGGCAGCGGCGTGCCGCAGACCAAGGCCGCTCTTTTCGCAGGGGATGGGTTCATCTCTTTGCGGACCGTC
The DNA here is from genome assembly GCA_003133425.1 of Acidobacteriaceae bacterium. The sequence goes on from PKXI01000053.1 coordinate 1,952, forward strand.
CTGGGCAAGTTTTTCTGCACTGCTACCACGCTGGCAAGTGGGATTCCACTGGGACGCGAGGGACCATCCGTTCAGGTAGGCGCCGGAATCGGCTCCGTTCTCGGCCGCTGGCTCGGTTTGCGTCCGGAGAAGGTAAAAGCCCTGATTCCTGTTGGAGCCGCCGCCGCCATCGCCGCGGCTTTCAATACCCCGATGGCGGCAGTGTTGTTTTCCCTCGAAGAGGTCATGGGCGATATGCACGCCCCAATTCTAGGATCAGTGGTGCTTGCCTCCGCCACCTCCTGGGCAGTTTTGCGCCTTCTGCTTGGCAATAACCCCCTGTTTCAAGTGCCGCAATATACTTTGGTCCATCCGCTGGAACTCGCCATCTACGCTCTGCTGGGCATCGCTGGCGGCTTTCTGTCCGTAGCCTTCACCCGGCTTTTGCTGGAAATGCGCAAGTTCTTTCTGCACCTGCCCAAGAGTACGCGCTGGTGGCATCCCGTAGTGGGCGGCGTAACGGTTGGACTAATGGGCTGGTTGGTTCCCCAAGTCCTGGGTGTCGGGTACACCTACGTTGGCAGCGCCCTGGACGGAACGATGGCGCTCAAGTTGATGTTGCTGCTCGTGGTTCTCAAGCTCTTTGGAGTTACTGTCAGTTATGCCTCAGGGAACGCTGGTGGCATCTTCGGCCCCAGCCTCTTTCTCGGCGCAATGCTGGGAGGCGCTATCGGTACGGTGGCGCATAGCTTGTTGCCGGGATACACCGCAACTCCTGGCGCTTACGCGCTGGTCGGCATGGGTGCGCTCTTCGCGGGCATCGTACGGGCTCCTATGACATCGGTGCTCATGATCTTTGAAATGACGCGGGATTACGCTGTCATCGTGCCGCTGATGATCGCAAACCTGACCAGCTTCTTCATCTCTTCCCGATTTCAGAAGCAGCCCATCTACGAGGCATTGGCCCATCAGGATGGCATTCATTTGCCCAGCCACAGCACTCGTGACGAAAGCAGCCAACGCTCAGTAGCCCAGATCATGCGGAAGTCTCCGCAGATGCTCTCCTCGCAGATGCGCGTTGAGGAGGCAGTTGAACAAACTCGCTCCGGTCCCTTCCGCATCTGGCCCGTAGCCGACAAGGGATACTTTCTCGGAATCCTGAACAAGGAAGATCTTGAGTGCGCCTTTGTCGATGGAAGGAAAGAGCAGCCATTGGCGAGTCTTGTGGAGACCCTTCATGTTCCGCACGTCCACGCAGATCATGCCCTGCATCTGGCGCTCGAGCGCATGAGCAAATACCATCTCGATGTCTTGCCCGTCATCCATCGTGCGGATCTGCACAAGCTGGAAGGTGTTGTGACGTTGCCGGATGTGCTCGATGCGTATGGGATCGACCGCATCGGCTCACGGTAGCGGGAGATGGCGCAGCATAACACTTTGCGAGAGCGCCTTTCGAATGAGATCTTCATGCCAAGGAATCCGTAGCTTGGCATCATTCGGAGCTGCGACCGAGACTCTTGCAGTGCCTGCTATGGTCTGAGGGTTTGGTTCTGGTTGAGCAAGCCGCCTCGATGGAAGCGGTGATGCATCATGCTTAGCAGCCTGTGGTGCAA
>PKXI01000127.1:0-38469 GCA_003133425.1 Acidobacteriaceae bacterium
GGAGGAACTCCGGTGCGCGCGGATCAGATTCAATCCTCGTGGTACGGCGCCGCCGGGGCGAACATCAGCATTCCCATATTCAACGGATTCCTCTACAACGCGCGTGCGCAGGAGGCAAAGCTGCGTGCCAACGCTGCCGGAGAACAAGTGAGAAACCTCCGCCAGGAAATCGCGCGCGATTTCCGCATTGCGGTTCTGAATGCGCAGAATGCATTCCAACGGATCGGCGTGACGCAGGAAATGATGAATGAATCGAACATGGCTCTCGATCTTTCACAGGCCCGGTACAAGATCGGCTTGAGCGGTATCGTGGAACTGACCCAGGCGCAACTGGCACAAACACAGGCAGAGATTGCCTATACCAATGCCCGCTACGCCTATCAAACCGCGCTCGCAGTGGTACGGTTCCAGACGGGCCAGTAGCTTTATGGAAGCTGGGTCCAGCCGCATACGAATCCGTTCACAGAATCTTTGATGGTCCAGGAAGCTTCGACAGTCAGTGATTGACGACAAGCCCGAATTGAATCTCAAGACGGTTGTTTATGCGACAGATTTTTCTCTTTGCTCAAAGAACGCTGTGTTCCATCCTCAAGCCGTTCGGAATCATTTGCACGTCCGCTTAGTGGGAGAACTGACCGCTGAGTCTTGTCGGTGCTGGCGGCAATTAAGCTTGCCACCCCCCACCCAGTGCGCCGTAGAGTTGAACGAGGGCGAGTGCCTCACCCTGCTGCGCGTTCACCAGGTTGAGTTGGACCGCATTAAGGTTTGAATCGGTCGTTAACACTTCAAGGTACCCGGTAGATCCGCCTTGATAGCGAAGACGAGCGAGGCGGGTTGCGTCCTTTGCAGCCTCGACGAGCATTTCCTGCTGCTCACGATAAGCTCGCTGTTTGTTCAGTGCAATCAGGGCGTTGGATACATCGCCGAAATCGGCTAGGATACTTTCAGTTGGCTGTGTGGCCTTCGCTGACCGGCTGCTGTAAGCAAAGGAGAAATGATGCGATTCGTTACTTTGATTGCCGGCATTGTTTGCTTGTTTGCAGTGCTGCTGGATGCCTTCCAGACCATCATTTTGCCCCGTCGCGCCACCGGCAGATATCGTCTCACGCGAATCTTTTACCTTGTTACCTGGAGGCCATGGGTGTTCCTCACCAAATGGCTTCACGACACGCGCAAACGTGACTTCTGCTACAGCTACTACGGCCCCATGTCGCTGATCTTTCTGCTGATGGTGTGGGCTGGCGTGATGGTAGTAGGCTTCGCCCTTATCTTTTATGCCCTTGGTAGTCCGTTCAACGACCCCACGCAAGGAGCAGGTTTTCGATCAGATCTCTACGTAAGCGGAACGACAATCTTCACGCTGGGGCTGGGAGACGTTACGCCACAAGGTGCCTGGGCACGCGAGCTGCTCATTATCGAGGCCGGCACTGGGCTTGGATTTCTTGCAGTTGTGATGGGGTATTTTCCGGTCCTCTATAGCGCATTCTCGCGTCGCGAAGTCAGCATCTCGCTGCTGGACGCGCGGGCCGGCTCTCCGCCTACGGCTGCGGAACTAATGCGCAGGCATTCGTATGAAGGCGGGGAAGCAGCGCTCTCGGTGTTGTTGGTGGAGTGGGAACGCTGGTCGGCAGAATTGCTGGAGAGCCACATCTCTTATCCGTTACTCTGCTATTTCCGCTCGCAGCATAACAATCAGAGCTGGATCAGTGCACTGACAGCCATTCTCGACGCTTCAGCACTTCTAATTGCGGGAGTGCAGGGGCGCGAGGCTCGGCAGGCCCAGTTGACCTTTGCCATGGCACGACACGCCCTCGTGGACCTGGCGCAGATATTCTCACTTGTCCCAGTCAACAATGCTCCCGACCGGCTTCCTCCAGAGCGTTATGAGCAGCTATATGATCTACTCTGCAAGAGCGGCGTGAAGGTCTGCCGCGACGGTCACTCCATCGAAAGGCTTCGCGAAATGCGCGTTCTCTATGAGGGTTATGCCCAGGCACTGAGCGACTACCTTCGCATGCCGTTGCCGCCATGGATCGCCGACAAGCCGCACAAAGATAACTGGCTAGCCGTTGCAAAGCTCCGCGCGCAGACCGATGCGGCCAATACGCCGGCAGATAATACAAAAGCAAGCGGTGAGGCATCGCAGACGATCGCTGGGCTTGTTGATGATCATCACGAGTTCTAATGCAAGAACGCTATTGTCGAAGTCGAGGCCTGTGAGCAGCTGGCTATGCAAACGATTGTTAGATAGCGATCACTTGGGGTTCTTTGCATCCCTTATATAGATAAGGTGCTTATCAAGGCCGTATCCAGCGGGCAATCGTGTCCTTCATCACGGCAAGCCGCCGCTCGAGCATCTTTTTCGATCCAAGGTCGCACTGAAAAACGGTTGACAGCGTATGCCTGTTCATCAGGTAGAAGAATCCGAGTGCCGCGATGTTCACGTTCAGCTGCATTACATCCAGGTCGCGCCGAATGCTTCGTTCCCGCCTTCCCCTTGCGAGGAGTTTATTCGCCAGTGCAATATGGTTCGCATTGATGTCGCGAGTTCGCTTCGAGCCTTTGAGGTGCCGTGCCTCGAGTTGGTTCTCGCTGTTCAAAAGCCGGATGAAATCGGGATTCGCAAGGTAGTAGCGCCAGGTAAACTCCACCAATTTCAGGATGGCCTTGTCGGCCCGCAGTGAATCCAGTTCAAGTGCGGCCTCCTGGCTCCGGATGCTTAGGTAAGCCCTCTCGAGAACCGCGGTGAACAGGTCGTCCTTGCTGCCGAAGTAGTGGTACAGCAACTGTTTGTTGATCCTGGCCGCGGCCGCAATTTGATCGACCCTGGCGCCGTCGAATCCCTTCTTTGCAAAGATTCTGGCCGCGGCTTTGAATATCCGTTCCTTGGTCCTTTCGGGGTTCCGGCCGCGGGCTCGTGGGGAGGCGTTCACAGGTATCTTGTCCCTCGTCTTACCTGGGGTGTATAGTAACCAACCAGTTGGTTGTTTACAAGATCTTTGTTGCGGTTCTTCGTTATGGGGCGTCCATGTCTCTCAATCTGTCCGACAGGCCGGTGGCAATCGTCACTGGAGCCTTTCGCGGCATCGGCCATGCCTGTGCCATTGGACTTGCCAAGGCGGGATTCAATCTCCTGCTCAATGATCGGGATGGCGACGAGAGCCGCGAGCTTGCACCGCGCATTACAGCAGAGCTGGCGGCTTTTGGATCGGACAGTTTGCCGATCTTTGCCGATGTAGCAATGCTTGAGGCTCATTCGGCAATGCTGGACGCGGCGATCTCTCGTTGGGGAAGAATCGATTGCCTGGTGAACAATGCCGGCGTGCCTGCGCACCAGCGGGGCGATCTCCTCGATGTGAAGCCTGAGAGCTTCGATGAGTGCATCAGCGTCAACACACGCGCCGTCTTTTTTCTCAGTCAGGTCATTGCCCGTCATATGCTGGCGCAGAGCGCCCAAACGGGCACCCATCGCAGCATTATCAACATTACTTCGAGCAATGTGAAGGCCGTTTCCATTACCAGGAGCGAGTATTGCGTATCGAAGGCGGCCTCTTCAATGACGACCAAGCTCTTCGCTCTGCGGCTCGCGTCGGCCGGGATCGGCGTGTACGAAGTCCGTCCCGGCATCATTGAGACCGATCTGACACGGCCGGCCAAGGCAATCTACGACAAAATGATCGGCGATCACCGTATTCCAGCCGACCGCTGGGGCTATCCCGCGGACGTTGCATCGACGGTGGTCTGCATGGCAGAAGGACGACTCGCCTACACGGTTGGGCAGTCCATCGCCGTGGATGGCGGCCTGGTCATGCCGCGATACTGAAACTCACTCGTTGGTAAGGAGTCTAATGTATGGAGTCTGAAATTCTCTATTCCCGCAAAGAGCGCGAGGGCGCGGCATGGGCGGAGATCACCTTGAATCGCCCGCAAAAAGGGAACGCGCTAACCCTCCCGATGCTGAACGAATTGGAATCTCACATCGCCGGCATCCGAACGGATCCTACGGTGAGAGCAGTGGTGCTGCGAGGTAACGGACGATTCTTCTGCACTGGCGGCGACATCGAAGCCTGGGGCACCCTGTCTCCGAACGAGATGGGCCAGAACTGGATTTTGCGAGGGATCGAAGTCTTCGACCAGATCGCTTCGCTGCCGCAGCCGGTGATAGCCGCGATCTCCGGGCACGCGTTAGGCGGTGGTCTGGAACTGGCACTTGCGGCCGACCTCCGTGCCGGGGTGAAGACTGCGAAATTCGGCACTCCTGAAGTTACTCTCGGAATGATCGCCGGCTGGACGGGAGTGCGGCGCCTGGCCGAGACAATAGGTGTTGCGCGCGCGCGGCACCTTGCATTGCTCGGTTCTCTCATTACGGCCGGACAAGCTCTGGACTGGGGACTGCTGACGGCGCTTGCGGACGACGCTCCGGGCCTGGAGCAACAAATCAACCAATGGCTGGACAGGCTGCTCTCGAACGGCCCCATTGCGATGTCGCTGACCAAGGGCCTCCTGAAGACGATGCATGTGGACATGCGTCACGCCCACGCGTCTGCCGCCGCGCATGCGGCAGCCACAGAGGACTGCACGGAAGGCGTTCGCGCCTTCACAGAAAAACGCAAACCCGTCTTCCGGAACCGGTGAGCAAGGAGAGTTGAATGGGAAAGGTCGAGTTCACAACGGCAGCGGCTGCAGCCGCGATGATCAGGAATGGCGACACTGTTGCCATCAGCGGCAACGGAGCCGGAATGATTTCGGCCGAAGCCATCTTCGCCGCCGTTGAGAAGAAATTTCTGGAAACCGGCGAGCCCCGCGATTTGACGCTCGTTCATTCGCTGGGACTGGGCGACCGGGGAGACCTTGGAACGAACCGCTTTGCCCACGAAGGAATGATCCGGAAGATCATCGCTTCGCACTTTACATGGTCGGCAAAAATGCAGCAGCTCATTCGCGAAGAGAAGATTGAAGCATACTGCTTTCCGGGAGGCGTCATTCAACAGCTTCTTCGCGAGATAGGTGCGGGGCGCCCAGGGCTGATCACTCACTCCGGACTGGGCACATTTGTTGATCCGCGGCAGGACGGCGGCCGCTGCAACCGCCGCAGCCAGGAGAATCTTGTTGAACTGATGTCGATCGACGGAAGGGAAGTGCTCCGCTACAAGCCATTCAAGGTGGACGTGGCCATTATCCGCGGAACCTACGCGGACACCCGCGGCAATATCAGCTCAGAAGAAGAAGCCGTTGACCTCGATATTCACTCCATCGCGCTTGCGGCTCATAATTGCAGCGGGGTTGTCCTTGCGCAGGTGCGGCAAGTGGTCGAGACCGGCGCTCTGCACGCGCGAAGTGTTCGCATACCTGGCATCATGATTGACGCCGTCGTTGAAGACTGCGATCAACAACTCTTCTACGGAATGGGTTACGACCCGACGGTAAGCGGATCGCGAAGGGCGCATCTCGGCGCGCTGGCGGCCAAGATGCCGGCAAAGCTGGAGCGGCGCATTATCGCGCGCCGCGCGGCCATGGAACTGCGGCCCGGCGCATCGGTCAACTTCGGCTTTGGCATTCCCGGCGGAATCTTCGCCGTGATTGCCGAGCAGGGAATTGCGGACGACCTGTGGATGAGCGTCGAGCAAGGGACCCATAACGGCCGGATGCTCGACGATCACTTGTTTGGCGCAGCTCGCAATGCGGATGCGATAGTGCCTTCGATCGAACAGTTCGATTACTACAGCGGCGGCGGCATCGATATCACATTCCTTGGAATGGGAGAAGCGGACGCGTCCGGCAATGTGAATGTCTCGCATCTCGGCGGCAATCTTGTGGGCCCAGGCGGCTTTATGGAGATCGCTCAGAATGCAAAGAAGGTCGTCTTCTGCGGGACTTTCGACGCGCAGGGAAGCCAGGTACGCTGGGAAGGCGGGAAGCTAACCATCGCGAAAGCCGGGCAGATTCACAAGCTCGTCGGCAATGTGGAACGCATAACATTTGCTGCGGATTATGCCCGCCAGCACGGACAAGAAGTGCTGTACGTGACTGAGCGGGCGGTCTTCCGGTTAGATGCCGATGGCGTGCGGTTGATCGAAGTCGCTCCAGGAATCGATATCGGGCGCGACATTCTTCCGTACATGGACTTCAAACCATTGATCGACGAAGTCGCGACCATGGACATTTCAGTTTTCTCGTAAACGCCGCCAGATGGACCTGTCGTTATTCGAGCATCCGGCCCAGCAACTAACTGAAGAGAGCGTCGTCCCATGATTGCGCATCGTCCCACATGGGTGTCGGCTCAAAGTATCCCGTGCCCGGCTTGAGATGCCGCTTCACCTCATCGTCGTTCAACGTAACTCCAAGGCCCGGCGTATCCGGAACCTTGATAAAGCCCTTGTTGATGATGGGCTTCTCGATGCCCGTAACCAGGTCCTGCCAGAAAGGCACGTCCAACGCATGGTTTTCAAGCGCTCAGAAGTTGCGCATGGAGTTCTCAGTAGACGGAGAGGATAGCTTTGTGGAAGAATCCTAGGCCGCAATACATTTCGACTCTCTGGAGCGTTTGAACATGACATCCGGCATCTCGCGAAGAGGCATTCTCAGGGGAATAGCGACAACAGCACTTGCACCCGCGCTCCTCCCTATGGCAACGGCGCAGTCCGGCAAGAAGCCTTGGTGGCTGGGTGACGGTATGCCGCAGGAAGGCGCAGCCACACCGAAGATTGCCTCTGCAATCAATCTCGGCGATGGCGTTACCGATGAGGCCATTCGCGGTGTTGTCCAGATCGGGGTCTATCACGTGCTGAGCGGTGGTCCAGCGCTCCCGTGGACAGTGAGTGCGCTGCAGCCGATTGTCAACAAGCTCAAAGCAAGCGGTGTCATGCTCGGCAACCTGATGATCGGCGGGTTTCCTAACACCATCTACGGCCGACCGGGGCGGGACGAGGAAATCGATAAGTTCCGGCAATCGATTCAGGCCGCAGGCCAGGTTGGCATTCCCGTCGTCGAATACAACTTCTACGCGCACCGGGCAATGGAAGGCTATTACGGGGAAGTTGGCAGGGGTGGTGCGGGATTAACCGGCGTGGACTACGACCGGATGCAGGGCCTGCCCCCGCAGCCGGAGGAGGGCGCGCACAACCTGGACGAGATGTGGGCCAACATAACCTACTTTCTGAAGGCTGTGGTTCCAGTGGCCGAAAAGGCGAATGTGCGGCTGGCGCTTCATCCCAACGATCCCCCCTTCCCGTTGAGCCGCGGCTCTCAGCAGATCATGGGAACATTCGCTGGATGGAAGCACCTGATTGAAATCGTGAATAGCCCTTCGAACGGCATTACATTCGACTGCGGTGTTACGCAGGAAATGGGAGAAGATCCGGTTGAGGTCTGCCGCTACTTCGGCTCCAGAGATCGCATCAACCATATGCATTACCGCAACCCGCACGTGATGAAGCCTTATGAGAAATACGACGAGGGTTTTATCGACGAAGGCGATGTGAATATGTTCGCGGTAATGCGCGAGCTGGTAAAGCAGAAGTACTCACGTGAGTTATACCCGGAGCATCCGCGCGCCCTGGATTATGACCGTGTGCGCGGGCCCATCAAAGGCTATCCAGGCGGCGGTGGATATGCAGGCGACCTTTACGACATTGCCTATGCGAAGGCCATGCTGCAGGCGGCGCTGGTTCTTGAGCGTGCCGGATGAGTTTGGCTTTGCTGGTCGCCTAGAACCCACGGATGACAAGACTTGGGAAGAGCCCGAGGGAAGGGCATTCGGGCCCCGGGTCCGAAGCATGTGCTGTAGCTCACATCCAGAAGTGCGATCTCGGGCCGACGATAGAAATCAGCTTGAAAAAGGGTGACCAATGAGTCTTTCGCGCAGAGATTTTGTGCAGATTGCTGGAACAGGCGTTTTGTTGCAGTCGCGGCTCTTGAATGCTGCGCAAACTGCTTTACCGAGCGTACCGGCAGCGCCGGACTTTTCTGCGCCCTCTAAAGTTGCGTTGGTCCAGGGCGACAGCCGGCGTCTGAACGTCTACCAGGCGCTCGTTCGTATCGATGACCAGATTCAGCCGAACTTGAAGCACAAGAAGTACGTGGTGATCAAACCCAATGGCGTCAGCAGCAGGAATCAACTAGCGTCGACACATGTTGATGCCCTTGCCGGCATTCTGGACTACCTGGAGCCGCGCTTTCACGGGCCGGTGATTATCGCCGAATCCTCCGCGGATGACACGCTCGAAGTCTTTGAAAACTTCAAGTACAACGAGTTGGCCAGGGAACGGCGGGCCCAAAAGGTGAGCCTGGTGGACCTGAATCGCGAGGGGAAGTACGAGACGATCCCCCTGATCGACTTCGACCTGCACGTCACTCCAGTGCGTCTTGCTGCTCGACTTTTGGATCCCGACGCGTATGTGATCAGCAGTTCGATGATGAAGACCCATAACACCGTGGTCGCAACCATGTCGGTCAAAAACATGGTTCTCGGCACGCCCCTTCGCAGCGCTCCCGGAGAGCCGCGCTGGAACGACAAGCGCAAGTATCACGTAGGAATTCGCCAGACCCACTACAACATGCTGCTCACCGCGCAGAAGCTGCAACCAAACTGGGGAGCTGCGGTGATCGACGGCTTTGAGGGGATGGAAGGCGAAGGACCCAACGACGGTACGCTAGTGCCTTCGCATATCGCCATCGCTTCCACTGATTACATTGCAGCGGATCGTGTCGGCCTTGAAGCGATGTCCATCAATCCCGATTGGGTAGGTTATCTGCGTTACTGCGCTCAGGCTGGACTCGGCCAGTACGATCTTTCGAAGATCGTACTGACGGGCTCAACCATCGCATCCGTCGCAAAGAAATATCGGCTCCACCCCGATATCGACCGGGAGTTGAAGTGGATGGGGCCCATGAAAGAACTGCCGCCGTCGCTCGGCAGCCTGCCTATGCTGCACGGTTTCAGCAACGGATAGCATTGCACGAACTCAAAGGGAGCTTCCCATTTGAGTTCGTGCCTCCCGTTCTCGGGCGAACACAGTGGGATCAATGATCCGCGTGTTCCTTTGACTTGGCTAACAGCGCGTCAAATTCGCTCCGCGACATTTTCAGCTTGTCGGGATGTGCCTCGATCCACGTCGCCAGGCCGTCATATTTCTTGACTGTCCAACCGCCCTCGAATTCCGCGCCGTTCTTGCCCTCGCGATTCAATTCAAAGTTGTAGTCGTCCTTGAGCGCTGTGAATTCTGCTGTGCTGATTGCCTCTGCTGCCAGGATTGCAGGGATGAACAGAACGCCCTCCGGCTTGGCTAGAACCAGGTCTCCCGGCAATACAACTGCCCGCCCGATACGAATCGGCGCATTGATCGACGTCAACTCCATCTGCGCCCATGCGGATGGATCGTAACCCCGATAGAATCCGTTGAAGTCGGGGATCGCGCGGTTTTCTTCCTGGTCCCTTATGCCGGCGTCGAATACAAAGCCCGTATGAGTATGTGCTGCGATTCCGTTGCCGAGATTGGACCCGATCAACGTGCCCTCGATGATCTTGCCAAAGCCGTCGGCGACATAGACATCGCCAATCTGCAGCTCACTGATGGGCCACATATTGTTTCCGCCAACTCGTCCCTCCGCTTTGCCCTCGGCAGTAATGGCCTTAGCCATGTCCGGGCGTGTCGGCATGTATTGCGCAGTGAGTGCACGGCCGGCAAATGGCTTCTCAATATGAAGAGCCTGCCAGCCCGCCTCAAACTGATTCTGATAGCCGTGCGAGCGCAAAAAGTCCCAAAGGTCTTCAATGGACATGTCCACTGCCCGCTTGAGAAGCGCGTCCGGAACCTTAGGACGTCCGTCGGGGAATCGATCGCCCTTCCAGTCCGAGGTGTAAAAGAGCATTTGATCGCGCGTCATCTTCACCTGGCCGAAAGCAGGCGATATTCCCAGTAGGGCGCAGGCCAATAGGGCGGCCGTAATCACTTTTTTCATGGAGATCTCCGCGTTCAATTTCGAAATTCATCGCGCGCCAGTGGGCGCGAAACGTCGATGTACAGCAGCGACCGAATTGTAGCATTGCCATCGGGAAATCGTCCCTTGAGCCAATGCAGTTGTCGCAGCTGTTTCCGGTCTCTGCCACGCAGCGAACGGCCGGAGCAGGCACAATTCCCGCGTCCGGCACAGGCCCTCTTTCGATCACACTGCCTCACGAAATTGTGACCATGTTTCGAGTGGAGGTCCAGTAGTCGGGAGCGGGATACCTCCGTCCCTGAGGAACCACAAAGCCAGGCAACTTCATCCTGTGCGGCCCAGGCTTTTATGAATGTGAGAATCCGGAGTCTACCTAGTAGAATCGGGGTATGCCCACGGATCTTCCTCTCCGCGCACCGACAATTGTCGGGCACGGTTTCTTGCTGACAGCGGCGCTTATTTTCGCCGCGACTGCCTTCGCACAGCAGCCTGCGTCCGCTCCGGCGGTGCCCGCCCTTACCGCCCCCTGGCAGCCGCAGATTCACTTTTCTTCCCCGCCCAACTGGATCAACGATCCCAACGGTCCCGTCCTCCTCAACGGCCAATACCACCTCTTCTTCCAGTTGAACCCCTTTGCAGATCAGTGGGGCCACATGAGTTGGGGACACGCCGTCTCGCCCGACCTCGTCCACTGGAAGCAACTCCCCGTCGCACTCGCCGAAGAGCAGGGCGTAGCCATCTTCAGCGGCTCAACTGTTGTGGACGCCGATAATACCAGCGGCCTCTGCGCAGACCCAGGCCAGAAAACCCCTGTATGCATGGTTGCCATTTACACCGGAGCCTCGCAGGACAAGCAGACCCAGAACATAGCCTTTAGCCGCGACTGCGGCGCAACCTGGACGAAGTACTCGGCGAACCCGGTCATTGACCTCGGTCTCAAGAACTTTCGCGATCCCAAAGTCTTTTGGCACGCACTTTCGCAAAGCTGGGTCATGGTCGTCTCGCTCCCCGACCAGCACAAGCTGCGCTTCTACCGCTCTCATAATCTGCGCCAATGGGAGTTGGCCAGTGAATTCGGCCCCGCTGGCGCCGTCTCGGGCGTCTGGGAGTGCCCCGACCTCTTCGAGCTTCCCATATACGACGAGCAAGATAAGCTCGTGGCCACCCGCTGGCTCCTCAACGTCAACATCAATCCCGGCGGCCCGGCAGGGGGTTCAGCCGACCAGTACTTCATCGGCCAGTTCGATGGCTCCCGCTTCATCGAAGACCACCCCGGCTCCGGCCCTCACTGGGTCGACTGGGGCAATGATTTCTACGCCTCAACATCGTTCTCGAATCTCCCCGCCAGCGAAGACCGCACCTGGATTGGCTGGATGAGTAATTGGAAGTATGCTTCCAAGCTGCCTTCGTTGCCGGGCCGAGGTGAAATGACTCTCGCTCGTCATCTCTATCTGCGCGAGCCCCCTGCGTATCCCCCGCCAACACCAGATCAGGAACCCCTCCTGTTAGTCCAGGAACCTGTTCTCGGATTGCCGGTCGACAAACGCTATCTGGCCATGTTCGGCGCTCCGGCGTTTCAGACGGTTGCGAAGGCGAATGAACGTATTTCCGCAAAGAAGTTGTCTGGCAGCGTCTACCGGCTGCGCTTTACTCTCGATCCCGGCGACGCATCTGAAGCCGGCGTCCGCCTCCGCCGCCGCTCCATCAATCCCGATGATCCCTCAACAGAAGAAACCGTAGTCGGCATCGACCAGGCAACCGGCCGTATCTTTGTCGATCGTACCCGCTCTGGAAAAACTGACTGGTCCTCGGACTTCCCGGTCCGCGTGTCAGCCCCGCTCAAGCACACTCAGACAGAAGGGATTCCGATCGAGGTTGTTGTGGACAATAATTCAATCGAGGTCTTTGCCGAAGACGGTGAAACCGTCCTTACCAACCTCATTTACCCGGCCGCCACCAGCCAGGGCCTGGCGTTTTATTCCACGGCTACACCACCCGGCACAGCGCCGGCACGCGTTCGGGATATTGAACTGATCCCTCTTGGGCAGGCGCGAGCCAGAAAGTAGCCCTGAAATGGGCCACAAAGCAGCCGCCGTGGCAGCATCCATGAGCTCCCATTCGTCTTTGCCGGCGTCTCTGTGGAGGGCAATCGCCCAACCACGAGATGGAGAAATCGTCTGGGCTATGAGGCGTGCCGATGCAAGCAACATGGCAACAGACAAAACCGCGCACCAACCATTGTGCATGCCGATGCCTCTTTTCACTTCACCAGCATGATCGGGTTCACCCAGAACGCCACTCGGTTTCCGGAAGGATCGAGCACGCTTATCTGGCATCGATATTCGCCCGGTGCAAGATCGCTCAGTCCTATTTGGAAACTGAGCGGCACGATGCCGAGCCGGCTCCCCTCCTCCGGTTTCACGGCGATAGGCTTCGATTCAAATGCCTTTTTGCCCTCCCGGTACAGGCTCACAAAAGCAATCAACGGCGACGCTGGTTTCGCCGCGGCGGCCGCATCCCCTGTGACAGCAGAGCCGCCGTCATAGGCCTGCAGATACACGTACATTTCGCGCCCGGTGTTGAACACACGAGTTACGCTTGGGATCAGCTTGAGTCCTTCCTGCACCAGGGGATTCTTCGCATCGTCCTTGATTTGCTGTTTACTTTTGGTAGCGTTATAAAGCGCATCCCTGGTGTTCGCGCGCTGACTGCTTAACACGACTGAGCTGATGGGAATGCGCTTTGTCTCCTTGTTCAGATTGGGGATGATGAACTCCGTTTGGTAGGTCCCAATCCTTCCCGTCTCGTCATCGCGCGCAAGGAACTTGATAGAGTACCTGCCCGGCAGCAGCGTGAAACCGGAGTCGTACTCGACCGGCCGCTTTGCCAACTCAAGCGCGGTTGCGTCGCTCAGCTTTATGTCCACGTTGTCTCGAACATTGCTGACCGTGAAGCCGCCTGCCTCATCCTTGATCTCACAGACAAAGTCGATCACCGTGTGCTCGGCTCCGAATCGCTTGGCCAGTGCCAGTTCCCGGCCAGGAATTTTCACGATGATCGGTACGTAATATTCGGCGCGGTTGAGCTGGAAATAATCGATCTCCATTGCAATAGTTAGATCGGTGATCGGGTCGCCGAGCATGAGCGCATCTTCGAGTTGCCGCTCCTTATCCACTTCAGTGAATTTGGCAAACTCCTTGTTTGCGTAGTAGCCCTCCCTATAGGCGAGGCTGGCGTCCGGCGGAGCATCCACCGTAATCTTCACACGCCGAAAGCGGCCGTTCTGGGCGGTGTTTGTGGTGTAGTAGCCAACAATGTAGTAGTCCGAAATGGCGCGCTGCGCCTGCACGATTCCCCGTGTCAGATCGTTGTTGTCAAACAGTGCTTTACCGCCCGTGTCGGCCGCAAGCGAGTACATCGTGTCCTGCGACTGCTGAAACCTGTCAGTCAATGCCTGCGCCGCCATTCCGTTATACATGCCGGCATTTCCCTGCGAGCCTTGTGTCGCATCTCCAAGCGGCGCGCTCGCCACCAGCCCGCGCGCATCCACCGGCCAAAAGGAAACGCCGGCCCGCACCGCTGCGTCGATGGTCGCATGTAACTGCGCGATGTTATCCACGCCGTTCAGGCGCAGGCCGCTGGCAAAGTAGATGAGCGACTTCTTCTCGCTCATCTGCTCCAGCATTTTCGCCGCGGTCTGCAAAGCGGATAGCTGCCGGTCCGTATTGAAGATGTTGAATTCGCTATCGTCTTGCCCAAAAGCGGCGCCGGTGTCGGCGCTGGCGGAGTCATCAATGGAATCCGCCGAACCTTGCCCCTCGCCCACAATCAGTGTTTGCAGAATGCTCAGCAGCCGGTTGCGGTCGGCCGTGAAGTCCTGCAGAATATCAACCGACCCACCGTTAAACTCGAGGATCGAGACCAGGTCCGCGGCGGTCATCTGCGTGCGCACAAAATGTTCCGCTGCGGTAAGTGCGCGCATCTGGTCCTGAGGCTGCATGGCGGTCATGTCGAAGTAGAGCGCAAGCAGACGTCGGTCCTTGTACTTGTTGCTCTCCAGAGCTTCCGGCGCGATCTGCGTATGGGTCAGTTTTTTGTAAATCGTAATATTCTCATCGTCTATCGGAGCCGGTGGCAGAGGGTCCACCGTCTCTGAGAATTGCTGATGCTCGCAGAACTTTATCGCCTGCGGCACTCCGTCCTCGGTTACTGTAAAGTTCTTCGCGGCGAGCCCGCTGATGAATTTTCCCTGCTTGTCCTTCACCACAACAGTCTCTACCACCAACTGCGAGTTCAAAGTCAGTTTGAAGTTGCCGGTTTGATCCGGCGCCGTATTGGAGCCGATCTTCTGCGCACCGGCGCCCACGCCCACAGTCAGCGTCGTCAGCAGCAGGAATGCCTTAAGCTTTGTCTCGAGCTTTTGCATCGTCAAAACCTCAGCCGCCCCGTCACCTGAAAGCTGCGCATGGGACTGGTTGATCCGGGCAGCCCAAAGGTTGTGCTGTTCACCACCGTGTTCCATGCAGTAAAAACGCCATGATTCAGCACGTTGCTCGCATCGATCCGCACATCCAGGTTGAATGGATTCCTCAGCCGGAAAGTCCGCGACATGGACCCGTTCAAGCTGAACTGATCAGGCCCGGTAATCGAGTCCCGCCGTGCCGTGCCCCACGCGCCCGCATTGGGCGCCGTGAATGCAGCCACGTTCAGATGGTAGCCGGCAGCCGCACTGTAAATTGGCGCGCCCGTCAGGTTCGGTCGAATCGTTCCCGTTATGCCTGTGCCCGGCAGCGCCGCCAGAAAGATCGGCGTTTCCGGCAGGCCAGTGCCGGTTGAGATCTGGCTCACCACCGTCCATTCTTTCAGCAGCCTCCCATGCCATCCGCTCATCAGCGTTCTGCCGCCCATTCCCATGCCGGTCGTGTACTGGATCTGCGCGTTCAATAGTTGCCGCTGATCGAAGGTCGAGAGTCCGTGTTCAGCGCGTAAATCGCGCCAG
This sequence comes from Acidobacteriaceae bacterium, assembly GCA_003133425.1. The sequence continues at coordinate 14,939 of PKXI01000127.1, forward strand.
TTCTGTGCGACAGTCGGTCCCGCACCCGTCTGGCTTGCGCTTGCCGTCGTCGCAGTCACATGGCCCTGCGCGCCAATCTGCGCGTCGTCATCCATTGCTTTCGCCCATGTGTAGTCCACACTCGCAGTAAATCCGCTGCGGAGCCTGCGCCGTAACTGGAACTGCCCGGCCTCGCGCGTCGAGTTACCACCTGAAGTGCGATAGACAAATCCCGTTTGACAGGTTGGGCACGGGTTCGTCCCGCCGATCGGGTAAGTGTTGGGAAGAAACTCCTGCATTCCGTGCGTTCCCTTGGTCCCCAGATAAGTGGCCGTCATCACCAGCGCCCAGGGCAAATCCCGCTGCATCGAGAGTTGCCAATTCTGCGCGTAGCCCACGCGCAAGTTTGGATCGATCGCGAAGGTGTCCGCGGCAGCGCCAACGCAGTGAAGGAATCCATTGGCCAATGTCAACGGACATCCGCTGCTGTTGGCTTCGCTCAGGCTGGTTGAGAACGGAGCCTGCTCTGCCATGCTTTCCGCGGCGGCGAGGTAGACCGACGTGTCATCGTAGATTCCGTAACCTGCCCTCACCACCAGCGTCGATGCAGGTATCGGCCGCCACGAGATGCCGATCCGCGGTTCAAATCCATTCTTGTCCGGACGCACCAGCGAGCTTGGATAGGACATCCCGGTCACTGGGCCTTTCGGACTGTTGGCCAGCACCGGCGCCACCGACGTAAATCCCTGTGAAACGTCAAGATTCGCAAGCCTCCCAAACAGCTCTGTAATGGGCGCGCCGTAATCCCAGCGCATTCCTGCGTTAATGGTGAGTTGCGGCAGGATCCTCCAATCGTCGGTGAAGTAAAGGTCGTACACCGACTGTCGAAAGTACTTGTCGGGGTTGCCGTATGAGATTGCGCTCGTGTCCGGAACGCCTAGCAGAAAATCGGCGAGGTCGGAGCCCGTGGTTGTAGAAGCGCCGCCGGAAGAAGAACTCCCGCCCGCCTGGGTAGCCGCCCCGGTAAACGCGAACGTCCCGCGCGGGTTCTGCTGCCCGAATTCGTTGAACTCCTGTCTGCGAAAATCGCCGCCAAAGATGAAGTTGTGACGTCGATAGTTTGTCGATACATTAACTGACATCGCATCTGTTCGGTTGCGATTGAAGGAACTATTGGCGTCGCTGAGCCCGGCGATCCCGCTCGAAAACGTCAGCCCCGGCGGACCCCAATTCGTTGGATCCGGGTCGTTGCCGCTAATACCGGCCTGTTCCGAGACATTCACTCGACCCGCAAATGCAGGCCGCACGTCAGTACGTAACCGCGTCAGGTGATAGCCCAGCAGCACAAAGGTCTGGTGACGGTAACGGTGCGACCAGTTCACGTTCGTGTCGATGCCGAGTGAGTTAGTAGTGTCCACAAACCCGAAGAGATTTGTACTGTTTGCCCGCGCACTGCGAAATGCGAATCCGCCATATAGCCGGTCACGATGGCCAATTGTCTTGGTCAGTCGTGACTGCAGTCCGTCTGTATGTGTGTTATTCAAGACTGCGGCCTGGTAGTTATAGCGCGAGTTATCCGCCAGGTCAGGCTGCGGATAGAAATTCAGCAGCGCCGCCGCCTGCGAACTTACCGGGATGTTACCGGTAAATGGCAGGCCGGTGGTGGGATTGTAGATAGTTACCGGCTGTCCTTGCGCGTTCAGCACGCCCGTCAGATTTCCAATTCTCTCCGCCGCAGTGGGAACCAGCCCGGTTTGGATCGCAGCATCACCGTTGCGCATCCACTGGTAGGCGACAAAGAAATTCGGCCCAATCGGCATAAGTCTGGGAATGCGCAGAGGACCGCCCAGCGTCACCACCGTTGTGACCCTGCTGTAAAAGTCCTTCGGAATCTGCTGCCCGGTCAGCGAATAAGGACGTGCATTGAACACCGAGTTGTCCACGATGGCGCCGACGCTTCCCGTGTAAAGCCCTTTTGCTCCCGGCCGCCGATTGCCGAATGCCGGCGACAGAGAATATTGCGAGGTCGCCGCATTATTCTCGCTGCCGTTGATCAGCAATCCATCTGCGGACTTATCTGCGGAATCGTCAGCCGCTGGCGGCGCAGCAGGTACATTCGTGTCCGCGTTCTTCTGCGCTTCCTCGTTCAAAGCCGGCTTCGTTTCCGCCGCAGAACGCGCCTTGAGCGGCTTGCCTTCTTGCGCCTGGGCCAGCATCTGCTCCAGCCCCAGCAGTTTCAACTCCCAATTGCCTTGTGGAGCATCGGGCGTCACCGTTACCTTGCCGTCGAGCTTCGAGAATCCGCTCATCTCGATCTCGATCTTCCATTGGCCATCCGCAAGATCGGCAAACTCATACAGGCCCTGCCGGTCAGTGACGGTGGAGAACTGCTCGTCGCCTTTTTGCACCGTCACCGTCGCACCCGGCACCGGTACACCACCGAAGAAGACTTGACCGTGATATTCCGAGGACCACGCCGAAATTGAGGCACAGAGGCACACGAATGCGCAGAGCTGCGAGATTTTGGAAGCGCGCCGCGCCATCAGTTGATTTCCACCAATTGCTTAATTGTCAGAAGGCTTCTCAACCTTGTCGATTACCAGTACGGGAACCTGCGCCTTGCCCGCGTCCAGCTTTAGTCCGATCTGTTCCTGGATAGCCGTGAACAGCGGCGGAGGCGCATCGGGTGCGTCGCTTGGCGGAGGCACCTTGACGCCCATGCCGCCGAACTGCGACTCATCCGGCGTCCATTTCAGCAGGAAGTTCCACTTACCTGGCAGCGAAGTCTGGTCCACTACCGGCCGGTCCAAAACTGCCGACTGCATCAGCCCCGCGAAATCCTGCATCGTTGCATTTTGCACGGTGAGGACTCCCAATCCACGGAAGAACAATCCAGGCAGCTGGTTTGGATCGTCGCTTCCCGCGGTCATCTTGTTCCCAGTCTTGGTCACAGTCAGCACATACGCCGAAAGTTCCTTCGTGTCCTTGTGAAACTTGAGCTGGAAGCGGTCGGCGAGCAGTTTTTGGACCATCGTCGACACTTGCTGCTTGTTGGGCGCGCCGGCCACGTCGGGCTGCGCTTCGATATCCCACTTATCCTTGTCCATCCACTCCGGCTGGCCCACCACCTGCTTCTGCTGCACACCGTAGGCGAAGGTGATCAGATCGGTCAGTGTCGTGTTGATGGTTTTGAAGTGAGCTCCGCGCACACCGAACAGCTTGCCCGGTTCATCTGGTTTGCTCGGCTTGATCGTGGCCACTTCAAAGCTCGGATTCGCATCGGCAGCCATGGGCGGCAGCCTCACCGGCGGCGGTGGTATGGTCCACTCAGTCTCCGGCGTCGCCCGTTCAAAGAGCAGAGAGATCGGCGTCGTGCCTTCCATCCAAGTTCCCGCAATCGACTTGCCGTCCCCGGACATCTTGCCTTCATAGCTGCGGTCGACCACCGTGATCGTGAACTTTAGCACTCCGTCTTGAAAGTTGACAGTCGCTATCGGAATGCTCTGACCACTCTGGTCGATGCTGTACCACACGGCCTTCAATGCGCCAGCGTCTGCCTTGGAAATCTTCACCACAAGCCGCAGATCGATCTGGGGATGCTGGTCTGTCTTGGGGATATGCAGTGTTCCTTGCCAGGTGTCGTCAATCTTCTGCGCGGGATTCGTGGCCGCGGTCTGCGCGTTCGCCTCGCCGGCGTAGCTCGTGGTAGAGACAACCAGAACTAGTCCGATAACAGAACAGGCCAGGCCTAACAGCACCTTCCTGCGATTCGGTCTACACTCAGCACCTACACTCATCATGCGGATAATCCTCTTCCGTGATCTGCATCAGGCTTACAGAGATACAAACCAACGTATTTTATTTGATCCTGAGAAGAATACACCGATAAGACGCCCGCCCCCCTTGATTCGTTTCAGCAATTCCGAGGTTTTTGGTCACAAATCGCGACGTTCTTCTTGCCCGGCGCTAGTTTTGCGAAGGCCGCTCTACATTTCCGATGGCAAGAACCTCGACGGGAGCCCTGCGGGGCTCGAGCTTCAATCCGAGCTGTTCTTGCAGCGCGGTAAGAATCGAAAGCCCTATAGCATCCTGCGACGCCGCACTCCCTGCTCCCTGTGCGCCGCCAGCTCCATTGAGCGGTTCCATGCGCGCGTTCCCCGGTGTCCAATGCAATGTGAAATCGAAGCCGCCCTTCAGTCCGGTAGCATCGATCACGACGCGATTGTCCGTCTCCTCTCGCCCCGACAACCACTGCGTAAACAGCGCCATCGACACCGAGTTCGCCTGCAACTCGCCTCTCGAACCTCCCGCCAGAATGGGCACGCGCCGCGCAATCGCCTCCGGGGATATATTCGATGCCGTCAGCTTTGCGCCACTTTTCGTCACAACCAATGCATAAACCGGTAGCTCCTTCATTCCGGTGCTGACTTTCAGCTTGAATCGATCCACAAGCAGGGACTTGAGCATCAGGCGATATTGTTCAAGTTTCTGGTCGGGAAGCAGCTTGCTCATCGCCACCACATCGGAGTCGTCGACCTTCGCATCGATATCGAACTTTTCAGAAGCAATCCACGCCGGCTCCTTCGGAAGCTGATCGTCCGACCTGATGTCGAAGGCAAACCGGATTAGAGCTGTCAGCGGCGCGTTCTCCACATGAAAGCGCGCACTCGAAAGCTGATAGTTCTCAAACCCTCCATCCGCGCGGCTTGGCCTAATCGTTGCGACTTCGAACGACGGCGCGGTTCCATCAGCCGAATGAAGTAACTGTGCGGCAGCACGCGAAGAAGACGCCACGCCCAGGACGATTGACAAAGTCAAGGCCATCCATACCGCCGCGCCCGGCGACACACCTCTGAAATGGCCCAGTCTGTGCATTTCCCTCCAGTACTCCACACCAGCAATGGCCCGCGCATAATTGGGCAGGTCGAGTAGGCAACCCACACATTAAGACGCAATGTTACCTCTCTTTGTTCCCGCTTTCTTGCCCTCCCGGTAGATTCATTGAGTGTTCTGCCTCAACTGTGCGCTCTCTAAGCCGATCTGAGGCTTCTTCACGCCTGTGCCGTCGCAAATTTAGATATGATGAAGAGAGAATCTTCTTCCGCGAGAGCCCCCACCCCGGGATGCCTCTTGCAATCGTGAACAGGGGCAAATGACAAAATCCAAAGCCAGAAGAATCGAGCTGTTCGATACCAGTCTTCGCGATGGAATGCAGCAGCCAAACCTCGAAATCTCGGTGCCGAACGCCGTCATGCTGCTGCAGCGGATGGGCGCATTTGGCGTCCGCTATGCGGAGATCGGCTTTGCCGGCGCAAACCAGTTTGTTACCGACCTGACTGGCGCTCTCGAATCGGTCGGCACCGGCTCCATGCAACTCGCCTTGTTCGGCAGAACTCGCGGCCGTGGCGCCAAGGTTCAGGATTGGCCCGACGTGAGATTCATCGTCGCCAACAAGAAGCGCGTCTCTGTCGCGGTGGTAGTGGTCAAATCCAGGTTGCTGGATATTACAAAATCCCTTGAAACCACGCCGGAAGAAAACCTGCTGATGGTTTCGGAAACCATTCAGTGCCTGCATGACAACGGCCTTGAAGTTTTCGTGGACTTTGAACATGCCATGGACGCCGCTTGCGGCCGGCGCGAAAACGGCAACCCTTGTGACGCCGATTTCAAAAACCAGAGCCTGGACTACTTCCATAAGATCGTAGAACAGTGTGTCGGCCAGAAGGTCAGCCGCCTGGTTGTTTGCGATACCACCGGCGGCGCCAGTCCCGATGAAGTTGCGCATGTGATCGACGGTTTGATTCGAAGTTATCCCGAGGCCAACTTCGGATTTCACGGTCACACAGATCGAGGACTTGGCGTCGCCAATAGCCGTGCCGCGATTCTCGCCGGCGCTGTTCAGGTTCAGGGCACTCTTCTCGGCACCGGCGAACGCTGCGGCAATGTAAACCTGACCACAGTCATTGGCAGCATGCAACTCCGCGGCGAAGCTGAATTCGTGCCTCCCGAGTCGCTTGCTGGACTCACCAGCCTTGCGCATTCGGCCTATGCTGCCTTCGGCCTTGAAGCGCCGCACGGAACTCCTATCGTCGGGCCGGGCGCTTTCGGCACCTGGGCCGGCATGCACGGCAGCAGCGAACGCAAGAATCCGGGAGCCTATCTCTGGTGCGAGCCCGCCAAAGTAGGCGCCAACCCGGTCATCGGCGTCAACGCTCAGTCGGGAAGAGCCAATATCATTCTGCTCTCTGAGGCGCTTGGCGTACCGCTCGATTCCGCGCAGGCGCAGGCGCTCATGGACTCGAACCAGGCGATGATTGACGGTGGCGCATTCACCGTCAGCGAAGTCTCTTTCAAATTGGCCTGCATGAAGGTGCTCGGAACCCTGCAAGATCGCTTCAGCGTGAAGAGCTGGCGCGTTCTCGACGAATCCGACGAAACTGGAAACAGGTACGTCCAGGCTTCAATGCAGTTGTTCATCGGCGAATCCGTAGTCACCACGCGAGCCGAAGGTGCCGGCCCCGTGGACGCACTGACCAAGGCAATGCGGCAGGAGTTGGAGAAGTGGTACCCGGCCATCGCACACATGCGCCTTGGCACATTCACCGTGACAGCCATCGACGTATCCGCACAGGACACGGCGGCCCACGTTCGCGTAACGGTAAGCTTCAACGCCGACGGTCACGAACCATGGATTACAGCGGGAGTTAGCAGTGACCTGAACCAGGCCGCACTAATGGCCATTGTGGATGGCTTTCATTACTGGCTGCTGAAAAGCCTCGCTGCCTGAAGATGCGTGTAACGCAGATCGCCGGCACTTTGCCGGCGACCCGCAACAGAGCAACCTCAACGCGAAGTCAGTCGGTCAGGCTGCCGCGCCGAATTTCTCATCTTTCAGCACCCGCTGATAGGCCGGCAGCGTCAGGAACTCGATAAACTGCGGAGCGCTGACCAGTTCGCGCATCAGGTCCGCGGCCTTTTCGTAAGCGGAGTAGCGCACGGCATCCACTGCAACCTTCTGCTTCTTGAGTTCGTCCGCGATAATGCTCTCCACTAGCGGAGTGTCCACAGTTCTTCCATCGCTGAGCTTCGCCTTCTGGTGAACCCACTGCCAGAGTTGCGCGCGGCTTATCTCCGCGGTGGCAGCGTCTTCCATCAGATTGAACAGGGGCACGCAGCCGATGCCGCGCATCCATGCCTCCACGTAGCCCAGGCCTACCGCCACATTCTGTTTCAACCCGGCGTCCGTGATCTGTCCCGCGGGTATCTGGAGTAGATCGTCGGCGGTGACGTTGTAATCAGGCAATTGTTTTGAAATCTGATTCGGTTGCGGCATAAGGCGGTCGAAGATTTCCATCGCCACTGGGACCAGGCCGGGATGCGCCACCCACGTTCCGTCGTGGCCGTCGCTTGCCTCGCGTTCCTTGTCGGCCTTCACCTGTGCGATCGCCTTGTCGTTGGCCTCAAGATCGCTCTTGATCGGAATGTAGGCCGACATTCCGCCCATCGCATGGACGTTGCGCCGGTGGCAGGTCTTGATGGCCAGCTTGGAATAGCTGCGCATGAAATGCGTCGCCATGGTTACCTGCGCGCGATCGGGAAGCACGGCATGAGGGTCGTTGGAAAACTTCTTGATGAAGCTGAAGATGTAGTCCCACCGGCCGCAGTTCAGTCCCGCGGAGTGCTCGCGCAACTCGTAGAGAATCTCGTCCATCTCGAAGCTGGCCAGGATCGTCTCAATCAGAACCGTGCCTTTGATCGAGCCCTGCGGCACCCCGAGCTTCTCCTGAGCGCGGATGAAGATGTCGTTCCACAGCCGCGCCTCAAGATGGCTCTCCAGCTTGGGCAAGTAGAAGTAGGGACCACTGCCGCGCGCGAGCAACTCTTTGGCATTGTGAAAGAAGTAGAGGCCGAAGTCGAAGATGGAGCCGGACATCGGCTCGCCATCCACGCGTACATGTTGCTCATCAAGGTGCCACCCGCGCGCACGGACGAACAGCACAGCAGTCTTGTCGTTCAGGTTGTACTGCTTCTTCGTGGCAGGGTCGGAGTAACTAATGGTTCGCCGGATGGCGTCGCGCAAGTTGATCTGGCCGTCTAGAAGGTTGTTCCATAGCGGAGTGTTGGAGTCCTCGAAATCCGCCATGAAAACCTTTGCGCCTGAGTTCAGCGCGTTGATAATCATCTTGCGGTCCACGGGGCCGGTAATCTCCACGCGGCGGTCCAGAAGATCCGCGGGCAGCGGCGCCACAGTCCATTCCGCATCGCGGATCGCCTTCGTCTCCGCGAGAAAATTGGGTTTTTCGCCGGCATCAAGCCGCTTTTGCCGCTGGTGGCGGGCGTCAAGCAGCACCTTGCGGCGGTCGTTAAAAGTGCGCTGCAGATCCACGATAAAGGCAACAGCCTCTGGCGTTAGGATCTTCGCATAGCTCTCATTGACAGGAGCCAGAAACTCAACACCGGTTGCGGCGACGGAATGGGGCATGTGGGGAACTCCCTTTTCATGAAATTTCAACGAACAGAATGACCAGGCGCCAGGCGCCTTTACACAATCTCAATCTTCAACTTGCATCTTCAAGCAAAACACAGTGACACGCTCCCGGCGGTCGAGAAGCGCACACTCACTTGCGAACCGGCAGAAGCAAACGTGTTGCCGGTCCAACTTCCCGTGGTGATCCAGTCTCCGCGCTTCAAGCCGCCGGTGCGCGTCGCGCCCTCATTGGCCAGGTAGAGAACCAGTCGCAGCAGGTCGGTGCCGGCGGTGTTGGATGCCGTGCGCTCGACGCGTACACCGCCATCCACTGATAGTGTTACGGACTCTTTCGCGAAATCGATCTTCTGCCACCCAGGCACAGCCGGGCCGTGGACAAAGCCTCCATGCATCTGCAAATCGCCGATCATGGTGAAGCGCGCAACTTTCGACGGGTCGATCACCCCCGCCTCCAACTCCTCGATAGCAGGATGGCAGCTTGCGATTGCTGCCACAACCTCTTCGCGCGTGTATGGATCAGGACGCGGTGGCAGATCCTGGCCGATCAGGAAAGATATCTCCGCCTCAAGGCCGCGAAGACGGTGGCGGGGTTCCGCTAGAACGCTGGCATCGTCCCCGATCCATGCTGAGATCATGGGCCCAAACATCGGCGTGGCGTCCGGCGCTGGAGCGCCCACCTTCCACGCGTGCACGCCATCAGGCTCAAGCGAGCGGGCAATTGCGTCCTGCACGTAGTAGGCCTCTTCGAGCGAAGCAGGCTGCAAGGATACCGGCAGATCGGCAAGCGGTGCGCCGGTGCAGCGAGCTTCAAGCAGAAGTCCTGCGGCGGAATGCAATTCGGATTTACGAAGGTCAGAAATCATGCTTTCCAATTTCCCTCAACGTGCGAAGTCTTGTCTCCCCGCAGCAGCTCTCCGGCAGAGATGCCGCGGATAGAAGCGTCAAGCAATTCCACAATGTGGAAGGCGGGCATCGCCTTCATCCCGCGCCGGCGCAGGCCATTCATCAGTTGCAGCAGGCAGCCCGGATTAGCCGAAAGCACGGCCTCCGCGCCAGTAGTAAGAAGATTTTCCACTTTGCGATCGCCGAGTTGGTTCGCTGTCTCCGATTGCACCAGGTTATAAACGCCGGCCGAACCGCAGCACAGCGAGCCCTCGGGAATTTCAGCCACTTCCAGTTCCGGAATTCCGCCCAGCAGCTTCCGCGGCTGCGCCTGGACGCCTTGCGCGTGCTGCAAATGGCAGGCATCGTGATAAGCGACGCGCATCTTGAGTGGCTGCCGCGGCGATTGCGGCTCCAGTTCGCAAAGAACCTCGGAGATGTCCTTGCATTTTGCCGAGAAAGCAGCGGCGCGCGCAGCCCAGGCCGGATCGTCGCGCAGCAGATAACCGTACTCCTTCATGGTCGATCCGCAGCCGGCGGAATTGATAACAATGGTGTCTACCTTCGCGGCCTCAAAGACGGCAATCATCTTCTTTGCCAGTTCGGCAGCTTCGTCTTCCAGGCCGGAGTGAACCATCAGCGCGCCACAGCAGGACTGTTCGCGCGGAATCACAACTTCGCAGCCTTCCGCGGCCAGCACGCGCGCAGTAGCCGCGTTCACGTGCGAAAAGAAGACCTGCTGCACGCACCCACTCAACATTCCCACGCGGCGGCGTGGCGAATTCTTTGGCCGGATAACCTCAGGTAGCCTTTGGAACGGATGCGCCGGCACATCCGGCAGCAGCGACTCCATCGCTGCCAAATTCTTTGGCAGCAGCTTTGGAATTCCCATCGCGCGTACCAGCGCCCGCATGCCGCTCTTTTGATAGACCAGCAATGGCAGGGCCATCAGCCGCAGCAGTTTGGGGTGCGGAAATGTTGCGAATATCAATGTGCGGAAGAGCCGCTCGCCCAAACCGCGCGGAATGTTGCGCTCTATCTGCGCGCGCGCCGGCTCAATGAGTTTGTTGTACTCCACACCCGATGGGCACGCCGTCATGCAGGCCATGCAGCCCAGGCAGCGGTCCATGTGCTGCCGAAACCGGTCATCTAGCGGTGCCTCGCCCTCGGCGGCCTTCTTGATCATGTAAATTCGTCCGCGCGGCGAGTCCATCTCTTCGCCCCAAAGCACGTACGTCGGACATGCGGGCAGGCAAAAGCCGCAATGCACGCAGTCGTCGATGTATTCCTTCTCCGGCGGATGATGCGCGTCGAAACTGGAAGGACGCTTTTCGTTTTGCACGACGGTATGCGGCATAGATGTCAGATGTTTCCTACAAAACGGCCGGGGTTGAGAATGCGGTTAGGGTCAAAGCGGCGTTTTATTTCGCGCATTAGCGGTAGTGCGTTTGAATCGCAGCCCCACACGTCAAGGCCGTCCCGCAACGCTTCCGGAAATTGTTGGGCAACCACGCTGCCGCCGCAGCCATGCAGCCTGCCACGAAGATCCTTAATTAGCGCAATCGCCGCGTCTGGAGAGGATTTCAGCGCCACCGCCATCAAGCCCGGAGCCTGGGCCACTATTGAAATCTCTGCGCCTTCTCTAGCCGCCCATTGCTGCAACTCCGTGGTTACGGGACAAACATCGCTGGGCAGCAACGAGACTTTAAGAACAACCGCGCCCTCAGTTGCAAAAAGTTCCTGTCGCGCCTGCCATACGTTTTCCGACGCCTCGCACAACTCAATCTGCCCGAAGAGCTTCTGCAAGCGTCCCGCATGATCGTCCATGCACTCGGGCAGGGCTGCGATCCGAACATCGAGTGCGCACTCCTGCTCCCGCACGCGAACTTGTACGGCAGAGGGAGTCATCTGCGAATCGAGCAGCCCGCGTAGCGGCTCGGCAAATCTCGCGGCATCCGTTGCAGTCGCGGTCCACGTGCGCGCGTGAACTTCCACAGGATGCAGGCGGAAGTTCACTTCAGTAATCACGCCCAGCGTTCCAAAGCTGCCGGTCATCAGCTTGTGAAGATCGTACCCGGCAACATTTTTCACCACCTTGCCGCCGGTTTTTGCAACGGTGCCATCGGCAAGCACAATCGTCATTCCAATAATCAAGTCGCGCAGGCCGCCGTATTTCAGCCGCAACGAGCCACCATCGTTGGCAGCTACCACGCCGCCCACCGTGGCCAGTTTGGGCCACAGCGGATCGAGCGCAACTGTTTGCCTGTTTTGCGCTAGTTCCTTCTGCATTTCTGCCCAGTTGCAACCCGCCTCAACGGTGCAGGTCATGTCCTGCCAGGGATGTTCGCGCAGGGTATTCATGCGCTTCAGATCCAGCCGTATCCCCGCCTCTACCGGATTCCCCCAGCCAAGCTTGGTGCAGCTACCGACTGGCGTCACGGCAATGCCGTTCGCATCGGCAAAGCGAAGTATCTGGGCAATCTGCTGTGCGTCCGCCGCAGCAACGGCGACCGTCTTACCGCAGAGCTGCGTGTGTTCTTGTCCGGCGATCGAGGCCAGATGAGCCAGGCATTCTTGCTGCGTCATTGAAGTCGTCGTGCTCATTAGAAAATCTCCGCAATGCCGGCCGTTTCCAGCGGATGCGGCTTGTAGGGGCCGGGGACATCCCCGCACAGCCGCGGCCGCGGAAAGACCTTATCCGGGTTCGAGATGTTCTGTGGATCGAAGGCGCAGCGCACCAGTTGCATCGTCTGGAGATCCGGCTCAGAGAACATGTAGCCGAGCGCTTGCTGCTTCTCCTTGCCCACGCCGTGTTCGCCGGTAATGGAACCGCCGCTATCCACGCAGAGGTGCAGAATGCGGTAGGAGAGATCGAGCGCAATCTCTTCCTGTCCCTCAATGGCGCGATCGTAAAGAACCAGCGGATGCAGGTTACCGTCGCCGGCATGAAAAACGTTGGCCACGCGCAGGTTCACCGCGGAAGACATGCGGTCAATCTCGCTCAGCACGCTCGGCAGGGCAGTGCGTGGAATCACTCCGTCCTGCACGATATAGTTCGGCGAGATGCGGCCCATGGCGGCAAACGCAGCCTTGCGCCCCTTCCACACCAGCGCGCGCTCAGCGTCCGATTGCGCCACGCGAATTTCCCTTGCGCCGTTGTTGCGGCAAATCTCCAGTGCCTGACCCATCAGCACTTCCACTTCGCTCGATGGCCCGTCGAGTTCCACCAGCAGCAGTCCGCCACAGACGGGATAGTGGGCATGCACGGCCGCTTCCGCCGCTTCAATCGCGAGAGCATCCATGATCTCCAGTGCGGATGGCAGCATTCCCGCGGCAATAATGTCGCTCACGGTCTGGCCTGCGGCCTGCGGAGAATCAAATGCCGCCAACAGTGTCTGCACTACTTCAGGTCTCTTGACAATGCGCAGCGTAACCTTGGTGGCCACACCCAGCGTGCCCTCCGAGCCCACGAAGACACCGGTCAAGTCGTATCCGGGCGCGTCCAGCGTTGCCGAGCCCAGTTGCACAAGTTCGCCGCTGGGCAGCACGACCTCCAGCCCCAGCGTATGCGTTACTGTGAATCCGTATTTCAGGCAGTGCGCTCCGCCGGAATTCTCCGCCACATTGCCGCCAATCGTGCACACCGACTGCGACGACGGATCGGGCGCGTAGAAATACCCCTGGGGCGCCACGCGCTGTGTCACATGCGAGTTGATGACGCCGGGCTCGACAACGACGTATCTGTTTGCAATGTCGACCTCGAGAATGTGGTTCATCCGCGACAGGCTGATCACCACGCCACCCGCAGCCGGCAGTGCGCCGCCGCTCAATCCGGTGCCCGCCCCGCGGCTCACGAAAGGTATCTTGTGCCGCGCACAAATGCGGACCACCGCCTGCACTTCTCCTGTATTGCGAGGCAGTACAACGGCACCGGGCATTACACGGAAATTGGTCAGCCCGTCACATTCATAGGTCTGCAACTGGCTCTCGCCGGTGATCAATCCGTCCGCGCCAACGGCCGCGCGCAGTTCGTCAATGTGGCTTTGGGGAAGCACTCTGCCAAATAGCATACTCGATCAGGGGCAAGGTTGGCTTCATAAATCGGATTGTCAGACCATCGACAAATTGAACCCATCAAAAAATGGCGGAAACCTTGGTTGCGGGCTCAATGTGTACCCTCGAAACCGGATCGCCAGGCGAAGGGGTTTCGTGGCCAGGGCGGCCCCAGTCCGGAGCAGAAAAGGCTATGCATTCCTGATGCGCCGGTCCCACGCTTCAAGACAATTTACTGACTCTGCGTCCTGGCAGCTCCCTCGGAATCGCCAGGAGCCAAATGGTAGAACCGTCCGCGCCCGAGTCATTCTCGATCGCGAATCTTAGGTAATTCAAATTAAAAGACTTAGATTCGTTTGTTCCTATCCTGACAATCCGTCCGAAGGGCAAAATTCTATTACCACGCGCGTCCCCGTTGTCGCTGCCGGTGCGCACAACTGCTGGGGTGACACCCATCACAGCCGACCCCTCTTGCGAGGAGCAGAATAGCGCGGGCTTTGAGGAAGTATTTCCAGGGTCCGAGATAAGGGCCCTGTCAGCAAAAAGGACAAGACCGTGGCCTCTGCAGGTAGTGGAAAAGCAGCGCCGGAGCGGGGAGGATGCGCGGACAAGAAATGCGCATCCGGAGGCAATTGCAGATGTCCTGGAACGAGGACTACAGAAGCAAACGCATGAGCGCCGCACAAGCCCTGGATGCAGTTCGCTCCGGAGATCGCGTTTGGATTCAATCGGGCTGCGGGACACCTTCAGTTCTGGTTGACGCGCTGGTGGCACACGCTTTCAGCCTGCGCGACGTCGAAATCGTTCACATGATGACGCTCGGCGCCGCGGACTACACAAAGCCGGAGTTCGAAGGGCATTTTCGCCACCGCGGATTGTTCCTCGGCGCAAATGTTCGCGAGGCGGTCGCCGCCGGGCGCGCAGACTACACGCCCATCTTTCTTAGCGAGATTGAAGGCCTGTTTGAAAGCGGTTCTCTGCCCCTGGATGTGGTGCTGATGCAGGTTTCACCGCCGGATGCGCACGGATTCGTGAGCCTGGGAACCACGGTGGACGGCACCCTCAATGCCGCGCGTTACGCAAAGACCGTCATAGCCGAAGTCAACGAGCGGATGCCGCGCACGCATGGCGACACATTTATCCATGTGAGCCGAATCTCCGCCGTGGTGGAGACATCGCGCCCGCTACTCGAACTCCACGCAGAGCCATGCACCGAGATCCACCTTCGCGTCGCGCGTAACGTGGCCTCACTGATACCCGATGGCGCAACAATTCAAACCGGCATCGGCGGCATCTCCGAGGCCGTGCTCCAGTGCCTGGGCGACAAGCGCGATCTGGGCATTCACACGGAGATGTGCCCGGATGGCATTGTCGATCTTATCGAGTCCGGCGTGCTGAATGGTCAACGAAAATCACTCCTTCGGGGCAAGGCGGTAGTGGCCTTCGTGCTCGGAACGCAGCGGCTGTTTGATTGCATCCACGAGAACCCCCTCTTCGAATTCCGGCCCATCTGTTACACCAACGATCCATTTGTCGTGGCGCAAAACGACCGCATGGTCGCTATCAATTCGGCGCTGCAGATCGATCTCACCGGCCAGGTCTGCGCCGATTCGATCGGAACGAGGCCCTACAGCGGCTTTGGTGGCCAACTGGATTTCATTCGCGGAGCAGCGCGTTCCAAGGGCGGCGTGCCCATCATCGCTTTGCCTGCGACCGCCATGCATGGCAGTGTGTCGCGTATCGTGCCAATGCTGGAACCGGGCGCAGGCGTCGTTACGTCGCGAGCAGACGTGCAGTACGTGGTTACCGAGCACGGCATCGCCTACTTGCATGGAAAAACGTTGCGCGAACGGGCGCAGGCGCTGATCGCTATTGCCGATCCGCGCTTTCAACAGGAACTGGAAGATTTTGCAGTGCGCGCCCATTATCTTGAGCGCGAAAAGACGGCGGCTGGGTTTGCCTGAGAGGCACACGGCCCGCCGAAGAGGAGCAGGGAATGACGGATGTCGGCAAGCGGGATCGAGGCTTGTTGCGGATCGACGTAGATGAGTGCAAGGGATGCGGGTTGTGTATTGAAGCCTGTCCGCCCAAAGTGATCGCCATGAGCGAGTATCTGAACCACTACGGCTATCGCACCGCGATGTATGCGGGCGCGGGCTGTACCGGTTGCGGAATCTGCTTTATGGCCTGTCCGGAGCCCGGTGCGATAACGGTATTGCGTGCCGTGATGCAAAAGGCTGGTGCGGTCCCCGTGATGAATAGCGGCATTCAGGGGGTCAGCCAATGCGCAAACAACTGATGAAGGGAAATGAAGCCATCGTCAAAAGCGCAATTCTCGCCGGATGCCGCGCGTTCTATGGCTATCCCATCACGCCGGCCAGCGAGATTACCGAGGCTGCGGCGGAATACATGCCGCGTGCCGGAGGAGTTTTCCTCCAGGCCGAGAGCGAAGTTGCCGCTATCAATATGTTGTACGGCGGTGCCTCCGCGGGGGTGCGCTGCATGACCGCCTCCAGCGGCCCCGGAATCAGCCTGATGCAGGAAGGCATCAGCTACATGGCCGGCGCGCAACTGCCCTGCGTCATTGCCGACATTACTCGCGGCGGTCCTGGTCTGGGCAACATCGCTGCCGAGCAGAGTGACTACCACCAGGTGGTAAAGGGTGGCGGCCACGGCAACTACCGAACCATCGTGCTGGCTCCGCATTCCGTGCAGGAGATGGCCGATCTCACCGCGCTGGCCTTCGAACTGGCAGACCGCTATCGGAACCCTGTTGTGCTTCTCGCCGATGGGTTCATCGGCCAGATGATGGAGCCGGTCGAGTTTCCGCAGACTGCCGTCCCACCGCAACAGCCTGATTGGGCCGTCGCTGGTACTGCCGAAACGCGCGGCAACCTGATCACATCGCTCTTCATGGATATCGACGATCTTGAAGCGCACAACCGCAATCTCGAACAGAAGTATCGCTGCGCGGAGCACGCCGAGGCCCGCGCCGAAGAGTGGCAGACCGAAGGCGCCGAGATTGTTCTCGTTGGCTACGGCATTGTCGGTCGGATTCTGAAAGCCGTCACCGCGGAGGCGCGTGCCGATGGCATCAACGTTGGTGTACTCCGGCCCATCACGTTGTATCCGTTTCCGAAATCCAATTTCCATCGACTCGCCGAGACTGCCCGCGTCTTCGTCGTTGTGGAGATGAGCAATGGCCAGTTGGTAGAGGATGTGCGGCTGGCCTTGAATGGCGTCCGGCCGGTCGAGTTCCTTGGCCGTTCTGGAGGCAACGTGCCGTCACACGAAGAAGTGCTCAACCTGGTGCGCAAACTGGCGCGGCGATCCGCGCCCGCGATCGAGTTGGATGAGGAGCGGCTGGCAAATGTCTAGCGAATTGGTTCAGGAATACACGGTGGTTCAAGGCAGGGCAAAGTCTTTCTACGAGCGCTATGAGCGCAAGCCGGAGCTGCAACACCAGACGCACTTCTGTCCCGGATGCGGCCACGGCGTGGTCCACAAAATGCTCGCCCGCGCCATCGATGAGCTTGGCATCCAGGACAAGACGATTCTCGTTGGCCCAGTTGGCTGCTCGGTCTTCACCTATTACTACTTCGACGTGGGCAACGTGCAGGCTGCGCACGGCCGCGCCCCGGCTGTGGCCACTGCCATGAAGCGCAGCAGGCCTGAGAGCATCGTCATCGGCTACCAGGGCGACGGCGACCTGTCAGCCATCGGCGCCGCAGAAATTCTGCATGCGGCCAATCGTGGCGAAAACATCACAGTGATCTTCGTCAACAACGCCATCTACAGCATGACCGGCGGACAGGCCGCGCCCACTACTCTGATAGGACAAAAAAGCACAACCACTCCCGGCGGCCGCAGTGCCGCTACTGAAGGCTACCCGATGCACGTGAGCGAATTGCTGGCCACGCTGCAGGGGCCTGTCTACATTGAACGCGTGGGCCTGGGAGACAACAAGCAGATTGCGCAGGCAAACCGCGCCGTGCGCCGCGGAGTCGAAAATCAGGTGAAGGGGCTGGGCTTCTCGCTCATTGAGGTGCTTGCGCCCTGCCCGACCATCTGGAAGATGTCCGCGGTCGATGCACAGCATTGGGTGCGCGACGTGATGGAGCAGACTTATCCTCTCGGCGTGCTCTGCGATCGCACCAAAGACAAGCAGCCCAGGCAGCAGCCTGAAGAAGCGCCGTCGCTCGATGCAATTCCTGCGCTTCTAGGCGTTGCCGATGAAGAGTCGCCCGAAAAAATTGCGGTGCTAAGCGAGCAAACAGCAGCAGTAGACCTTCATGTGCGCGTAGCCGGCTTCGGCGGCCAGGGCGTTCTGCTCCTCGGTGAAGTTCTCGCGGAGGCAGGATTGGATGCGGGCCTCGAAGTTTCGTGGCTCCCATCCTATGGTCCGGAAATGCGCTCAGGCACTTCAAACTGCCACGTGCGTCTGTCGAGCCAGGGAATCGATTCACCGCTGGTAACGTCACCCAATATTTTGGTGGCAATGAACGAACCGTCGCTCAGGAAGTTCGACAAGAGCGTGCGTCCCGGCGGATGGGTCATTTACAACGGCGAAGAGTTTCCGGCCGATTGCGTGCGCGAAGACGTGCGTGTGTTCGCTATTCCCTTCACTCAAGTGGCGCACGAATTGGGCGACGCGCGGGCCTGCAACATGGTTATGCTCGGCGCACTGCTTGAAATTGCTGGCGGATTGCCGCAGACCAGCATCGATGCTGCACTGCGCCGTCTGGTCAAAAACACAAGATGGCTTGCCCTTGACGAACGCGCGCTGGCGCGGGGCAGGGAACTCTTCAGGGAGTCGTGTCAGGAGGTGTGATTTGAAAGCCGATGCGGATCCGAACCTGATTGTTTTTTTTGGCGGGCAATATATGCCGCTTTGCGAAGCCCGCGTAGGCATACTTACCCATGCACTTCACTACGGGACCGGCGTCTTTGAGGGCGTGCGCGCTCACTGGGATGAGCCCGCGCAAGAGCTTTTTGTCATGCGCCCCATCGAGCATTTCGAGCGCTGGAAGCTGAACTGCGGCATCCTGCGCATTGAGGTCCCAGCCTCGCCCGAGGAGTTGTGCGCCATCACTACGGAGTTGATGCGCCGCAACGGGCTTCGGACCAACGTCTATGTCCGGCCCATTGCTTACAAGAGCGCGGAACGGGTCGGTGTAAGTACCGACGATCAGGACTCCTGGGCCATTATCGCGCTGCCGTTCGGCGACTATCTGCACGCTGAAAACGGACTGCACGCCGGAATTAGCTCATGGCGGCGTATCGAAGACAATGCGATTCCTGCGCGCGCCAAGATCTGTGGAGCCTATGTAAACAGCGCGCTGGCCACCGATGAGGTGCGCCGCAACGGATTCGACGAAGCAATCTTCCTCAATGAGAGCGGCCACGTTGCCGAAGGCGCCACCTGCAACATCTTTATGGTTCGCAAGGGAAAGCTGATCACGCCGTCGGTTACTGAAAACGTGCTCGAAGGCATCACGCGCGATTCAATCATGGAACTGGCGCAGCGCGAACTCGGCCTGCAGGTTGTGGAGCGGCCAATCGACCGCAGCGAACTTTATATGTGCGACGAGCTGTTCCTCACCGGCACTGCCGTGGGCATCGCGCCGATCGTGCGCGTCGACCATCGGCCGGTGAAGGATGCCGCCATCGGCCCGATTGCGCGCCAGTTGCAGCAGGCCTATTTTGACGCAACGCGAGGACATTTAACGGCATACCGGAAGTGGTTGGTTCCGGTTTATCGGACCCAGCAGTCGCCCGCGGTGGACACGGTTCTGCTGGCAGAAAAGAGTGTCGCCTGAGCAAGTGCCAATGCGCAGTTACCGCAACGGCCCAGGCCAGGCAAGGAGGAAAGAAGATGCTGATGACAACCGGAATAGGGAACGCATATGACGTTGCCCTGGAGAACTTCGATACAGCAGCAGACGCCATGGGACTCGATTCGGATACACGCGAAATGATCAAGTATCCCGAGCGAATTCTGATGGTCACAGTGCCGGTTCGCATGGACGACGGGCACATTCACCGCTTTGAGGGCTATCGCGTGCAGCATAGCCAGGTGCGCGGGCCCGCCAAGGGCGGCATTCGCTATCACCCCCAGGTAACACTGGACGAGGTGAAGGCGCTGGCCACCTGGATGACCTGGAAGTGTGCCGTGGTGAACATTCCCTTCGGCGGCGCCAAGGGCGGAATTACATGCGATCCGAAACACATGTCCAAAGGCGAACTCGAGCGGATGACGCGCCGCTATACCAGCGCGATTCTTCCTTTGATTGGGCCGGAGCAGGACATTCCCGCGCCGGACGTCTACACAAATTCGCAAACCATGGCCTGGATCATGGACACCTACAGCATGACCAAGGGCTATCCGATTCCCGGCGTCGTTACCGGCAAGCCCATCAGCCTGGGCGGATCGCTAGGCCGCAATGAAGCCACCGGGCGCGGCGTTTTCTACACCATCCAGTGCGCCTGCGATCATCTGCACCTTCCGTTGAAGGGCGCCACTGTTGCGGTGCAGGGCTTTGGCAACGCCGGTTCAATCACGGCGCAATTGCTCCATGACGCGGGAGCTAAGGTTATCGCGGTCAGCGATTCCACCGGCTGCGTTTACAACCGCAACGGCCTGAATATTCCCGAACTTATTCACATGAAGGCCCTCTGCGGACATGTCGAAGGATTCCCGGAAAGCGAGCCAATCTCTCCTGCCGAACTGCTGGCATTGGACTGCGACATCCTGGTGCCCGCGGCGCTGGAGAATACGGTCCGCGAAGACAATGCGGCCACGCTGCGTGCAAGGATCGTTGCCGAGGCGGCAAACGGTCCTCTCACTCCCGCGGCCGACAGAATCCTGCAGAACAAGGGTGTCTTCGTGATCCCGGATATTCTGTGCAACGCCGGCGGCGTCACCGTCTCCTACTTCGAGTGGGTGCAGGATGAGCAGCACCTGTTCTGGGAAGCGCAGGATATCTACGACCGTCTGGAGCGGGTCATGAAGACGTCCTTCCGCGACGTGCTCAAGATTCACCTGGATCGGAATGTTCCCATGCGCATTGCCGCCAACATTCTCGGCATCGGCCGCGTGGCAGAGGCCGTGCAGATCCGCGGCATCTATCCATAGATGTAGTCGAGTATTTGTTTAATAATTCATGAGAAATTGTCCGTTCTCCCCGGCCCGCAATGGGCCGGGGAGAACAGATGAGCTGAGGCCGGCTTTGCCTCTGCACAATACGCTTGAATCGAATAGCTGTTCCATATCGGCCGCGGGAGATCTGTGTCGTTAAACCACATTCACATACAGCATGTACAATCCTGTTTGAAGAAAAAGCCGCACACGCAAGGTTGCGCATTTCGAGACACAATTGCGAACGCGGCATCGCGTATTCCGAGGTAAAAAATGAGTCCGAAGGTTCTCTCAGTTATTTCTGGCGCGGTTCTGTTCCTGGGAACGTTAGCGCTTACTGCGCAAACGATCGATCTCCCCACCAGCAAGCAGTTGATCGGTGAAATTCCCGGCCATCCGCAACGGTTGAACAGCTTGCCCATGTCCATGGCTGTCTCACCCGACGGGCGCTATGTGGTCACGGTCAATGCCGGATTTGGAACCTTCGAGTCAAAGTATGAACAGTCGCTCGCGGTGCTGAACACGCAGACAGGC
The DNA here is from genome assembly GCA_003133425.1 of Acidobacteriaceae bacterium. The sequence continues at coordinate 36,013 of PKXI01000127.1, forward strand.
GCGCTGGCGGATTTCCCGGACGATCGCACAGTTCCAAGAACGGATAAACAAACGCTCTACTCCGGCTTGGCGTTCAGCCGCGATGGCAAACACATTTACGCAAGCATGGCCTCGCTTACCGACCCGCTCGGCGGCGTGAAAAACTCCACCGGCAGCGGCGTAGTCATATACAGCTTTAGCGACGGAAGAATCGCTCCCGAGCGCATGATTTCCTTGCCGCTGCAGCAGTTGGCTCCGGGCAGGAAGACCAAGCTCATCGGCAACGTATTAGGCGACAAAGGCGTCCCTTATCCGGCTGCAATCGCGGTGGTTGGTGCCGCCGGCTCTGAGAAGCTCCTCGTCGCCGACAATCTCTCCGACGACGTTCTGCTGCTCGATGCCGCAACCGGCGCATTCGATAACCGGTTCGATCTCTCCGAAAGCGATGCCGTCCCCTCCACCTATCCCATTGCCCTGGCAGTTTCAAAGGATGGAGCGCGTGCGTTTGTTGCGCTCTGGAATTCTTCCGAGATAGTCGAACTCGACCTTGCGAAGAAAACCGTAGGCCGCAAGCTGGCCCTGCTCAAGCCGTCCAGCCCCATCGCTCCGGGAACGCATCCTTGCGCGTTTGAGTCTTCGCCCGACGGAAAGACCCTGTACGTAGCGCTCTCCAATCGCGATGCCGTAGCGGCCATCAACGTAGGCGCAGGCCAGTTCTCCGTGAAAGGTTACTTCGATACGCGTCTGCCGAAGCAGAGCTATTTCGGCGCTGAGCCGGCGTCGCTTGCTGTCAATGGCGATGGCAGCCGCCTCTACGTTGGGAACATGGCCAGCGATGCCGTTGCGGTCATCGACACCAGCAAACTCACCGCGAAAGTGTCGAAGCAGGGAATGGTTGAGCCCATCGGCTTCGTGCCCACGGAATGGATGCCCATTTCGATGGCCTTCATTTCTTCCCCATCCGGTGGAAAGCTGTACGTCGCCACCGATAAGGGCAAAGGCGCCGGGCCCAACAACTATCCCCAGCGCCCCGTTGAGTCAATGCAGAGCAGAGGGAGACAAAGCACCAGTACCTACATAGGCACGCTGATGTATGGCTCCTTGGCCACACTCGATGAAACGGAAATTGCCAACAACCTGCCGCAGTGGACGTCTGCAGTGATCGAGTCCAACCGCATGAAGGCGGCGGCGGAAAAAATCACCTTTGCCGGCGGAACGCAAGGCCGCATCAAGCACGTGATTTACATCATCAAGGAGAATCGGACCTACGATCAGGTCTTCGGCGACCTCAGCAAGGATGGCAAGCAGGTGGGCAACGGCGCTCCCAGCCTGACGATGTTTGGGAAGACAATCACGCCCAACCTGCACAATCTCGCCCTTCAGTTCGGCGTGCTCGATAACTTCTTTGACTCCGGCGAAGTGTCGGGCGACGGCCACGTCTGGTCGAATGCGGCCATCGGCACGGATTATCTTGAGAAGACCTGGCAGCAGTCTTATCGCGGTAGCCAGCGCAGCTACGACTACGAAGGTGTGGTGGCCGAGGGTTATCCGCTGCTGCAGAAGATCCCTGACGTCAACGAGCCGCGCAGCGGATATCTCTGGGGCGATATCGCCGCTCACGGCAAGACTTACTATCATTTTGCCGAGTACATCTCTTCAACCTTCTGCACTGATGCCAGGACTGCCAATCCGCAGCAGGGGCCCATGCTCGCAGGCGCAACCTGTGCGCGCAAGGCGGTTGCCCCCGGCGAGCCCATGCCAGCCGAGTGGGGCGGTGGCGTCAACAAGTGGCCGTGGGCCATTCCCCTGATTGCTACCAACATCGCCACCAAGCCTGAGCTGGTCGGCCACTTTGCCCCTGAATACCCTGACTTCAATCTCCGTATCCCTGACCAGGTTAGGTTCGCAGTCTTCGAGAAACACTTGAAGGTTTGGATCGCGGAAAAAGAGCGCGGCAAAGACACCATGCCGGACTTCGTCATGCTCCGCTTCCCCAACGACCACACCGCGGGGACCACGGCCGGCGGACCCACCCCCAAATCCTCAGTTGCCGACAACGACCTCGCTGTCGGTAGAGCTGTGGAAGCAATCTCGCACTCGCCCTTCTGGGACGATACCGCCTTCTTCATCCTCGAAGACGATGCGCAGGCCGGCGCCGACCACGTTGACGCGCACCGCAGCCTCGGGTTAGTCATCAGCAAGTATTCCCCCCATGGCCCCAACGGCGCGCCCTTCGTCGACAGCCGCTTCTACTCCACCGTCAGCACTCTGCGCACTATGGAGTCGCTGCTCGGTCTGCCGCCCATGAACAACAACGATGCCTTCAGCTCTCTCATATCAAGCTTGTTTACTGGACCCGGCGATCAACCGGCCTACGCTGCCGACTACTCCAATCGCGACAACGGCCTCATCTACACGGCCAATACCAAAAACGCCGTGGGCGCAAGAGAAAGCTCGAAGATGGACTTCCGCCACGCC